>PQCP01000141.1 GCA_003062205.1 Candidatus Sedimenticola endophacoides
TCGGATGCGCTATTTGTATGCCCTACGTCACTCCCTATCGGTCGTAACTGCGGCCATACAACCGCGCCTACGCCTATCGGGGACTAACCGCCTTCGCTTCGCTCTCCATGGCGGTTAGCGGAGGAGATGGTTTCTATGGTGCCGTAGTTTTCCACACTGGCGCCGTTCTCGATATCCCCGCCGAGGAAGGGGATCGTCAGATCACCAGTCAGATAGCCGCCGTAGTAAGTCGCCGGATCGGCGTAGGGGTCACCGCCCTCGCTCAGGACTTCGAACTGTCCGTTCATGGCGTTGGCATCGAGATCGGAAACGGTGGCGACCAGGGCACCCACGTTGACCTGGGCGCTGGCTCCGAAAGTAATGCCGCTGGTATTGATCAGAAAGACACGGCCATTGGCGGTAAGCGCACCCTGAAAATCGGTCCGGCCGCCGGTAATCCTGTTGACGGCTACCGAAAGCGCGCGTGGCTGCATGAAGGTGACACTCTCTCCCGCACTGGTATCGAAGCCGGTCCAGTCGATTCGCACCAGATCCGATGTCTGCGTGATCGTCGTATCCGGACCCGGGTCAATCGTCGCCAGCCCCTGCTGCACGGCCCCGCCGGTGGGTGCGGCCAGCGCCCCCCCCGTTGCCGCAACCACGAGCAGGCCACCCACCAACATGCGTGTGCAGAGATTGATTTCCTTGCCATTCTTGCGGGATTGACGCCAGTTGAAGAGCTGCTTTTCGACGTTGAACATCGTGTCTCACCTTAAATTGATAGATAACCGTCCATGTCTGCCCATGCAGTGTATGCGGCATCCGCACACACACTACGGAACAAACCGTTACTTTCGTGACTTCACCTGCCGCAGGCAGGCGGCACCAGGAGAAAATTCCCTACTCCCAGCGAGCCAAATAAACGCGCGTAGTACTTTATTTCAGAAACAGGGGGGGATGTCAATGGGATCTGCCTCACAATCGGGCCGGAGGAACCGAGGCTCAGGAAACCGCCCGGCGGGCGCTATGTCAAGATCCGGCCAGATGTTCCAGCTTCTCCGCCAACGCCTCAAGCACCTGGTTTTGATCAAACGCGCGATAGCGTTTCGCGAAAGCGGCGGCCTTCGCGGCCATCGCCTGGTCACCGATCAGCCGGCGGATCAGTCTCCCATAATCCCACCCCCCCGAACTCGGTTGCGCCATGATCCCCAACCCCCGCTGGAAAACCCGATAGGCCAAAAGGGCCTGTTCGACGTAGCTGGGGAGCATGATCGGCGGCTTTCCCAGTCGCAATAACTCGACCACCATGCCATGGGAGGCGTGATTGAAGACCGCATCGGCTTCCTCGGCCACCATCCCCATATCCACCTGCTCCGGGGTAAGACGCAAATGTGCACGCTGAAACCGCTTTACATCGCTGCTGGCGAGATCCGGCGCCACCACAAGCGCGGCGCACTCCAGTTCGGCCAATTGCCGCATCAGCTCGGGAAACACCGGCAGATGCGCGTGCAGATAAACGAATATGCGCGGCCCGCCGCTTTGCGGCCATTGGGGACGCGGTTTTGTGGAGCGGAGCATAATCGGTCCGCAATAACTGGCGGCGGGGCGGGGACCGTAGTGGTCGAGTTCCGGCAACGTGGTCAATACCGAATCGTGCGGGGTGAACAGGTCGGCGAGCCGCTCAAGCGGCTCGCCGCCGCTCTTGACCAGCACCCGGTTGATCATCTCCCGCGCCTTGTCGGTGCCGCTGCGCAGGCGGTCGGGTTCGACCTTCTGCCATGGTGTGATGGAGGGGAAGGGCTGAGCGGGCCTGGGCACGGTGAAGCCGGTCCCCACCAAGACACAGGGCAGCCGGGCGACCCTGGCGGCAACCAGGGCCCCGGGCGAATGTTCCGCGACGATCAAATCCGGCGCAAGCAGGCGAAACAGCGCCATCCATCCCTCTACCAGGGCGACCATGCCATCAGTATCCATAAAACCGGTGCGCAACAGGATATCGGGATAGCAGACAACCGGCGGCAGACCCTTGACCTTGCCCCGCCAAAGCGGCGCCGGAAACAGTGCCACCGGCAGATCGCCGAGCAGCCGGCGGCTGCCAATCAGATCCTTGGTGATAAACGAGACCCTGTGTCCGCGAGCGATCATCCGGCCGATGATCGGAACCAGTTTATGCAGATGGCCAGTATTGCCGCCCAGCTCCCATGTAAAGAGTATATTAGACACGGGGCCGGATTCAGGCTGTTGCGCTCAGCGAGTACATCCCCATCACAACGCCTCGAGGTTGGCGTAGGCAACCACCAACCACTTGGCCCCCTCGCGCTCGAAGTTGACCTGTACCCGGGCGCTGCCGCCCGCCCCCTCGGCGTTGAGCACCACCCCCTCGCCGAACCGGGGATGGCATACCCGCTGTCCCAACTGGAATCCCGACTCGGTGACGCCCTGGACGGCGGCGGACGGGGCATGCAGCGGGCGCGAGATGCGCGGCCTGGCGCGCACCTCCTCGATCAGCTCCCCCGGGATCTCACGCAGGAAGCGCGAGGGCCGGGAGTAGCTCTCCTGACCGTGCAGCCGCCGGCTCTCCGCGTAGGTGATGTAGAGCTGGCGCATGGCACGAGTCATGCCGACATAACAGAGGCGGCGCTCCTCCTCCAGCCGCTCGGGGTCCTCGCTCGACATGCTGTGGGGAAACAACCCCTCCTCCAGACCGGCCAGAAACACCAGGGGAAACTCCAGCCCCTTGGCCGAGTGCAGGGTCATCAGCTGCACGCACGCCTCATGGGGGTCGCCCTGGGCCTCGCCCGCCTCCAGGGCGGCATGGGCCAGAAAGGCGGTGAGCGGGTCCATGCTGGCATCCTCCGCCAGGGAGTAATCAAACTCGCGGGTGGCGTTGACCAGCTCCTCCAGGTTCTCCACCCGGTCCTCGCCCTTGCCGTCGCGGCTCTTCAGGAAGTGCTCGGTCAGGCCCGAGGCGGCGATCACCTGCGAGACCACCTCGTGCAGCGCCATCCCCTCGGTGATCGAACGCTGGCGCTCGATCAGGGTGATGAACCGTCCCAGGGCGCCGGCGGCCCGGGGGGTAAGACTCCCGCCCCCGGCCAGCTCCCGGGCCGCGCGCCACAGCGGCAACCCGGAGGACCGGGCATGGGCGCGCAGCAGCTCCAGGGTGCGCGCGCCGATGCCCCGTGGCGGCGTGTTGACGGCGCGCTCGAAGGAGGCGTCATCCTCGGGATTGGCCACCATGCGCAGATAGCCGAGGGCGTCCTTGATCTCGGCACGCTCGAAAAAGCGCAGGCCGCCGTAGACCCGGTAGGGGATCTGAGCCTGGATCAGCGCCTCCTCGAACTGGCGCGACTGGGCGTTGGAGCGGTAGAGGATCGCCACCTCGGAGCGGGTGTGACCCCGCTCCAGGTAGTGGCGGATCCGCTCGATGGCGAAGCGTGCCTCGTCCACCTCGTTGAAGGCGGCATAGAGCCGGATCGGTTCCCCCTCGCCATCGGCTGTCCACAGCTCCTTGCCCAGGCGCGAGGGGTTGTTGGCGATCACCGCGTTGGCGGCCTGGAGGATGGTGCCGGTGGAGCGGTAGTTCTGCTCCAGCCGCAGCAGCGGGGCACCCGCGTAGTCCTTCTGGAAATCGCGGATATTCTGCACCCGCGCGCCGCGCCAGCCATAGATCGACTGGTCGTCATCACCCACCACGAACAGGTTGTCGCGCTCGCCGGCCAGCAGGCGCAGCCAGGCGTACTGGATGGTGTTGGTGTCCTGAAACTCATCCACCAGCACATGCTGGAAGCGCTCCCGGTAGTGGTGCAGGATGTCGGGGCGGTCGCGCCACAGTTCGTGGGCGCGCAGCAGCAACTCGGCGAAATCCACCACCCCGCCGCGTTCGCAGGCGGACTGATACTCTCCGTAGAGGCGGATCATCTGGCGCTGGTAAGGATCGCCGCCGTCATCCAGGTGCCCGGGACGCAGCCCCTCGTCCTTCTGGCTGTTGATATACCACTGGATCTGGCGCGGCGGCCAGCGCGCCTCGTCCAGACCGAGGGACTTGAGCAGGCGTTTGATCAGTCGGAACTGGTCCTCGGCGTCGAGGATCTGAAAGCCCTGGGGCAGACCCGCCTCCCGCCAGTGGGCCCGCAGCAGGCGGTGGGCCAGGCCGTGGAAGGTGCCGACCCACATGCCGCCGGCCGGCTGGGCGAGCAGCGCCTCGATGCGTCCGCGCATCTCGCGCGCCGCCTTGTTGGTGAAGGTCACCGCCAGCACGTTCCAGGGGGAGGCACCCAGCACCTGGATCAGCCAGGCGATACGGTGCACCAGCACCCGGGTCTTGCCGCTGCCGGCCCCGGCCAGCACCAGCATCCCGCCCGGCGGGGCGGAGACCGCCTCACGCTGGGCGTCGTTCAGCTCGTCAAGGATATGCGATACGTCCATCCGGCCATTGTAGCAACCCGCGCGCGGGAGAACGAGCGCAGAACGCCAGAAACCCCGCACCCCGACACCACGAACACCCAAAGCGCCATGGCCGCTTTCCGGGGTGCGGGAGCGCACGCAACCAGCCCGCGCTGACGCTCCCGCTATTGTGATTCCCGGCGAGCGATGCGGATCAGATCGCCAATGCCTGCCAGAGCCGGCGGTGCTGCTCCAGACTCCGGGCTCGCCCGATCGGCACATGCAGCAGGGTGGTGGAGGCGTGTTCCAAGGCCCAGGCCAGATCCCCGGCCAGGGTCTGCGGCGCGCTCTCCCGGTAGCCGAGACCGAAGGCCCCGGCGGCGGCCCGCAGGTCGAGTCGCCGGGGGGTGGTGAAGAGGGCCTCGTGTTCCGGCAGCGCCGACTGGGGGAGGTGATCGAAGATCGCCCCGCCCCCATTGTCCAGGACCAGGATCACCGCCCGCGCCGCCGCGGCCTCGGCCAGGGCGCCGATGTCGTGGGCCAGGGTCAGATCGCCGATCAGTCCCACGGTCGGCGCGGCGCCGTCGCTGGCGATGCCGAGCAGGGTGGCGAGGTTGCCGTCGATGCCGGAGGCGCCCCGGTTGCAGAAGATGCGCAGCGGCTCGCGGCGCCCCTCCAAAAACCAGTCGAGCTGACGCACCGCGAGGGAGTTGCCGCTGAACAGCCGCGTCTCCGGCGGCAACCGCGCCCCCAGCTCCCGAATCAATCGCCCCTCGGCGGGCAGCCGCCCGGCGACCACGGCGGCGGCGGCCGTCGCGCGCGCGCGCCACGCGGCGAGGTAGCCCCCAGGCATCGGGCGCACCCGCCGCGCCAGCTCCCGCGCCACCGCCGCCGCGTCGGCCTGAAACAGGTCGCTGGCGCGCTGCAGCGGATCGGGCCAGCGACCGTGGGGATCGACCAGGATCATCTCCCCCCCGGGGAGGCCGCGCAGAAACTCCCCCAGCACCTTGGAGACCGGCATGGCGCCGAAGCGCAGCACCCACTCGGGGGCCGCCGTCCGGCAAAACCGCGATTGACGCAGGCAGGCGTCGTAGTCGGTGATGACCCGGCTGCGGTCGTGGGGTCCGCAGCGCAGGTTGGAGAGGGGGTCCGCGAGCAGCGGTGCGTCGCAGGCGGCGGCCAGCTCGGCGATGGCCCCGACCGGCAGGCGTTCACCCGCCTCCGGGCCGCAGACGATCAACCCGGGACGTCCGCTGATGCGCCCGGCCAGCTCATTCGCTAACCGCCATGGAGAGCGAAGCGAAGGCGGTTAGTCCCCGATAGGCGTAGGCGCGGTTGTATGGCCGCAGTTACGACCGATAGGGAGTGACGTAGGGCATACAAATAGCGCATCCGACACGCCGTAGAGTCATTGTGGTCATCATGACGGAGTTG
Organism: Candidatus Sedimenticola endophacoides; assembly: GCA_003062205.1. Classification (GTDB taxonomy): domain Bacteria; phylum Pseudomonadota; class Gammaproteobacteria; order Chromatiales; family Chromatiaceae; genus Sedimenticola_A; species Sedimenticola_A endophacoides. The sequence continues at coordinate 5,800 of PQCP01000141.1, forward strand.
CGCACGAGCAGCTTTGCTGCAATGTGCGGGACGGAGTCGTGATGAGCGCAGGACGGTCGGGGCAGTAACGGCTGTCGCGTTGGCGAGTCGATTTTGGGGACTGGGATGTCCCAAAATCTTTCACGAGGTAGCGACACTCTTGGAGATGTCCGGGGTCCGGCTGCAGAAGCGGCCGTGAGACGCGCGCCGCCCGGAGCGCCAGCGGCGGCCCATCGCGGCCGGGCGTCAGGGGCTCACGCAGGGGGACATTGAGGTGCACCGGTCCCGGCAGCGGCCAGCGCGCCACCGCCACCGCTTGGGTGGCGGCGCGGCAGGCGGTGGGCAGCAGGGCCCGCTCGGGCAGCGGCAGCTCCAGGCTGAACCGGCTGCGGGAACCGAACAGCCCCGGCTGGTCGATGGTCTGGTTGGCGCCGCACTGGCGCAGCTCCGGCGGGCGATCCGCCGACAGCAGGATCAGTGGCACCCGGGCCAGATCCGCCTCGGTCACGCCCGGCAGCCACTCGCTCACCGCACTCCCGGAAGTGGCCACCAAAGCCACCGGGGCCCCTCCGGCGCGTGCCGCCCCCAAGGCGAAGAAGGCGGCCCCACGCTCGTCCAGCACCACCTGGGTGTGCAGGTCTGGATGCCGGGCGGCGGCCAGGGCCAGGGGCGTGGAGCGGGAGCCCGGCGAGAGGACGACCCGCCGCACCCCGGCCCCGCTCAACCCATCGAACAGGGCCCGGCCCCAGGCGTAGTTGATCTCCGCTGTCTCGTCCATCATCCCAGAATGCAACCGTAGCGCGCCGCTTGTCCAGCCTGACCCGCCTCGCGCGCCAGGATCCGTCCCGGGAATCGGCCAGAAGCGCCAGAACCACCCGCCCACCGCTCGATAATCCGGTTCACCCGGCGAGGGATGCGCACCGGCGGGCGGGGCTCAGGCATCGCTCAGGGCCTGGATCATGCCGCTCAGCTTCAGCTCCGTCTCCTCCCACTCGGCCAGGGGCTCGGAATCGGCCACCAGACCGGCCCCGGCGTAGAGATCGGCGCTTCGACCGCGCAGCCGCGCAGGACCACATTCAGCGAGGCGTCGCCAGTGGGATCGATCCAGCCGGAGAGTCCGGCGAACCAGCGCCGCGGCAGCCGCTCGTGCCGGCGCAGCCAGTCGCGGGCGCCGTGGCGCGGCGCACCGCAGATGGCGGGGCTGGGATGCAGACGCTGGGCCACCTCCAGAGCCCGCCACCCGGCGCGCATTCGCCCTCGGAGCGGGGTACGCAGGTGTTGCAGTCCGCGCAGGCGCATCAGCTCCGGGCGCACCGGAATCTCCAGGTCGCGGCAGGCGGGCAGCAGCCCCTCGCCCAGGGCATCCACCACCAGGGCGTGCTCGCGCAGATTTTTGGCATCACTGCGCAGCCACTCGCCGAGGGCCCGGTCCAGGGTCTGGTCGGGGTCGCGGCGCACGGTACCGGCCACCGCCTCGCTCAGCAGGCGCCCGGCGCGCTGGTCAAGGAGCACCTCGGGAGAGGCACCGACCCAGGTCCCGTCGTCCAGGTCGGCGGCGAAAATCGTACAGCCGGGATGACGGCAGGCGAGAGTTTGCACCAGATGGCGCTCACTCAATGTGCGCTGGGCGGTGACGCGGATACGCCGCGCCAGCACCAGTTTACGCAGACCGCCCCGGCGCAGCGCCGCCACCGCCGCGCCGGCCTGACCGATCCAGGCCCCGGCATCCGGCTGCTGTCCGCTGACACTCAACAGCGGCGGACCGGGCAGGGGATCAAGGGGATGGCGCAGCGCTTCGGCAAACGACGCCAGGCACGCCATCCACGCATCTGGATGGCGCGGGTCCCGGCACAGGGTAATACGCGTGCCGTGATCGTCGCCGTGCAGTTGCACCAGAGGCAGATTGAGATGACCCCGTCCCTCGCCGGAGCAGAGGCTCAGGCGCGGAGTGGTGCCGACCGACTCGGGATCGAGCCGGACCAACCCCTCGAACAGGACATCGGCGCGTGCCGCAAGCCCCTGCAGATGGTCATCCCCCACGGCCTCGCCGAACCAGGCGCTACCCAGACCCAGCCAGCGCTCCCCCCGGTCGGGGCGCATCCACAAATAGCGCCTGATCCGCGTTTGCGGCAGACTGTGCAGGGTAACGCCGCGCAGCGGCAGGGTGACACAGACCCAGGCCCCGGGGTCGGTGCCGGCCTGCGCCAGCAGGTGCCGTGCGCGCTCGCCAATGGCATGCAGCTCTGTCATCATCCGTCGCGCTCGCGACCCCTGTATTGTGAAACCCGATGGCGGGCATCTTATACCAGCGACGCACAGGACGGGACTTGATGCGCATCATAAACGCCTTTCTCCAGCCCTATGCACTGCCCCTGCGCCAGCCCTGGCGCACGGCCCGGGGGCGCCTCACCCTCCGCCGCGGCTGGCTGCTGGGGCTGGAATCGGAGACCGGACTGCTCGGCTGGGGCGACTGCGCCCCCCTGGCCGGGACGGGCACCGAGGCGCCGACCGAGGCCCGGCGGGCCCTCGCCGCACTGCTGCCCCGCCTGCATGGACTGGACATCGACCCGGCCTTGCGGCGACTCGCCGCCCTGCCCCCGGCGGCCCGCTGCGCGGCCCAGACGGCGCTGCTCGACCTGCGCGCACGCGACCGGGGTATCAGCCTGGCCCGCCTGCTCGGCGCCGGTCACTGCGAGCAGTTGCGGCTCAACGCCGCCTGTGGCGCCCTCGGGCCGGAGGCGATGCGGCGCGTGGCAGCCGCCGCGCGCGCCGGCTACCGCACGGTCAAGCTCAAGGTCGGCCTTGCCGCGCCCCGCGAGGAGGCGCGGCTGCTGGAGCAGATCGCCCGCGACCACCCCGGCATCGGCCTGCGCCTGGACGCCAACGGGGCCTGGGAGCCACCCCAGGCGCATGCCTTCTGCGACGCGCTGGCGGGGCTCGCCGTGGAGTCCCTGGAGGAGCCGCTGCGCAAACCTGAGTACGCGCGCCTGGAGGCGCTGCAGGCGTGCTGCCCCTTCCCCCTGGCCCTCGATGAATCCCTGGCGGGGCTTGACCCGGAGCACTTCGGCACCGCCTTCCCGGTGCGCCGTCTGGTCCTCAAGCCAACCCCGCTGGGCGGCCCCCTGGCTACCCTGCGCTGGGCCGAAAAAGCGGCGGCGGGGGGCGTCGGGGTAGTGCTGACCAGCACCCTGGAGTCGGCCCTGGGGATCGCCGCGGTGGCCCAGACGGCCGCGGCGATCGCCCCCGAAGCGGTCCATGGACTGGCCACCGGCGACTGGTTTCAGCGCGATCTGGCGGCTCCGCCCGTGATCTCCCGGGGCTGCCTGCGCCTGCCCAGGGAGGCGGGCATCGGGGCCACCCTCCTCACGGAGGCGGCGCGCGGCGCCGACTGACATCGCACCGCGCCTCCCCGCTCAGGCCTGCCCCGCCAGACGACGCAGCCGCATCCGGTCGGGCTTGCCGTTGCCCAACCGCGGCAGCGCATCGAGCGACACCACGCGCCGCGGCCGCTCGGCAGAGGAGATATGCTCCCGACACCAGGCGAGCAGGGCGTCGGGCTCGACCCTCCCCACCACCAGGGCGGTGATCCGTTCGCCGTAGAGCGGATCCGCGACCCCCACCACCACCGCCTCGCGCACCCCCGGGTGGCGCTGCAGGGCCCGCTCCACCAGCGCCGGATGGACGTTGACCCCGGCGCTGACGATCACATCGTCGCCACGCCCCAGCACATGCAGCCGGCCCTGCTCCAGGTAGCCCAGATCCCCGCTGCGGAACCACCCCTCCCCGGCCAGGCCGTCGCCGGGACGGCGGGCCGGGTTGAGATAACCGCTCATCAGCATCGGGCCACGCAGCAGGATCCGCCCGGGCGTATCCACGTCACCGGCCTCGATCGCCACCTCCACCCCCTCCAGCGGGAGTCCGGCCGCCCCCGGACGCCAGGGCGCTCCGTCTCCGCAATCGGTGGCGACCTGGGAGCCCGCCTCGCTCAGGCCGTAGCTGACGCACAGGGGCCAGCCCTGGGCGGACGCCCGTTCATACAGGGGCCGGGAGAGGGCGCCGCCGCCGATCAGGACCCGCCGCAGCGATGACGGCGGACGGCAACCCGCCGCCTCGTCGAGCAGTCGACCCAGCATCGCGGGCACCAGAGAAAGGTGACTTACCGGGTGGCGGCGCAGGGCGCGCCACACCCGGGCGGCATCAAACCCGGGCAGAGCCAGCACCCGCCCCCCGCAGTGGCGGGCCCGCTCCAGGATGGCGATGCCTCCGATATGCCAGGGGGCCAGGCAGGCGAGCCACAGATCCCCGGCCGCGAACCCGAGCCGTCGGCAGGCGGCGGCGCTGGCCGCATCGAGCGCCCGTCCGGTGTGCATCACCCCGCGCGGCGCCCCCTCGCTGCCGCTGGTATGGAGGATCAGGCGCAGGTCGGCGGCGGCGGGTCAAGGGCTGGCGGGGATACAGCGCCACGCCGCGGGTGTTGCACCGCGCCCAGCTCCAGCAACGCCACCTCGCCCGCCCCCTCCAGCAGGGCGTTGAGCCGCGCCCCCCGCAGATCCGGGGCCAGGGGCATGAACGGCTGGCCGGCGGCGCGCGCCAGGGCCCAGATCCGTACCCAGCAGCCGGGGTCGCCACTCCGCACCGCCAGCGCCGCCGCGCCACTTACCCCGAGCCCGCGCAGGAGGGGCAGCCACGCCCGCGCCTCGCGCACCTGCTGGCGTGGATGGAAGGGCCGGAATTCGGATTGCAACGGCTGCATCGGGGGGCGAAAAATTGACCGGGGTTATTGTACTGGCCCTATTATGCCGCCAGAATCGCCGGCATAAAGCAGTTTTACCGACGGCGGCCGGGTCGCCATCACCCATTCAACAACCCCGGGCGAGGAGCGCACATGCAGTGGCAGACGGTCGAGACCACCCCCTTCAGCGACATCCTGTATGAACAGGCCGAAGGCATCGCCAAGATCACCATCAACCGGCCGCAGGTGCGCAACGCCTTTCGTCCGGAGACGGTCGACGAGTTGGGCCGGGCGTTTCACCACGCCCATCACGATCCCGCCATCGGCGTGATCCTGCTGACCGGGGCGGGGGAGCAGGCGTTCTGTTCCGGCGGCGACCAGAAGATTCGCGGTGCCGGGGGCGGCTACCGCGACGCCGAAGGGGTGCAGCACCTCAATGTACTCGACCTGCAGATGCAGATCCGCCGCCTCCCCAAACCGGTGGTCGCCATGGTGGCGGGCTATGCCATCGGCGGCGGCCATGTGCTGCACCTGGTGTGCGACCTGACCATCGCCGCCGACAACGCCCGCTTCGGACAGACCGGGCCACGGGTGGGCAGTTTCGACGCCGGGCTCGGAGCCGGGATCATGGCCCGCACCATCGGCCTCAAGCGGGCCAAGGAGATCTGGTTCCTGTGCCGACAGTACGACGCCGCCCAGGCCCTGGAGATGGGACTGGTCAACGCCGTGGTGCCACTGGCACGGTTGGAGCGGGAGGCCGTGACCTGGTGCCGGCGCATGCTGGAACATTCTCCCACCGCGCTGCGGCTGATGAAGGCGGGTTTCAACGCCGACAGCGACGGCATGGCGGGGATCCAGGAGCTGGCGGGCAACGCCACCGGGCTCTTCTACATGACCGAGGAGGCCAACGAGGGCAAGCGCGCGTTCCTGGAAAAGCGCCCGCCGGACTTCAGCAAATACCCGCGCCGCCCCTAGCAGCCTGGCGGATCACGGCCAGCGGCGCCGCACCACCAGGGTGACGGCGATGGCGACCAGCAGCAGCGCCAGTCCCGTAAACAGCCGGTTGAGCCATTGCGGGGCGACCAGCAGCATCAGGCCGAGACCGCTCATCATCACCCCGGAGAGGAGCTTCAGACCCCGGCCCTCACGCTCCGAGAGCTTCCGGCGCCCCATGCTCAGGACAAACAGGAGAACGATCAGCAGCAACGGCGTCACATAGATCAGGTTGTAGAGCAGCAGATAGAGGTAGTACAGGGTCTGGTCGGCAACCTGGAGGGTCAGCACCCGGGTGTAAACCATGGGAAAGCCCGCCGTGCACAGCAGCTCGTAGCCGTTCGCGACCAACGCCAGGACAAAGGTCCCCAGCAGCAGTGCCGACAGCCCACCGGCCTCCAGCAGGGCGCGCATGCGCCGAAACAGCGCGGAGCGAGCCGGGGTCGGCAACGACAGCGAGGGTCCCCGTCCGTACAAGAAGTAGTCCTTGACACCCAGAGCGCCGATCAACAGCGCCACCAGCCCGGCGGCCAGGGTCACCCACTCCAGCGCTCCGACCAGCAGGAACAGCTCCAGCCAGGCGGCCATGAATAGAAAATAGACCCCCCCGGAGACGAGTACGAAGAGCCCTCCTACCAGCAGCATGCGGGGCCGGCTTCGGGCATTGACCAGCAGGCTGAGCAGGAACAGCAACACAAAGAAGGCGCAGGGATTAAAGGCATCGAGCGCGGCGAGGGTGAGGGTAAACAGCGGCAGCGACATGGTTCGCGGATCGATCCCGGCCGGCAGCGCGGCCTGTGGTCGGGCCACCGTCCGCCCGGCGTGGCAGTCGATCAGGGCCTGGCGCAGCTGGCGTCCCACCCCCTCGGGGTGGTCGAAACCGGTACCCATCATTCCGCAAAAGAAGAATGCCGGGACCGCCCCCGCCGACTGACCCAGACTCGCCGCCATCTCCCGGTAGCGGCGGGCGTTCCCGGCACTGCGCGACAGCTCCAGGCTGTGCAGCCGCAACCAGGGGTACTCAAGGGCCAGGGAGCGGACGAAGGGCTCCGCCTCCATGCAGTGAGCGCAGTTGCGCGACCAGAAGAAGTGGAGGTCGACCGTATCCTCCCGCTCCGCCGTAGGGGCCGGAGCAGCGGAGACCGTGGCGCAAATCGCGCAGGCCAACAGCAGAAACACACACCCGCCAAACATTGCGCCGTGAATCCGTCGATCCATCATCACCCCCGATCCCCGCACCGCTCACGCCTGCATGCCACGCGGGCCTCCGTTCCCTGCTGAGCGCAGCACCCGCACTCAATGAATAGCATCTCTGTTCGACGCCTGCCATGCGGACTTCACCATTGTCGGTGGGTCCTGCACGCCCCACCGATTCGCGGCTACCCACGCGATCCGGGCATCAGCGCTGGTCTGAAGACGGAAAATGGGCTATCTTTCCCCGCCTTTTCCCAACATTGACACTGAGGCGAGCTGACCATGAGCACACCATTCGTTGCCATCCTGATGGGTTCCGACTCCGACCTGCCGGTGATGCAGTCCACCATCGAGGTACTGAACAAGCTGGAAATCCCCTGCGAGGTCAAGATCACCTCGGCGCACCGTACACCGGCGGCGACCCACACCTACGTCAAGGACGCCGAGGCGCGCGGCTGCCACGTGTTCATCGCCGCCGCCGGTCTGGCGGCCCACCTGGCAGGCACCGTGGCCGGCCTCACCACCCGGCCGGTGATCGGCATCCCCCTCGACGCCGGGCCCTTGCAGGGCATGGATTCACTGCTCTCCACCGTGCAGATGCCGGGCGGCATCCCCGTGGCGAGCGTCGCCATCGGCAAGGCGGGCGCCAAGAACGCCGCCTACCTGGCGGCCCAGATCCTGGCCCTGGCCGATGCCGGACTGGCTGGACGGGTCAGGGCGGAGCGCGAGGCCAACGCCGCAGAGGTGATCGCCAAGGACGCCAAGCTGCAGGCCGATCTGGCAGGCTGAGCGGACGGGTGGGGGAATGACATCCCCGTTCAACCTGCGCCGGGCCGCCCGTGTGTTTCATGCGGGCGGCCTTCTCGCCTACCCCACCGAGGCGGTCTTCGGCCTCGGTTGCGACCCCCTCAACCCCGACGCGGTACGGCGCCTGCTGGCACTCAAGCAGCGCCCGGAGCAGAAGGGCTTGATCCTGATCGGCGCCGACTTCGGGCAGTTGCGCCCTTTCGTGGAACCGCTCGGGGAGGCGCAGATGGCGCCGCTGCTCGCCAGCTGGCCGGGACCCAACACCTGGCTGCTGCCAGCCGCCCACGGCCTGCCACGCTGGCTGCGCGGCAGCCATGCGACCCTGGCGGTGCGGGTCACCGATCACCCGGTGGCCGCTGCCCTGTGCCGCGCATGCGCCTCGCCCCTGGTCTCCACCAGCGCCAACCTCAGCGGCCATCCTCCGGCGCGCAGCGCCCTCAAGGTGCGCATGGCGCTGGGCGGGCGGATCGACCGGATCGTCAATGCCCCCTGCGGGGGGGCCACACGCCCCAGCACCATCCGCGACGCCTTGAGCGGACGCATCATCCGCGCCTGAGTTCCCAGGTTCGTTCGATTCGGTTCTGCCCGCAGCCCTGACCCGGCGAACCAGTCCGTCAATCCTCTCCGCCAGCCGCCGGAGCCGATAGCCCGAAGGCGGGGTGAACCGGCGGGCGGAGCGGGGGCAATCGACTTGGACCCCGAATGCGGCTGAATGATTGCGAGTGGTCGTCCACCGGCCCGTCAACCACACCGGTCCCGGACGAGCGGTACACCATACTGTCCGGCCGTTGAAGCCCGGTGAACAATGCGGGGCGGGCGTGAATCAATCAGCGATATTCCGGCTCGCTGATCTGGGTCGTACCGATACTTTCGTTCGTACGCCCCCCGACGGCGGAGAGGTCGATGACCTGGTCGGCCAATCGCGTGGCGTGACACTCATCGGCGGTGGTCAGCACCACGGTCTTTTCCAGCTCCCGCAGACGGGCGATCCTGCCACGAATCCGCTCCACATGCTCCTCCGACAGCCCCTGCATCGGCTCCTCCCAAAACACCAGACTGCGAGGTTCCAACAGCACCAGCGCCAGATCGAGCCGCTTGCGCTGCCATGGGGAGAGGGTGCCGACCCGGGTATTCAGCGGTGCCGAGGTCAATCCGACGGTGGCGAGTATGCGCAGCCCCTCTTTCATGATCTGGCTGTCCTTGCGCCACTGCTGATAGGGCTGATCGGATGAGACGTCGCTGTTGCGCGCCGACAGAATCAGATGGTCCGCCACCGTAAGCTGGTCGTACAGATTGCCCTGTTCAAAGGTTCTCACCAGTCCCGCCGCCGCAATCTGAGTCGGCAACAGGCCTGCAATCGACCGCCCTTCGAACAGAATATCGCCGGAGTCGGGACGCGCGTACCCGCAGATCAGATCGACGAGGGTGGATTTCCCACACCCCGGTGGACCGACAATGGCGGTGATCCGCTCCGCAGGTATCGCGATCGAGACACCGCGCAGGATCGGCATCGCGCCGTATGAGTGGCAGATATCTCTTGTTTCAAGTATCCAGTCCATGCTGTTTCAACCATGTTTCAAGTGCATGCTGGGAGAGCTTCATTGAAGCGGGGGAAGCAACGATCAGCAGGATGGCGTCGAAGTCCCCGGCCTCGACCGCGCGCCATACCATCTGCACCCCCTCGCCGTGCAGACGCCCCGAGACACTCAAAAAGCCTCGTAGCCCGGGCTCGCCAAGGAGAGTATCCCCCATCGACAGCGTTTGCGACATAAAGCCCGCCATGCGCAGCAGCTCTTTCTCCTCGAACGGGCTGTCGCCTCCCGAACGCACCGCTTCGTATCCATCCCGCCCCGACCGGAATATCACGCCCATGAGTCCTTTGTCTGACACCCCGGCGAGCTTGTTGAGAAGTTCGCCCAAATCGGAGCCGGCGGTCGGCGGCGGTGCTTGGGGATGTGGGGGGGGATGTGGGGCGGGCTTCCGGGCCGCGCTGTCCTCCGGCCTGTCCCGTGCGGGCGCCACCTCCGATTTGAGACCGATGATGGCGCGCAGTCTCGCCTCCGCCTGCGCATGATCGACATGCTCCATGCGCGAGATAAACTCCGGCATATCACCGATCGCGCCGCAGGAGAAGCAGTGCCAGGTACCCTCCGTGCTGTCGACGAAGAGGCGCCGCTCGACATCCGCGCAAAAGGGGCAGTAGTCGTTATACACCCGCTCGTTGCGCTGCACCATTGAAGTGAGGTAGTGGCCATACAGGGCGAGTATCTGAGCGCGGTCCAGAGCAGAGAAACTCATTGCATGTGCCTTCTTACCATATGCATCTGGGTGATCCCCTGCACCCGCTCCTCGAAACCCAATCGGCGGTAAAATCGAATCAGTCGTCGCAGCCGCTCCTGAACCTGCCCACCTCCGCCCAGTGGGCGGGCCTGAACCTCCACATCCTTGCCCACGCAATCCGCATAACGCAGCAGACGCGATACGAGTTGCGTCCCGACCCCCCGTCCCCGCATGACAACGGGCACGAACAGGTAATCGATGCTCAGATCAGCCTCATGCTCGGTATAGCGGAGCAGGCCGGGCTCATCCCCACCGTCAGAATTGCTGCTCAACTCCCCAGAAAACAGACAGACTTGTTCCACGAACTGCTCCAACCAATCTGCCATCAGGAACACCAAAATCCAGACGTGCGTCATGAGACCAGATCGTGGCCAGGGACGTTGGCGGCAGGCGTTTACCCACGCAACGCGTCACGGGCGCAAACCGCCTTTCTGCCACGCCCACACAGACCCCCGCGCACCGGAACCCGTTCCCATGGAGGGGACCGGGTCACGATCATTTCACCGGTAGGCCCGGCGACCCACATCCGACCCAGGCGCGATGATACGAGACGGCCCTGCCCCTACCTCTATTCCGAACGGACATTTTGCTCCGGGGTTAGCCGAAGACAGGGCCGGCATCGGTCAACTCAACTCGGCAATCAGCTTGGGAATCAGGCGCTCCATCGTCATCTTGGCCAGGGCATGGTTGCCGCCCTTTTCCAGCACCGTGATCAGATGCAGGTGCGGTTCGCGCTTGGCGCCCGAACACATCATCACAATCACCCCGTTAGGTGTATTGATGATCAACTCCTCCGTCGCCTGCATGCCCAGCTTTCCAGCCGCCTCATGCGCTCCCCGAAAAATGTCGTTGAAGGTGGCCCCTGCAACATTGAGGTCGATACTGGTGTCGAAACTGTCCGACACCAGCATCTCGCCGGTAAAATCCATGATCCCCGCGCACCTGTAGCCTTTGATGCCTTTTAGTTCATTGATGGCAGATTCCAAACTCATGACGCACCTCAAGAGATTGTGTGGTAATACATTATTTTTGGGACAGAATGGCCAAACCGCACATTTTTTATAGGCCAAAAAGAACAAACCGCACATCAGAATATAGCCCGAATTATTCATAAAAAAGGGCGCACCTCGTTCAACCAATTGATATAATTGGTATTTCGCCAAAAACGCTTCGGTGAAGCTAAACGAGGTCGCCCCATGTCCAAGTCTACCCAAGAACC
>PQCP01000142.1 GCA_003062205.1 Candidatus Sedimenticola endophacoides
CAATGTGCGGGACGGAGTCGTGATGAGCGCAGGACGGTCGGGGCAGTAACGGCTGTCGCGTTGGCGAGTCGATTTTGGGGACTGGGATGTCCCAAAATCTTTCACGAGGTAGCGACACTCTTGCTTTGGCTAGGGTTACGCGGGGCGCGGCGGATGCGTGGCGACATCAGGGTGGTCAAGGGCGAGAGTGAGGTGCTCTCCGAGCTGCCGGAGTTTCTGGCCGCCAGTTCGGAGCGGTACCGTACGGTCTACGTGTTGCTGCGCGATCTGCTCGCCTCCGAGCGCATGAATGAGCTGTTCCGCGACTTCCACCAGATGGTGGGGGTGCCGGCGGCGATCATCGACCTGCAGGCCAACGTCCTCGCCTCTTCCAGCTGGCAGCGCCTGTGTACCGACTTTCACCGTGCCGTTGCCGGTACCCGTGAGCGTTGCATCGAGAGCGACATGGAGCTGGCCAACCAGTTACAGGCGGGGCGCCAGTTCACCAGTTATCGCTGCAAGAACGGGCTGACCGATTGTGCCTCGCCCATTGTCATCGAGGGTGAGCACGTGGCCAATCTGTTCATCGGCCAGTTCCTGCTGGAGCCACCCGATCCGGGGTTCTTCCAGGCCCAGGCCGAGGCGTTCGGGTTCGACCGCGACGCCTACATGGAGGCGCTCTCGGAGGTGCCGGTGATCGAGGAGGGGCGGGTCCCGGGGATCATGCGTTTTCTGGTCGCTTTCGCCCAGCTGATCGGCCACATGGGGCTGGAGCGGCTGAAGATGCGACAGAGCGAAGAGATGGCGCGTCACTCGCTGGAGCGGGAGGTGGCCGAGCGTACCGAGGCGCTGCAGCGCCAGGCCGATGAGCTGCGCCGCACCCGGGATGCGGCGGAGGCGGCGAACCGCTCCAAGAGCGTGTTTCTGGCCAACATGTCCCATGAGCTGCGCACCCCCCTGAACGCGATCCTCGGTTTTGCCCGGCTGATGCAGCGCGATGGGAACCTGCCCGGTGAGCAGCGGCGGCACCTGGAGGTGATCAACCGCAGTGGCGAACACCTGCTGGGGATGATCAACGATGTCCTGGATATGTCGAAGATCGAGGCGGGGCAGCTGCCGGTGTTGCCGGCGCCGGTGGATCTGTGGCAACTGCTGGAGGATATCCGGGAGATGGTGCGGCTTCGCGCCGAGGCCAAGGGGCTGCGCTTCCGGCTGGAGCGGGATCCCGATCTGCCCCGCTACCTGGAGACCGATTCCGGGAAGCTGCGTCAGATCCTGATCAATCTGCTGGTCAACGCCGTCAAGTACACCCCCGAGGGTGGGGTTGCGGTGCGCGCCGCCACCATGGTGAGCGACGCCGGATGCCTGCGCCTGAAGATCGAGGTCGAGGACAGCGGCATCGGCATCGAGCCCGATCGCCAGGGATTGGTCTTCGAACCCTTCGTCCAGGCGGGCGGCAGTGGCGGCGAGGAGGGTGCGGGGCTCGGCCTGGCCATCGCCCGGCGCCTGGCGCGCCTGCTCGGCGGGGATATCACCCTGCGCAGCGAACCGGCCCGGGGCTCGGTGTTCAGCCTCTTCCTGCCGCTCAGGGTGGCCCGGGAAGTGGTGCCGGCGGCGGCCGTTCCCGGGGAACGGATGGTGACCGGGCTGCGCCCGGGACAGCCCCCCTGGCGCCTGCTGAGTGTAGAGGACCATCGCGACAACCGGGATCTGCTGCGCGGCATTCTGCTCCGGGCGGGGCTGGAGCTGCGCGAGGCGGGTGACGGGCGCGAGGGCGTGGAGCTCTACCGGAGCTGGCGTCCCCACCTGGTGCTCATGGACATCCACATGCCGGTGCAAGAGTGTCGCTACCTCGTGAAAGATTTTGGGACATCCCAGTCCCCAAAATCGACTCGCCAACGCGACAGCCGTTACTGCCCCGACCGTCCTGCGCTCATCACGACTCCGTCCCGCACATTGCAGCAAAGCTGCTCGTGCGCAACTCCGTCATGATGACCACAATGACTCTACGGCGTGTCGGATGCGCTATTTGTATGCCCTACGTCACTCCCTATCGGTCGTAACTGCGGCCATACAACCGCGCCTACGCCTATCGGGGACTAACCGCCTTCGCTTCGCTCTCCATGGCGGTTAGCGGGGGTTTATCAGCCCCAACTCCTTCAGTTTCTTCTTCTCCATCGAGCTGGTCACCATGGTGGTGCTCGGCGGCATGGCCTCAACCTTCGGCGCGGTCTTCGGCGCCATCGTCCTCACCTTCCTGCCGGAGCTGCTGGTGGTATTCGAGGACTACGAGGTGATGATCTTCGGCGCCATCCTGATGCTGACCATGATCTTCCTGCCCCAGGGGCTGTTCGTCGGGCTGCGGAATCTGGCGCAACGGCTGCTGGCGCGTCGCGCCAGCGCACGCGCCTCCCAGGGGGAAGCACCATGACGCTGCTTGCGGTCGATGGGCTGAGCAAATCCTTCGGCGGGGTCAGCGCCGTCTCCGATCTCAGCTTCCGGGTCCCTGAGGGGCTGGTCTATTCGGTCATCGGCCCCAACGGCGCGGGCAAGACCACCCTGTTCAACATGCTCTCCGGGATCTACGTGCCGGACGAGGGGAGCATCCGCTACCAGGACCGGGAGATCGTCGGCAGCAAGCCCCACCGCATCGCCGCGATGGGGGTCTCGCGCACCTTCCAGAACCTGCAGATGTTCTTCAACATGAGCGTGATGGACAACGTGCAAGAGTGTCGCTACCTCGTGAAAGATTTTGGGACATCCCAGTCCCCAAAATCGACTCGCCAACGCGACAGCCGTTACTGCCCCGACCGTCCTGCGCTCATCACGACTCCGTCCCGCACATTGCAGCAAAGCTGCTCGTGCGCAACTCCGTCATGATGACCACAATGACTCTACGGCGTGTCGGATGCGCTATTTGTATGCCCTACGTCACTCCCTATCGGTCGTAACTGCGGCCATACAACCGCGCCTACGCCTATCGGGGACTAACCGCCTTCGCTTCGCTCTCCATGGCGGTTAGCGCTGGATGCGGTCACGGAGAAGGTGCGGGCGTTCGCCGCCGGCGGGGTGGACTACATCACCAAGCCGTTTCAGAGCGAGGAGGTGCTGGCGCGTGTCGGGACCCATCTTGAGCGGCTGCACTACCAGCGCCGGTTGCAGGCCGGCAATGAGGAACTCAACCGGCGGGGCGAGCTGTTGAGCGCCATCGAGCGCCTGCAGGCGGCCTTTATCGGTGAGGTAGATCCGCTCGATCTGTATGGCGCCATGCTGAGCGCCCTACAGTCGCTGAGCGGCAGCGCGGAGGGGTTTCTGGCCGAGGTCCATCACACTCCCGAGGGGAAGTCCTATCTGCGGATCTACGCGATCTCCGCCCCGGGACGTTTTTTCCACGCCAACCTGGGCGTGGGGATGGCGCAGCGCGACCTCGACAACCTCTGTGGGGCCGCCGTGCACGCCGCCGAAGCGGTGATCTGCAACGATCCGGCGGGCGACCCCCGCTGGGACGGGGCGGTGCCCGCCGGCGGCGGCCCCTTCCTGGGCATGCCGATCCACTGCGGCGAGCGTCTGGTGGGGGTGGCCGGGCTGAGCGGACGTGAGGGGGGCTACGATGCGGAACTGCTGGCATATCTGCGGCCCCTGGTGCGCACCTGCGGCCAGCTCATCGACGCCCGTCAGCAGCGCGAGGCGCGTAGCGCGGCCGAACAGGAGCTGAATCGGCTGGCGCGGGTGGATGGGCTCACCAATATCCCCAACCGGCGCAGCCTGGACGAGTTTCTGGACAACGAGTGGCAGCGGCTGGTGCGCAACGGTGGCGTGCTGTCGCTGATCATGATCGACATCGACCACTTCAAGCGCTACAACGATCACTACGGACACATCTCTGGCGATGCCTGCCTGATCGAGCTGGCATGGATCCTCAAGGAGAAGGTGCAGCGCCCGTCCGATCTGGTGGCGCGCTATGGGGGCGAGGAGTTCTTCTGCGTCCTCTCCGGCACCCCGCTGGAGGGGGCCCTCGAAGTGGCCCGCGCCATCGCGCGCGAACTCAGGCAGATCGCCAGGGTGCATGCCGACTCGCCCGTGGACCCGCTGGTCACCGTCAGCATGGGGGTGGTCAGTGGCAGACCCCGGGACGGCGGCGACAGCCGGGCGCTGCTGTCGGCCGCCGACGAGTGCCTCTACCAGGCCAAGCACGGGGGCCGGAACCGTATTATCTCGCGCGACCTGGAGGCCGGGGGCTGAGGTGCCCGGCCCCCGGTGGCGCGGGGTGGTTTTCAGTCCAGGGGCGGCAATTCGAGGATCGGGGAGTCGTTTTTGGCCTCCACCTTGTGGTAGAGGTCGTAGAGGGCCGCCTGCAGGGCCTCCTCGATGACCGGGTGGTAGAAGGGCATCTGCAGCAACTGGCCGACGCCCAGTCCCTGGGTGATGCACCAGTTGAGCAGGTGGGCGAGGTTCTCACCCTTGACGCAGAACATCTCGGCGCCGAGCAGGCGTCCGCTCGCCCGGTCGGCGTAGACGCGCAGGATTCCCTTGTTCTTGCCCATGATCATGGCGCGCCCCACCGGCATGAACTTCACCTCGCCCACCGCCGTGGTCCCGGGGTCGAGTTCGCTGAAGCGGGCACCCACCCAGGCGATGTTGGGGTCGCAGAAGGTGATCGCCAGGGGCACCTTGCGCCGGAACGCGGTGATCTGCCCGGCGCTGGCGTTGTGGCCGGCGATGCGCCCCTCGTCTCCCGCCTCGTGCAGCAGGGGGCGTTCGCCATCCACGTCGCCGGCGATGAAGATGTGGCTGTCGCCCACCTGCATGGTGTTGGGGTTGAAGCGGGGGATGCCGCGCGTGTCCAATTCGACCCCTGCGTTCTCCAGCGCCAGTCCGGCGAGATTGGGACGGCGCCCGAGGCTGGCCAGCACCTTATCCACCACCACCGACTGGCCGCCGGCGCTGACCCGCAGCCGCTCGCCCTCGGCACTGATCTCGGCGGCGGCGCCGAGGTGGATCGGGAACTCCCGCCCCAGGGTCTCGATGGCGGCGGCGGCCACCTCCGGGTCGTCCAGGCCGCCGATGGTCTCCAGCAGGTCAAAGCCGGTCACCTCCACGCCCATGCGTGCCAGCGACTGGCCGACTTCGAGCCCGATGACGCCGAGCCCGATCACCGCCATGGAGGCGGGCAGGCGCTCCAGCTCGAACAGTTCGTCGGTGGTGATCACCCGCTCGCCGAACGCCTTCCACGCCTCGGGGACGACCGGACTGGAGCCGGTGGCGATGATGATTCGCCCGGCGCGGATCCGCTGCCCGTCCACCTCCAGCAGGTCGGGCTCGACGAATCGGGCGTAGCCCTCGATAAACTGATCGGCGTCCATCCTGGCGGTGCTGTTGGAGCGCACCCGCTCGACGAAGGTGTCGCGCATGTCCTGCACGTACTCCAGCGCCTCGCTGTTGTCCATGGTCAGCCCGCGGTGCCCCTCCACCCCGTAGCGCCCGAGGATGTTGCGGCGGTGAAAATCCTCCGCCACCTGAATCAGCGCCTTGGAGGGCATGCACCCGACCCGGGCGCAGGTGGTGCCGGTATGGCCGCCGTTGATCAGCACCCAGCGCTTGCCGGAGGGGCGTACCTTGCCCAGTGCGTACAGACCGGCACTGCCGGAACCGATAATGGCGACATCGACTTCTCTCTCTTCCACGTATTATTCCTCCCGGTTGCTTGGGTCGGGCCGAGGCCCGCGAAACGGCTGAAGGGGATTGTAAACCCTGCGCGGCGGATTCTCAGCCCCGGCGGGGAGGATTGAGCCGTGCGCCGTGCGTGGAGAGGGGGGGGAATCCATTGTGTAGGATAAAGCCTACACCCGTTGCGGGGATTTCCAGGTTTCCGGCGGACTAGACTTATTAGGAGCGGTGGTCGGTTGTGAAGAGGCCATTGCGTGGCGAGGCCATCCCGGCACCCTGTGCGCCAACCGGCCGGGGGTGGGTCGCGGTGGCCCGGGACGGTTTCAAGGCGCCTCGGGATGTGGCGATGAAGTGTCGGGGTGATAGACCATGAACGATGCGCGGTCAGCGGCTGAAAAGGAGGCGCAGCTCCCCTGCGAGGTGATGCTGGTGGACGATCTGCCCGCCAGTCTGCGGCTGATGTCGGATCTGCTGGACGATATCGGGTGCCGGGTGCGGCCGGCCAATGACGGCAAACTGGCCCTGAGCGCGGTGGCGGCGCGCGCCCCGGATCTGATCCTGCTCGACATCCGCATGCCGGGGCTCGATGGCTACGAGGTGTGCAGACGGCTCAAGGCGGACCCCAAGCTGCGCCAGATTCCGGTGATCTTCGTCAGCATTCAGGATGATGTCTGGGGCCGGGCCGAGTGCTTCCGGGCCGGCGGCGTCGATTTCATCGCCAAGCCGATCATCCGCGAGGAGTTTTTGACCAAGGTGCGCACCCAGCTGGAGCTGCGGCGGCTGCGCGATGACGCACGCGCCAACCCGCCGCCGCTCCAGTAGCCGGGGTGTCAGTCGGCCTGCTGTCCGGCCATGAACAGCCAGGTGTCGATCACCGTGTCGGGGTTGAGGGAGACGCTGCTGATCCCCTGATCGAGCAGCCACTTGGCCAGGTCGGGGTGGTCCGACGGACCCTGGCCGCAGATCCCCACGTATTTACCCCGGGCCTTGCAGGCGCCGATGGCCATGCTCAGCATCTTCTTCACCGCCGGGTTGCGCTCGTCGAAGCCCTGGGCGATGAGGGCCGAGTCGCGGTCCAGTCCCAGGGTGAGCTGGGTCATGTCGTTGGAGCCGATGGAGAAGCCGTCGAAGTACTCCAGGAACTCCTCGGCCAGCACCGCGTTGGAGGGCAGCTCGCACATCATGATCAGGCGCAGGCCGTTCTCGCCGCGGCGGAGCCCGTTCTCCGCCAGGGCATCGACTACCGCGGCGGCCTCGTCCAGGGTGCGCACAAAGGGGATCATGATCTCCACATTGGTCAGCCCCATCTCGTTGCGCACCCGCTTGAGTGCCTCGCACTCCATCTCCCAGCACGCCCGGAAATCTTCGGAGATGTAGCGGGATGCGCCACGGAAGCCGATCATCGGGTTCTCCTCCTCCGGCTCGTAGCGCGGGCCGGCGATGAGGTTGGCGTACTCGTTGGACTTGAAATCGGACATGCGCACGATCACCGGGCCCGGGGTGAAGGCCGCCGCCAGGGTCGAGACCCCCTCGGCGATCTTGGCGATATAGAATTCACGCGGGCTTTCGTAGGCGGCGATCATGGGGGTGATCTGTTCGCGCAGATCCTGCGGCAGCCGGTCGAACTCCAGCAGCGCCCGGGGGTGGATGCCGATCATGTTGTTGATGATGAACTCCAGGCGCGCCAGGCCGATGCCGGCGTTGGGGATGGCGGCGAAGTCGAAGGCGCGGTCGGGGTTGCCCACGTTCATCATGATCTTGGTGGGGATCTCGGGCATGGCGCTCATCTCCACGGTGCTGTATTCAAACTCCAGCAGGCCGTCGTAGATGAAGCCGGTGTCGCCCTCGGCACAGGAGACGGTGACCGCCTGGCCGTCGGCGATCCGGTGGGTGGCGTCGTTGCAGCCGACCACCGCCGGTACGCCCAGCTCGCGGGCGATGATGGCGGCGTGGCAGGTGCGCCCGCCACGGTTGGTGACGATGGCGGCGGCGCGCTTCATGATCGGCTCCCAGTCGGGGTCGGTCATGTCGGTGACCAGCACGTCGCCGGGCTGGATGTGCTCCATGTCGTTGAGGCTCATGATCACCTTGGCGGTACCCGCGCCGATGCGCCCGCCGATGGAGCGGCCCTGGGCGATGACCGTGCCCTGCTGCTGCATCTTGTAGCGTTCGATGACGCTGCCGGTGCGGCTCTGGACCGTCTCCGGACGCGCCTGGACGATGTAGAGGCGCCCGTCGATGCCGTCGCGGGCCCACTCGATGTCCATCGGCCGCTGGTAGTGGCGCTCGATGGTCAGCGCCTGGCGCGCCAGCTCCTCGGCCTCGGCGTCGGTGATGGAGAAGCGGTGGCGTGCGGACTCCTCGACGTCGACGATCTTAACCGGCTCGGGGCCGCCCTGGTCATAGATCATCTGGATCGCCTTGCCGCCGACGTTGCGCCGCAGTACCGCCGGGCGGCCCGCCTCCAGGGTCGGCTTGTGGACGTAGAACTCGTCGGGGTTGACCGCCCCCTGCACCACCATCTCTCCCAGGCCGTAGCTGGCGGTGATGAACACCGCGTCGCGAAACCCCGACTCGGTGTCGAGGGTGAACATCACCCCGGAGGCGCCGATGTCGGAGCGGATCATCTTCTGCACCCCCGCCGAGAGGGCCACCAGGCTGTGTTCGAAGCCCTGGTGCACGCGGTAGGCGATGGCGCGGTCGTTGAACAGGGAGGCGAACACCTCGTGGATCTGGCGCTTGATGTTGGCCAGGCCGGAGACGTTGAGGAAGGTTTCCTGCTGGCCGGCGAAGGAGGCGTCGGGCAGGTCCTCGGCGGTGGCCGAGGAGCGCACGGCCCAGGTCACTTCGCTGCCGTACTCTTTTTCGAGTGTCG
Organism: Candidatus Sedimenticola endophacoides; assembly: GCA_003062205.1. Taxonomy (GTDB): domain Bacteria; phylum Pseudomonadota; class Gammaproteobacteria; order Chromatiales; family Chromatiaceae; genus Sedimenticola_A; species Sedimenticola_A endophacoides. The sequence continues at coordinate 8,522 of PQCP01000142.1, forward strand.
CGTAGGCGGCGTCGATCGCCTGCTCCAGGGGGGGTTGGAAGGGGGTCTCCATCACCCACTGGCGGATCTGGGCGCCGGCGCTGGCCAGGGCCCTCACGTCGTCCACGTCGAGCCGGGCCAGGGTGTCGTTGATCCGCTCCGCCAGGCCGCCGGTGGCCAGAAACTCACGGTAGGCGTGGGCGGTGGTGGCGAACCCGCCGGGTACCGCCACACCGAGGTTGGAGAGGTTCTGGATCATCTCGCCGAGGGAGGCGTTCTTGCCTCCGACGTGCTCGACATCGTCCATTCCCAGTTCGCTCAGCCATTGGACATAGTTACTCATGATCATCCTCAGTGATTTCTGTTTGTCATCGGTTGCCGCATCCGGGTGAATGCGGTTGTGCGTATTCCGGGAAGGCCGGGGCCGCCACATGGGGGGCGGGGCAACGGAGCGGGCGCGGGGTGGTGGCGAAGAGCGGGTATTGGCATGGCTGTCAGAGTCAGGGGCTGCGATCTGAAGTGGTCGGTCGTCGCTGTTCGTTGTGGTTCAAAGGGGGGCACGGCGGGGCGTATCCCTCTCCGAGGGGCCATTGCCGGCCCGCGCGAGTGGGAAAAAGTGTACGGGTTTCGCGGGATATTGCAATGCAAAATTCTGGTTTTTTTATCGTTTCGATAAGAAACAGTTATGCCCGGCCTGGCGATCGCCCGGCCGGGCTGATGGGAGGGCGTTGCTCCTCCCGCATGGACGGGGTCAGGTGATGACGTCGGGTTCCGGGCGGCCGGTGCGCTGCTCGATCCGCGTCAGCTCCCGGGCGATCGCCACCAGGGGCGCCATCACCGCCTCGGTCGGGCGGTCGTGCAGCGCGGGATCGGGCTCGAAGCGCTCCAGGTAGATCCGCAGGGTGGCGCCCACGGTACCGGTGCCCGAGAGGCGCAGGACGATACGCGAGCCGTCGCTGAAACCGATGCGCAGTCCCTGATTGCCCGAGACGCTGCCGTCGACCGGGTCGGTATAGGCGAAGTCGTCGGCGTACTCGACCGTGAAGCCGTCCAGGGTGCTGCCGGGCAGCCGGGCGAGGCGGGCGCGCAGATCCTCCATCAACCCCTCGGCGGCGCCCTTGTCCACCCCCTCGTAGTCGTGGCGGGTGTAGTAGTTGCGCCCGTAGCGGCGCCAGTGCCCGCGCACGATCTGCTCCACCGGCTCCTTCCTCACCGCCAGCAGGTTGAGCCAGAAGAGGACCGCCCACAGGCCGTCCTTCTCACGCACGTGGTCGGCGCCGGAGCCGAAGCTCTCCTCGCCGCAGATGGCGATCCGGCCCGCGTCGAGCAGATTGCCGAAGAACTTCCAGCCGGTGGGGGTCTCGTAACAGGTGATGCCCAGGGCCTCGGCCACCCGGTCCGCCGCCTGGCTGGTGGGCATGGAGCGGGCGATGCCGGGGATGCCGTTGGGAAACGCGGGGAGCAGGTGGGCGTTGGCCGCCATCACCGCCAGGCTGTCGCTGGGGGTGACGAAGAAGTTCCGGCCCAGGATCATGTTGCGGTCGCCGTCGCCGTCGGAGGCGGCGCCGAAATCGACCGCGTCGTGGCCCTGGGTCAGCTCCACCAGCTCCCGGGCGTGGGCCAGGTTGGGGTCCGGGTGGCCGCCGCCGAAATCCTCGCGCGGCTCGGCGTTGATCACGCTGCCCGGCTCGGCACCCAGCATCTGCTCCAGGATGCGCGTGGCATAGGGGCCGGTGACCGCGTGCATGGCGTCGAAGCGCATGCGGAACAGCCCCGAGTTGAACAGGTTGTGGATGGCGTCGAAGTCGAACAGCTGGCGCATCAGGTGGGCGTAGTCGTCCACCGGGTCGATCACCTCGATGCGCATCCCGCCCAGTTGCTGGACCCCGGTGTGGTCGAGATCAATGGCCGGGGTGTCGTCGCCGGTGATCCGGTAGCTGTCGATGGCGCGGGTGCGGGCGTAGATCGCCTCGGTCACCTGCTCCTGGGCGGGTCCGCCGTTGGGGCCGTTGAACTTGATGCCGAAATCCTCGTCGGGGCCGCCCGGGTTGTGGCTGGCCGAGAGGATGATCCCCCCCTGGGTGCGGTATTTACGGATCACGCAGGAGGCGGCGGGGGTGGAGAGGATGCCGCCCTGGCCCACGATCGCCCGCTCTACGCCGTTGGCGGCGGCCATGCGCAGGATGGTCTGGATCGCCTGGCGGTTGTAGTAGCGCCCGTCGCCGCCGAGCACCAGGGTCCCACCGCGCAGATCGGTCTGGGTGTCGAAGATGGATTGAACGAAGTTCTCCAGGTAGTGTTTCCCCTGGAACACCCGGACCTTTTTGCGCAGGCCCGAGGTGCCGGGGCGCTGGTCGTCGAAGGGGCGGGTTGGGATCTGTTCGATGTTCATCGCGGCTCGCTTCATGCTTGGGATTGGGTATCGCCCTATTCAATCACAGGGCGGGGAGGGAAGCGATATGCGGCGGGGCTTGATTTTTCATCGCCCGCCCCCACCTTGCACCCATTCCGCCATACCCGTGCATCATGTGTGGGTATGGGCGCAACGTTTTCACGGTTGATCAACAAGCAGCGGAGGTAACGGCAGTCATGACGGTAGACGCGCACAAGGAGACCCTCGGGTTTCAGGCGGAGGTGAGCCAGGTGCTGAACCTGGTGATCCGCTCTCTCTATTCAAATAAAGAGATTTTCCTGCGGGAACTGGTGTCCAACGCATCGGACGCGGCCGAGAAGCTGCGCTTCGAGGCGTTGACCGATGACGCCCTGTACGAGGAGGATCCGAATCTGCGTATCCGCGTCTCGGTGGACAAGGAGCGGCGCACCCTGACCATCTCCGACAACGGTATTGGCATGAGCCGTCAGGAGGTGACCGATACCATCGGCACCATCGCCAGTTCCGGCACGCGCCGGTTTCTGGAGTCGATGAGCGGCGAGCAGGCCCAGGACAGCGCCCTGATCGGCCAGTTCGGCGTCGGCTTCTACTCCGCCTTCATCGTCGCCGACAAGGTGACCCTGGTGACGCGCCGGGCCGGCCTGGGCGCCGAACACGGGGTGCGCTGGGAGTCGGGCGGCGAGGGCGACTACACCATCGAGACGGTGGAGAAGGCCGGGCGTGGCACCGATATCACCCTGCACCTGCGCGAGGATGAGGATGAGTTCCTGGAGGGGTACCGCCTGCGCGGCATCATCGGCAAGTTCTCCGACCACGTGGCGATGCCGGTGGAGATGCTGGAGGAGTTGTACGGCGAGGATGCCGAGGAGAAGGAGCCCGGCTGGGAGCAGGTGAACCGCGGCACCGCCCTGTGGATGCGCAATAAATCCGATATCAGCGACGAAGAGTACAGCGAGTTCTACAAGCACATCGGCCACGACTTCGAGGACCCCATGGCCCATGTCCACAACCGGGTCGAGGGCAAGCATGAATACACCTCGCTGCTCTATATCCCGGCGCGTGCCCCCTTCGATATGTGGGACCGCGACCAGAAACACGGGGTGAAGCTCTATGTGCGCCGGGTCTTCATCATGGACGAGGCGGACAAGCTGATGCCCCACTACCTGCGTTTCGTCAAGGGGGTGGTCGACTCCGACGACTTGCCGCTGAACGTCTCGCGCGAGATCCTGCAACACGACAAGAAGATCGACGCCATTCGCGGCGCCAACACCAAGCGCATACTGGGGCTGCTGGAGAAGATGGCCAGGGATGACCAGGAGAAGTACCAGCAGTTCTGGGATCAGTTCGGCCAGGTGCTGAAAGAGGGTCCGGTGGAGGACTACGCCAACCGCGAGAAGATCGGTTCGCTGCTGCGTTTCGCCACCACCCGCTCCGAGGGCCGGGAGCAGACCGTCTCCCTCGATCAGTACATCGGGCGCATGCCCGAGAAGCAGGAGAAGATCTACTACATCACCGCCGACAGCCACGCCGCCGCCCTGCACAGTCCCCACCTGGAGGTGTTCAAGCGGAAGGACGTGGAGGTGCTGCTGCTGACCGACCGGGTCGATGAGTGGCTGGTCTCCCAGTTCACCGAGTACAAGGGTAAGCACATCCAGTCCGTGGCCAAGGGGCAGCTCGACCTGGGCGCGCTGGAGGATGCCCAGGACAAGGAGGAGTTGGAGAAGGCGGCGGAGGAGCACAAGGGCCTGGTGGAGCGGGTCGCCAAGGTACTCGACGGCCAGATCAAGGAGGTACGGATCAGCAATCGCCTGACCGAGTCCCCGGCCTGCCTGGTGGTGGGCGACTACGACATGAGCGCCAACCTGCAGCGGGTGCTGCGGCAGATGGGCCAGGAGGCGCCGAGCGTGCAGCCGATCTTCGAGATCAACCCCGGCCATCCCCTGGTGGAGCGCATGGACCAGGAGCCGGATGAGGATCGGTTCGCCGACCTGGCCCGGATCCTGTTCGACCAGGCGAAGCTGGCGGAGGGGGGGCAGTTGGAAGATCCCGCCGGTTTCGTCCACCGCCTCAACAAGCTGATGTTGAGCCTGTCGGCCTGAGCCCGCGGCGCGGGGAGGCGCAAAGGAGCACCTCCCCGGTACCGCGCTCCAGGCGGAAATGTGCGGCCGCAACATAAGACGCGAATATACGAATATTCAGAATGTTGACTGGTGCACTCCCCGGGGGTGTGGCAGACTCGGGCGGTTACCTGTGTCAATTTTAATAAAACAGACAACCACATAAAGGAGCTCGGCCATGCGCGTCATCCTGCTTGGTGGTCCTGGTGCCGGCAAGGGCACCCAGGCCAATTACATCAAAGACAAGTACAACATTCCCCAGATCTCCACCGGCGACATGCTGCGTGCCCATGTGAAGGCGGGCACCGAACTGGGCGTGGCCGCGAAGAAGATCATGGACGAGGGTGGCCTGGTCTCCGATGACATCATCATGGGCATGGTCAAGGCGCGCATCACCGAGGCGGATTGCGCCAACGGATACCTGTTTGACGGATTCCCCCGCACCATCCCCCAGGCAGAGGCGCTGAAGGCGGCGGGAGTCGCCATCGACGCCATCGTCGAGATCGACGTGCCCGATGCGGAGATCATCAAGCGTATGTCCGGCCGCCGCGTGCATCTGGCGTCTGGGCGCACCTATCACATTGTCTACAATCCGCCCAAGGTGGAGGGCAGGGATGACGAGACCGGCGAAGAGCTGATCCAGCGTGACGATGACCAGGAGGAGACGGTCAAGGCGCGCCTCAAGGTCTACCACGACCAGACCGAACCGCTGATCGCCTTCTACAGCGCCGAGGCCGACGCCGGAAACTGCAACTACGTGCGCATCAACGGCGTGGGCGGGGTCAACGAGATCCGCGACCAGATCTTCGCGGGCCTCGGCTGAGCCCGGACGGCACCTCTGCGAGGTTCAAGGGACCGGGCTTATGCCCGGTTTTTTGCGCCCGTTCGAAAATCGGTACCGGTGCGCGGGCGCGGGTCCTATACTTGTCGGTGAGCATCGGAGAAGTGTGCGGGGGCATGGCTGAGCAGATCGAGAAGGGAGAACGCCACCGTTTTGTACTCTATGTCGATTCGGCGCGGCCCGATCTGAGTCAGACCGTGGTCGGCGAGTATGACCTGTCGCCGACCCTGTTGCGCATCGCCGGTGCCATCGAACAGTGCGGGGCCGGGGTGCTGAAGCTGCGCGGCTCCTCCCACGGTTCCAACAACTACCCCTTCAGCCTCACCGGCTCGGGCGTCTCCCTGCTGCCGATCACCTCCACCCGCCTCGATAACCAGGCCTCGATTCGGCGTGCCAGCACCGGGGTCGCGCGCATCGACGAGATGTTGGGCGGGGAGGGGTATCTCCTCGGTCTGAGTCCGCGCGCCGTCGAGAATCACCGGGCGCGGATCTTCGCCAAGCTCAACCTCTCCGGTCTCGGGCAGTTGATCGGGCGGGCCACGGCGCTGCGCCTGTTGCGGGCGACGGGGGCGATCCGATGAGTCGGATCGCGGCCTCCCGGGTTCAGCTCCCGGCGATGCAGTCGAAGTAGCGCGCCCGGTAGAGCAGGCGCTCGGGGGTGCCGTTTGTAAAGCGGGTGCGGGTGTGCAGCACGTTGTTGCTGATCAGTCCCTGCCCCGGTTGCAGTACGCCCTGGAAGTGGTGGGGCGAGTCGGCGTAGAGCAGGGTCTTTAGCTGTTTCACCGCCTCCCGGGTCAGCGGGTCGTCCCGCCACTGGATGCTACGGCTGCGGTCGGTGTAGCGCATGTGCAGGCGCCCGTCCTGGCGCGTCATGAACACCGGGCCGCTGCGTGCCGGGCGGATCTCTTCTCCGTCGGCGATGTTCGCCGGGATGGTCATCGCCTGCGGGTGTGATAGCGCCGCGATGTAGTCGGGGTTCATGTCCCGCAGCCGGATATAGAGGATCTCGTGATCCAGCAGATCGTTGGCGCCCCCTTCGGCGGCGGGTTGCACGCAGTGCAGGAGCAGGGCGTGGATCTGCTGGTCAAGCCGGTTGTAGTAGCCGTCGGTGTGCCAGGCGATGGGGCGGTCGGAGTAGGGGATGTAGCCCCGGTGCAGAGCGTCCTCCTGGACCGTCAGTGAACTGATGGCGTCGTTGTCGGCGCACATGTTGTGATCCAGGTTGCGCAGGCCCAACTGCGCCCCCAGGCCGCGGATGATCGCCTTGTCCCGGCTCTCCTCCACGTCGCTGACGTAGATCGCCATGTTGGTCTTGCGCACCCGCTCCAGAATCGCCCCGCGTTCGGCCGGGGTCAGCGCCCCGGGGTCGGCGACCTCGACCACCAGCGCATCGAGCGTATCGGGATAGGCATGCAATTTCTCCTCGCGCCAGCGCCGGTAGGCGGTCGCGTCGTTGAGGTCGAAGGGATTCTCCCCCGGTATGGTGGATGGGTTCATGATGGCGGGTCCTGCGGCTGTGTGGAGCCGTGAAAATAGCACAGGCGCCGGGTCCGGGCCATCACCCCTTAGAGCTGTCCGAGCAGGCGGCTGATGCGGCGCGCCTCGCGCTTGAAGGTGTCGAAATTTTCACTGCTCAGGCGGGCGGCGTCCTGGCAGTCGGCATACAGGATCCCCACCGGATGATCGCTGGCGGCGAACAGCGAGGCGATGAAGAAACCGTCGGGGTTGAGCATCTCGCGTACCCCGGGGGGGATGATGGCGAGGTATTTGTCGCGGTTCCCGCCATGCAGCCAGAACCCCTTGGGCTTGGTCAGGAGGATGGAGAAGAGGCTGCGCCGGTCGAGGGCGAATTCGAAGCGCCGGATCGGGGCCTCCTTGTGGGCGCCGATCACCAGGCGGATCTTGAGGTGATTCCCTTCCGGGTTGAGGGCGGCGAACATGGCCCGTTCCACTCCGGCGCGCTGTTTCAGCTCGCGCAGCGATTGTGCCAGCGCCTGCTGTTCGGCCTTGCTCAGGGGGTGGGTGGTGGGGTGTGGCGCCGGTGCGGCGGGCCGTGGCGCGGGGGGTTGTACCGGCCGGACCGGGGGTGCGTCGCGCCGCGCGGGCCGGGTGGTGGGGGTGCCGGTGGGTACCTGTAGCAGGGAGATGGCGCTGAGGTGCAGCGGCAGCTCCCGGATCTCGCGCGCCAGGGCGGCGCTCTGGCCATGCACCAGGGCGGCGGCCTCACCGCTGGCAAGGTCGAGGTATTCGCCCACCAGGTCCAGGCACTCCAGGGTCTGCTCGCTGTTCCAGTCGCGATCCGACGCCTGGGCCAGTTCGGCGGCCAGTCTGGCCCCCACCGCCCTAGGCCTGAAGGCGGCAAAGGGTTGCAGGGCCTCGATGGTCAGGGGGGGGAGGTGCCAGCGTTTGGCCAGGGCCAGGCTCAGCTCGTCGAGGGTGAAGCCGAGCACCTCGCGGGCCGCCTGGTCGCGGCCGGTTCCCCGTTCGGTCAGGGCCTGAATCCGCTCCATCTCCTCCTGGGCGTGAGCCCACAGGGTCATCTCTCCGCACTCGTTGAACAGGGCCGCCACCGCCATCTCGTTTGGGATGTTGTCGCCGGTCATGTCACCGAACAGTGCCCCGTACCAGGCCGCGTGCACCGCGCGGGAGTAACAGCGGTAGATCCCGGGCGTGGGGGCGGCGGGTTTGAGTTCGTCGAGTTTCGGCAGGTGGCGGATCTTCTCCACCACCAGGTCGAGGCCGAGCAGGGAGATGGCGTGGGCGATGCTGTGGATCGGCTCCTCCAGCCCGGTGTTGGCGCCGAGCAGACGGAAGATCGCCAGGGTGAAGCCGGGGTCGTGTTGGATCACCTTCTGATAGGCGCTGTTGGTGCCGCTTACCCGGTCGATCAGTACCCGGAAACGCTGGGCGGTGGGGGCCATGGTGGGCAGGGGCTGCAGGCCCAGCTTGGTTGCCCAGTCTCCGACGCTAACCGCCATGGAGAGCGAAGCGAAGGCGGTTAGTCCCCGATAGGCGTAGGCGCGGTTGTATGGCCGCAGTTACGACCGATAGGGAGTGACGTAGGGCATACAAATAGCGCATCCGACA
>PQCP01000144.1 GCA_003062205.1 Candidatus Sedimenticola endophacoides
TGTCGGATGCGCTATTTGTATGCCCTACGTCACTCCCTATCGGTCGTAACTGCGGCCATACAACCGCGCCTACGCCTATCGGGGACTAACCGCCTTCGCTTCGCTCTCCATGGCGGTTAGCGAGGGAGAACACGAAAAAAGCATAAGTCTCAAAGATATCCACAACAAAAGACATGATATAAGAACAGAGAACTCGTGAAATATTAGTATATATGCCATGTCTATCCTAACCAAACAATCCACCAGATCTCCTTTGTCGGCTGGTGATTGAGACGTTAGGGCAAAAAAGATCATGATCAGGACTGTATCGACGCACACTACAGCTTTAGAAGCTCATGTGGTGAAATGCCGATTAGAACATGAAGGAATGCCTGCATTTGTAGCATTTGAACACCATATTTGGGCTATGTGGTCTCGTTCAGTTGCGCTTGGTGGTGTGAGGGTGCAAGTTCCTGAATCATATTTATATGATGCCAATATTGTCGTTAATAATATTCTATCTGGAAAATACGAGGATGAATTAAATGACGAAGGGTTCGAATCAATGGAATGTCAATGCCCAAGCTGCAATTATGGCAAGGTTGTTGATGTAAGCTGGCCTTGGAAGTTTTCGCTTGTAGTGTTGTTTATTGCAATGTTGCCAATACCATATACAAAACATTTAAAGAAATGTAACGCATGTTCTCATCGATGGATTGCTTCCGAAAACAGAGGGTATCCACTTTATGTAATATTTGCAGTATTACTAGGCTATGGCGTATTGATGCTTATTATTCATCAAGTCTGGTGCCACTGGTGTAGGCTTCATTGCGAATTATCTTATGTGTGTATGCCCTAACCATGCGCTGCACCCGACGCTACAGTCGCTACGCTCCTTCCGCTCGGGTGAGCGCGGTCGTTATGCGTAGAAAACGATGGATGAATCAGACTTAAAAGTACTGCCCCCACTTTCGCTAACCGCCATGGAGAGCGAAGCGAAGGCGGTTAGTCCCCGATAGGCGTAGGCGCGGTTGTATGGCCGCAGTTACGACCGATAGGGAGTGACGTAGGGCATACAAATAGCGCATCCGACACGCCGTAGAGTCATTGTGGTCATCATGACGGAGTTGCGCACGAGCAGCTTTGCTGCAATGTGCGGGACGGAGTCGTGATGAGCGCAGGACGGTCGGGGCAGTAACGGCTGTCGCGTTGGCGAGTCGATTTTGGGGACTGGGATGTCCCAAAATCTTTCACGAGGTAGCGACACTCTTGATTTGGTAGGAATGAAAATTTCCTGTTGGAAGTGTGGTGAGAGAATGCCAGTGGTCGCGTTGGTTGCACCGAACATCGAAGGGGTTTGCTGCGAAGAAGACGAAATCGAAGATCAAGAGGTATTTATTCTGAGTGATGTGGTGACACTCCCTTCAAATATTCTGGAGTATTTGAGGAATCGAGTACCGTCCTTCAAACTGAAATACTCGAAAACTGTCGGAGCTAAATATTACGCAAATACTTGCCCAAGCTGCGGAATGTTGTCGGGTGACTTTTATCTTCATTCAGAGCCCGGGGCTCCCTTCTTTCCAATGGATGAAGAAGAAGCTGCACAATTGTTTCTCACAGAAGTACCAATAGAAGAGCCAGTAATTATTCAAGCAGGGTTACATACGGGAACAGGAGAGTTAATCGTCAAACATGCGCAAAGAATCGCATAACAAGGCAAATTCAGCCGACGCCTTCAGTCGCTGCGCTCCTTCCGGATCGGCTGATTTGCGGCGTTATGGCCTGGAAAACCCAAGGGTGTGCAATGCTGCTTAACATTGATCTACACAATCGAATTGCTGAAAGGGTTCGCGGCGTAAGCCTCAAGTCTTTCGGGCTAGATGAGCGCGCATTCCAAGATATTCTCTATAGGTCACTCGATAAGCCACAGCGGGATTAAGTTTGTGACACCAGCGCAACGTCACAACGGTACCGATCAGAGCGTACTGTCAAACCGTGCAGCTGTATACGAGGCGGCAAGGCGGAAAAATCCGGAACGCTGGAGCCGCAACACGAGAAACTGGCAGCCGGTTGGTGAGGTGTGGCTGAACCCAGAAAATCAAGAGCAAGAAGCGGTAGAAATTGAAGATGTAGCCGCGTAGAAAAACGGTCAACTATCTTGACAAACGTCGGTTATGGCCTCCAGCATCTTGGCCCGAAAGACCTTGGTCAATGCACGGTGGCTCCTTCACCTCATTCCCGAAAGGGAATCATTTTCTTTTCGAAAAATACGAAAAATACAAAAAAAACGCTATAGGTGGTCTATGCTCGCTCTTAGAGGGAGGTGTGAGCGAGCCTATGTCCATCAGCCATTCTGCGTTTCTGACTACCAGGGAGGTGGCCGAACTGCTATTGGTTTCGACCGCCACGGTGCGGCTCTGGGCCAAGAAGGGCTTGCTTCCGGTACACAGCCATACCCCGGGGGGACACCGGCGGTTTTTGCGCGCGGATGTCGAGGGTTTGCGAAAAGCCAACACGGAGGTTGGTGGCGGCGCCGTTGCGTGGCCGGAGCAGGATCCGGGGGCCGCTGCCGCGCGTTTCAGGGCGGTCATCGAGAGCGCCACCCAGGGAATGCTGGTCCTGGGGGGGGATGGGGTCATTTTGCACGCCAACCCCGCCTTCGGGCGGCTCAGCGGATATACCTCTGTTCAGCTTGCGGATATGCGCCTGGCCGATCTGATCCACGGCGGGCGCTCCGAAAGCACGCGCAACGCGGCCACGCGGGGCCAGGTTCAGGTACGCCTGATACGCCATGACGGTACCTCGTTTGAGGCGCGGTTGCGCTTCGTCACTCTGGCCCGCAACCGGGCCGACAAGGCCGAGCGGCTGGCCGTGATCGAGGATGTTTCGGGGCAGCGCCGGGGAGATGAGGCGCGGCGGCTGCGTCAGCGTCAGGAGCGTCAGTTATTTACCCGGAGCCGGGCGGTGGGATTGCTGGTCGATCCGGTGGATGGTGCGATTGTCGACGCCAATGAAGCGGCCGAACGCTTTTACGGGTACCCGAGGGAGCGGCTGCTTTCGCTCAATATTTCCGACCTCAACGTCCTTTCACCGGCGGATATCGAGCAGGAGATGGTGGAGGCCAATCGCCAGGGGCGCGGGTATCTGCGTCTACCCCACCGGCTCAGCAGCGGGGAGACGCGGCAGGTGGAGGTCCACGAGGGGCCGGTCGACGGCCCCCGGGGTTCCCTGTTGTATTGCGTGGTTCATGATGTCAGCGGCTGGGTCGAGGCGGAGAAGCGGTTGCGCCAGGCGGCCGCTGTCGCTAACCGCCATGGAGAGCGAAGCGAAGGCGGTTAGTCCCCGATAGGCGTAGGCGCGGTTGTATGGCCGCAGTTACGACCGATAGGGAGTGACGTAGGGCATACAAATAGCGCATCCGACACGCCGTAGAGTCATTGTGGTCATCATGACGGAGTTGCGCACGAGCAGCTTTGCTGCAATGTGCGGGACGGAGTCGTGATGAGCGCAGGACGGTCGGGGCAGTAACGGCTGTCGCGTTGGCGAGTCGATTTTGGGGACTGGGATGTCCCAAAATCTTTCACGAGGTAGCGACACTCTTGGTTCGAGACCTCCGACGAGGGGGTGATGATCACCGATGCGGATCTGCGCATTCTCTCGGTAAACCACGCCTTTTCGCAGATCACCGGGTATGCGGAGGATGAGGTGATTGGCTGTACTCCGGAGTTTCTTGGCGCCGGTGTGCATGACAAGCACTTCTTCCGCCGGATTCTTGGTGAACTCGAGGGGAGTGGGCGCTGGCAGGGGGATGTGTGGAATCGCCGCAAGAGCGGCGAGGTCTGTCCCGAGTGGCTGAGCCTCAGTGCAGTCGAGGGCGCGGACAGCGCGGTGGAGAATTACATTTGGGTGTTTGCCGATGTCTCCGACATCAAGCGTACCCGGACCAAGCTGGAGTACATCGCCCACCACGATCCGCTGACCGATCTGCCCAATCGCCTGCTGTTCAATACCCGTCTCAAACATGCTCTGGACCGGGCGCAGCGGGGTGTGAACCAGCTGGCCGTGCTGCTGCTCGACCTTGATCGGTTCAAGAACATCAATGATAGTTTCGGCCATCCGGTGGGGGATCTGCTGTTGAGCATGGCGGCCGGGAGGATGCAGTCGTGCCTGCGTCGGGAGGACACCATGGCGCGCATTGGGGGTGATGAGTTTGCGGTTCTGCTGGAGGGCATCGATGATGGCAAGGCGGCGGCCCGGGTGGCGGATAAGCTGATCCAGGCCCTGGCGCCGTCGTTCCGTCTCAAGGGGGTGGAGACCTTCATCACCGCCAGTATCGGCATTGCCGTCTATCCGCTCGATGGCCAGACCTCCACCAAGCTGATGCGCAACGCCGACGCCGCCCTGTTCGTGGCCAAGGGGGAGGGGCGCAACACCTTCCGCTATTACCGCAGGGAGATGACCGCAGACGCTCGGGAGCGGTTGACCATGGAGGCGGCGCTGCGCCGGGCGATCGACAATGACGAGTTCGAGGTCTGGTATCAGCCGCAGGTCAATCTCAATAACGGGCGTTTTATCGGGGCCGAGGCGTTGGTCCGGTGGCGTGACCCGGCACGCGGGCTGGTGCCGCCGAACCGGTTCATTCCCCTTGCGGAGGAGACCGGTCTGATCATCCCGCTGGGGGAGCGGGTGTTGCGGATGGCCTGTGCCCAGGCCGAATCCTGGCGCGCCATGGGCATCTACCCCGGGCGGATCTCGGTCAATGTGGCCGGGCCCCAGATCGAGCGTGGCGATATTGCGGCGACCGTGCAGCAGGTGTTGGCCGAGACGCTTCTCCCGCCTCCCTACCTGGAGCTGGAGATCACGGAGGGTTTTATCATGCGCAGCGTCGAGGCCGCCCTGCAGACCCTGGAGCGGCTCAAGGAGCTGGGTATCTGGATCTCGATCGACGATTTCGGCACCGGGTATTCATCGTTGAGTTATCTCAAGCGCCTGCCGGTCGATCAGCTGAAGATCGACCAGGGTTTTGTGCGCGGCATCCCGCAGGATGCCGACGACGCCGCCATCACCACGGCGGTCATCGCCCTGGCCCAGAGCATGGGCTACATGGTGATCGCCGAGGGGGTGGAGAGCGATGAGCAGCGGCGTTTCCTGCTCGACGAGGGGTGCCGTTACGGTCAGGGGTTTCTCTACTCCAAACCCCTGGACAGTGCTGCCTTCGAGGAGTGGCTGAACCGCTACGCCAAACACTACGCCCGGTAGCGCGGGTTGTTCAGCGTCGGTGTACCACGCTGTTGATGGCGTACTAACCGCCATGGAGAGCGAAGCGAAGGCGGTTAGTCCCCGATAGGCGTAGGCGCGGTTGTATGGCCGCAGTTACGACCGATAGGGAGTGACGTAGGGCATACAAATAGCGCATCCGACACGCCGTAGAGTCATTGTGGTCATCATGACGGAGTTGCGCACGAGCAGCTTTGCTGCAATGTGCGGGACGGAGTCGTGATGAGCGCAGGACGGTCGGGGCAGTAACGGCTGTCGCGTTGGCGAGTCGATTTTGGGGACTGGGATGTCCCAAAATCTTTCACGAGGTAGCGACACTCTTGCTCTTTTTCGAAATAGACCGTGAAGTCCGGATAGACCCAGCGGCTGATCGGGGGCTCCCCGACCCAGGGAAGCTCCTGATCCGGCTCCCCGAAGCGACTGCGTACCTGGTCCATGGATGCTCCACGTGAGGGCCTTGGAAGGCCTTCGGCGCTGTTCACGGGGGCCTCGGCGATGGCGTCCATCAGGAGCACCTGGGCAAGCGAGACGGGTGCGGCGGGCAGCAGCATGGCGGCCGCCAGCAACGGGATGGTTCGTTTCATGAGCCAGGGCTCCTATCCGTTTAATCCTGCAAGAAATATAGCAGTTTCGCGGCGCTTGGGGAAAGCGCATCGCCCGCTCCCTGGCGGGGGAGGCAGAGGAGGCGGAAATTTGCGGGTGCCGTCTGCGCAAATATGTTTTAATTCGCTGCATGTTCAGACCTCTGGAACTCTTCATCGGGTTGCGCTACACCCGCGCCAGGCGGCGCAACCATTTCATCTCATTCATATCGTTGAGTTCGGTGCTGGGGATCATGCTCGGCGTGGTCGCCCTGATCACCGTGCTGTCGGTGATGAACGGCTTTCACAAGGAGATCCGCGAACGGATTCTCGGCATGGCCTCTCACGCCTCCATCTCCGCCTTCGACGGCCACCTGGAGGATTGGCGGGAGGCGATGCGGCTCTCGGAGGGGCATCCCCGGGTGATCGGACAGGCGCCGTTCATCGAGGCCCAGACCATGTTGATCAATGGACGACAGGTCACCGGCGCAATGCTGCGCGGCATCGATCCGTTGCAGGAGGGGCGGGTCTCCGATGTGGGTGGGCACATGAAGGCCGGCAGCCTGGAGGCACTGGAGGCGGGGCGTTACGAGATCGTTCTGGGACGCGAGCTGGCCTACGCCCTGGGGGTGAGTGTCGGCGACAAGGTGACGGTGGTCAGCCCCCAGGTGCGCATCACCCCGGTCGGGACCATGCCGCGCCTGAAGCGCTTCACCGTCAGCGGCCTGTTCGAGGTGGGCATGGGCGAGTACGACCGTGGCGTGGCGCTGGTGCACATCGCCGATGCAGCGAAGCTGATGAGCATGGGCGAGAGCGTATCCGGGGTCCGGCTCAAGCTCGACGACCTCTACCTGGCCCCCCGCGTCTCCAGAGAGTTGGCCGCCGAGCTGCCCGGGCTCTACCGGGTCAGTGACTGGACCCATCAGCACCGTAACTTCTTCAGTGCCCTGCAGACCGAGAAGCGGATGATGGGGCTGATCCTGTTTCTGATTATCGCGGTGGCCGCCTTCAACATCGTCTCCACCCTGGTGATGGTGGTCACCGACAAGCAGAGTGATATCGCCATCCTGCGCACCCTGGGCGCCTCGCCGCGCAGCATCATGGGGGTGTTCATCGTTCAGGGGGCCACCCTGGGTGTGATCGGCACCCTGTTCGGGGTCCTCGGGGGGGTCCTGCTGTCGCTGAATCTGGAACGGATCGTCGCCGGGATCGAGAAGTGGCTCGGAATCAATTTCCTCGACCCATCGATCTACTACATCAGTTCGCTGCCATCGGACCTGCGTTGGGACGATGTCTTGTTCATCGGGGCAAGCGCCCTTGCCATCACGCTGCTGGCCACCCTCTACCCCGCGTGGCGCGCCTCGCGCACCCAGCCGGCGGAGGCCCTGCGCTATGAATGATTCCTCCCTGGTGCTGGAGTGCCGCGGTCTGCGGCGTACCTTTACCGACGGGCGGCTGCGGGTGGAGGTGTTGAAGGGGATCGATCTGCGGGTCGCCGCCGGGGAGCGGGTGGCGGTGGTGGGCAGCTCCGGCTCGGGCAAGAGCACCCTGCTGCACTGTCTGGGCGGTCTCGATCTGGCCAGCGCGGGCGAGGTGCTGGTCGGCGGCGTCAATATGGAGCGGCTTGGCGAGCGCCAGCGCGGGGTGCTGCGCAACAACACCCTGGGTTTCGTCTATCAGTTCCACCATCTGCTGCCCGAGTTCACCGCCCTGGAGAACGTAGCGATGCCGCTGCTGATTGGCGGGTGTCCGGTGGCCGATGCGCGCGCGCGCGCGGCTGCGCTGCTGGGCCGGGTGGGATTGGGTGGCCGTCTCGGCCATAAGCCGGGGGAGCTATCGGGCGGTGAGCGCCAACGCGCGGCCATCGCCCGCGCCCTGGTCAACAATCCGCGCTGCGTACTGGCGGACGAGCCGACCGGAAACCTGGACCGCCACACCGCCGAGCAGCAGGTCTACCAGCTGATGCTGGAGCTCAATCGCGAGCAGGGCACCAGCTTTGTCATCGTCACCCATGATGCCTCCCTGGCCGGACGCATGGACCGGGTGCTGACCCTGGAGGATGGGTTGTTCGTCTGAGACCCGGGGTCGGGCTATCCCGGCAGGCGGGGCTTGATCCTGCGGGTGCGCCGCAGCTTGATGTGGCGCACGATGTGCAGACGCCACAGCGCCCGCATCCCCACGAACCCCACCAGTGCCGCCACGCAGGCGCAGACCAGGCTCCCCAGATAGAGCGGCTGCCAGATCTGGCCCATGCTCTCGGCGAACCACTCGCTGCTCATCTCGAAGCCGTGCATCCGGGGCTCACGGCCCATCGCCCAGGTTCCCACCAGATAGTTGAAGTAGAAGATCGGCGGCATTGTCAGGGGGTTGGTGATCCATACCAGGGCCACGGAGATGGGCAGGTTGACGCGGGCCGGGATCGCGGTCGCCGCGGCGGCCAGCATCTGCATGGGCATCGGTATACAGGCCCAGAACAGGCCCACGGCGAAGGCACCCGCCACGGAGCGGCGGTTCATGTGCCACAGGTTGGGATCGTGCAGCAGCCTCCCGAATACGCGCAGATGCTTGTGATTGCGGATGGTCTCGTGATCCGGGGTATAGCGCTTGATCAGGTGTCTGGGCATGGGACGTCCGGCGGATGCCAATGGCTGCACCGGCTAATTGAAGCATGCAGGCAGGGCTTTGGCTATACCCATGGCGAAAATAGGTGTGTTATAAAATCAGCAGTCGATAAACCGCTCGTGCGTCCAGGGAGGGAGCATGATTCAAGGCGCCATCGCCTTCGTCCTCGGTGTCGTTATTCTGCAGCAACAGGCCGACCTGCCCCCCGGATGGCTGGTGTGGCTGTTGCCGCTGATGTTGCCGCTGGCCCTGCGTTATCCGAAATACGCCTTCGCTCCGATGCTGTTGTCCGGATTCATTTGGGCCGCCTGGTGCGCCCATGCGGATCTGGAGGCGCGCCTGCCGGAGTCGCTGGCCGGACAGCCGCTGCGGGTGGAGGGTGTGATCGACGCCCTGCCCGAGGTGACGCCGGGGCGCATCCGCTTCACGCTGATGGCCGAGACCGTCACCCGGCAGGGGCGCGCCGTCCCCTTCAACGGGCGGCTGCGTCTTAGTTGGTACCGCACCCGGGTGCAGCCGGGCGCGGGACAGCGCTGGCGCCTGCGGGTAAAGCTGAAGCCGCCGCACGGATTCGCCAACCCCGGCGGATTCGATTACGAGGGGTGGCTGCTTCGTAACGGCATCGTGGCCACCGGGCATGTCCTGGATGGAGAGTCCAACCGGCGGCTCGCCGATGCCGGCTTCGGTGCGCCCCTCGCGCGCGGGCGCGAGCTGTTGCGCGAGGCCATCACAGCCCGACTGGATGAGGGGCCGGGGCGGGCCCTGCTGCTGGCGCTCACGGTGGGTGACCGCAGCGCCCTGGGACAGCCCCAATGGCAGGTGCTGAGGGCGACCGGCACCAACCATCTGGTGGCCATCTCGGGGCTGCATATCGGTATTGTCGCAGGCCTCCTGTTCTGGATCGCGCGCCGCGCCTGGAGCCGTTCGGCGCGTCTCTGCCTGTGGCTGCCCGCGCCCAAGGCGGCGGCCCTGGTGGCGTTGTGCGCGGCGACACTCTACGCCGGGCTGGCCGGTTTCTCCCTGCCCACACAGCGCGCCCTGTGCATGCTTGCCCTGGCGCTGGGGGGGCTGTTGCTCAACCGGGGCCCGGCCCTGGGCCGCACCCTGGCGCTGGCGCTGCTGTTGGTGACCCTGGGGGCCCCGGCCGCCGTGCTCTCGGCCGGATTCTGGCTCTCCTTCGGGGCGGTGGCGGCGATCCTCTACGGTGTGCTGGGACGCCTGGCCAGGCCCCGTCCCCTGGCCGGGCTGGCGAGGGTTCAGGGCTATGTCGCCCTGGCCATCGCGCCGCTGCTGCTGTTGTGGGGTCTGGAGGTCTCCCTGCTCGCGCCCCTGGTCAATCTGGTGGCGGTACCGCTGTTCAGCCTGCTGCTGGTGCCGCTGTCGCTGCTGGCGGTGGCGCTGCTGCTGCTGTGCCCGCCCCTCGGGACACCGCTGCTGCAACTGGCGGCTGCGGCGCTGGAGGCTGGCTACTCGCTCCTCGACTGGCTCGCCGGGTTGCCGGTGCCGATGTTGGCGCCGCCCGCCGGGCCGCCGCTGTTGTGGCTCGCCGCGCTGGCCGGTGTGGCGCTGCTGGCCGCGCCGCGCGGTGTGCCCGGCAAGGCGGCGGCGGGGCTGCTGGTGCTGGTGCCGCTGCTGTGGCGGGCGGAGCCGATCGATCCCGGGGCCTTTCGTCTTACCCTGCTGGATGTGGGGCAGGGGCTCTCTGCCGTGCTCCAGACCCGCTCGCACACCCTGGTCTATGACACCGGGCCCCGCTTCTCCGCGCGGTTCGACGCGGGCCGGGCGGTGGTCATCCCGTTTCTCAGACACGCCGGGGTGGCGGCGCCCGACCGGGTGATCCTGAGCAACGGCGACAGTGACCACGGCGGCGGTTTCCGTTCGCTGAACGCGCGGCTGGCGGTGGGGTCGTTGTGGAGTGGCGAGCCGCAGGCGTACAGCCAGTTCCATGCCGGACCCTGCCTGGATGGGATGCGGTGGGAGTGGGACGGGGTGCGCTTCGAGGTGCTGCATCCCCCGGCCGACGGGAGCTGGCGGGGCAACAACGCCTCCTGCGTGCTGTTGATCGAGGGGCGGGGGCGGCGGCTGCTGCTCGGAGGGGATCTGGAGGCGCGGGCCGAGCAGCGGCTGCTGAGGGCGCACCCCGAGGCGCTCACCGGCGTCGATCTGGCGCTGATTCCCCACCACGGAAGCCTCAGCTCCTCCACCCCGGCGTGGGTGCGGCGGCTCGCTCCGCGCCACGCCCTGGTCTCCAGCGGCTTCCTTAACCGCTACGGGTTTCCCCGGGCCGAGGTGGTGGCGCGCTGGCGCGCAGTGGGGGCCGAGGTGTTCGATACCGCCCGATCCGGGGCGATTCTCTACCATTCGGAGTGGGAACGGCCACGGCGCTACCGCTGCCGCCACGGGCGCTACTGGCAGCGCCAGGGGGTTTGTGACTGAGTCGCTTTCGACAGGGGGGTGGTTTCAAGTATGATAGCCCCTTTCCGGAGCCCATCGTAAGGACTGCCAAAGGTGTTTGAACTGGTGAAATCTGGCGGCTGGCTGATGCTGCCGCTCATTGCATGCTCAGTGGTGGCGCTGGCCATTATCATCGAGCGCCTCTGGGCGCTACGCAGCCAGCGGGTGGCCCCGGAGAATCTGGTCGCCCAGATCTGGCAGATGTACTCCCAGGGCAAACTCACCTCCGGGCACATCACCGCGGTCAAGGAGAAGTCGCCCCTGGGCCGGATGCTGGCCGCCGGGCTGCTCAACCGGGAGCACTCGCGGGAGGTGATGAAGGAGTCGATCGAGGAGGTCGGGCGCCAGGTGGTGCATGACCTGGAGCGCTACCTCAACACCCTCGGCACCATCGCCTCCATTGCCCCGCTGCTCGGTCTGCTGGGTACCGTGATCGGCATGATCAAGGTGTTCGCCGCCATCACCATTGCCGGGGTGGGTAATCCTGCGGTGCTGGCGGGCGGTATCTCCGAGGCGCTGATCACCACCGCCACCGGCCTCTCCGTGGCCATCCCCTCGCTGATGTTCCACCGCTACTTCTCCGGCAAGGTCGAGAAGCTGGTGGTGGTGATGGAGGAGCAGGCCCTGAAGATGGTGGAGGTGATGCAGGGCGAGCGCGAGCGGGGCTAGCCCGCGCTGCTCACCGGATACGGGAAATTTGCGTATTTTAGTTAAAATTCAATGAGATATAATCTAAATTGTTTTTTGCAAAATTACACACTGCGTTATGCGGCTTTTGGAACGATCTGGCTGTGCGGCTTGAACCATCCCCCTTGAACCATGGGGTGGCCATGGTTGCGCAGGCGATGCTCCAATCCGCTTTGCCGGATCGCTCCAAAATTCCGGATCCCGGTGAGAAGTACGGGCTGGGGACGTGAATCTTCATCCGCAGCGCAGGCCCTCGCCGGAGCTCAATCTGACGCCGCTGATCGACGTGGTGTTTCTGCTTCTGATTTTCTTCATGGTCTCGACCACCTTCGACAAGGAGTCGCGGATCAAGGTCGAACTGCCCCAGGCCGCGACCCAGGACGAGAAGCCGACCGAGGAGAAGCTGCTCGACATCGTTGTCGATGCCAAGGGCCGCTACTACATCAATCAGAAAGAGGTGATCAACACCGAAGCCAAGACCCTGAAGCTGGCCATCGAGAAAGAGGTGGGGGAGCGCCGGGATCTTCCGTTGATCATCAACGCCGACGCCCAGGCCACCCATCAGTCGGTGGTCAAGGTCATGGATGTGGCGAGCCAGCTTGGCTTCGTGCACATGACATTTGCAGCCCGTCAGCCAGTGGATGAGTGATACCGGAACCCCGCCGGTGAAGCCCCTGGAACACTACTGGCAATCGGTCAACGGCGTCGCACTGCTGTTGCTGCCCCTCTCCTGGCTGTTCTCCCTCCTGGCGTGGCTGCGCCGTCTCGCCTATCGTCATGGCCTGTTCGAGACCGTCCGCCTGCCGGTGCCGGTGATCGTGGTCGGCAACATCACCGTCGGTGGCGCGGGCAAGACGCCGCTGGTGATCTGGCTGGTCGAGTTCTGCCGTGCCCTGGGTCTGCGTCCGGGGGTGATCGCCAGGGGCTATGGGGCGGCCCCGGGGCAGTGGCCGCGGCGTGTGGACGGCGCGAGTGATCCCGCCGGGTCCGGTGACGAGCCGCTGCTGATCGCCCGGCGCACCGGCGTGCCGGTGTGGGTGGACCCGGACCGCCCCCGGGCGGCCCGGGCGCTGCTTGCGGCACAGAAGTGCGATATCCTGATCTCCGACGACGGCATGCAGCATTACGCCCTGGGCCGGGATCTGGAGATCGCGGTGAGTGACGCCGCGCGCGGTCTGGGCAATGGCTGGCGGCTGCCGGCCGGGCCCCTGCGCGAGGCACCCTCGCGTCTGGAAAGTGTCGACCTGCGGGTCAGCAACGGTCCGGCGCGGCCGGGGGAACACACCATGCGGCTGGCGCCGCTGGCGATCCGCTCGGTGCGCGAGCCCGCCCGCACCCGGGGTTGGGATTCGCTGACCGGCACGGCGTTGCACGCGGTAGCCGGGATCGGCAACCCGGAGCGCTTTTTCGCAGCGCTGCGCGCGCGCGGGCTGGAGGTCATCGCCCACCCGTTACCCGATCACCACCGCTTCCGTGCCGCCGATATCGCCTTTGAGGATGGGTTGACGGTGCTGATGACCGAGAAGGACGCCGTGAAATGCGCGGCCATCGCCGGGGAGCGGCACTGGTATGTCGAGGTGGCCGCCGAGCTGGACGAGGCGTTCCGGGCGCGGCTGGAACAACTGATACGAGGTCTGAACAATGGATAAGAAACTGCTGGATATCCTGGTCTGCCCCCTGTGCAAGGGGAAGCTGGTCTACGTCAAGAAGGCGGATGAGCTGATCTGCAAGGCGGACCGCCTCGCCTACCCGGTGCGCGACGGCATCCCGGTGATGCTCGACGAAGAGGCGCGGAGGCTGGCGGCCGATGAAGAGGTCTGAGGACGCACCCGCGATGAGCGGGGCCGAAGCGGTGCGGTTCAAGGTCGTGATTCCCGCGCGCTACGCCTCGACCCGGCTGCCGGGAAAACCGCTGCTGGAGATCGCCGGCAAGCCGATGATCCAGCACGTGTGTGAGCGGGCCGGGGCCAGCGGTGCCGAAGAGGTGGTGGTGGCCACCGATGACCAGCGCATCGCCGAGGCGGTGCGGGGGCTCGGGTTCGAGGTCTGCATGACCTCCAGCGTGCACCACAGCGGCACCGAGCGGATCGCCGAGGTGGTCGAGCGCCTTGGTTGGCCGGAGGAGAGCATCGTGGTCAATCTGCAAGGGGACGAACCGGCCATGCCGGCGGCCCTGCTGGCGCAGGTGGCGCGCGACATGGAGGCGCACCCCGACGCCGTCGTCACCACCCTCTCGACCCCGATTCTGGAGCGCGAGGTTCTGTTCGATCCCCATGTTGTGAAGGTGGTGAGCGATGGCGCGGGGTACGCCCTCTATTTCAGCCGCGCCCCCATCCCCTGGCACCGCGACGAGTTTCTTCACCCCGACCAGCCCCTGCCCGATAACGGCATGTTCGCCCGCCATATCGGACTCTATGCCTACCGCGCCGGGTTCCTGGCGCGCTATGTGGCCTGGCCGCCCTCGCCGCTGGAGCGGGCCGAGTCGCTGGAGCAGCTGCGGGTGTTGTGGCACGGCGCGCGCATCCACGTCAGCGGCGCCGTCGAGGTGCCGGGACACGGGGTGGATACCGCGGATGACCTGAAACGGGTGGAGGCGGCGCTGGGGGCGGGCTGATCAGCCGCCGATGCGGTTGGCGAGCAGCTCTTGCAGCTCTTCGGAGTAGCCACCGCCCCGGGTATCGAAGACCGGGATCAGCCGCGTCTCAGGACCGCGCCGCGAGGCCCGGCCGAACTGGTCGTGCTGGATGGCGTATCCGCCGGGCAGCGAAGAGAGGACCAGGCTGCCTTCGTCCACCAGCACCTCCACCAGACTCCACTCCTGCTGCAGGTAGCGGTAGCGGTTGCCGATCAGTGGTCGCAGGCGCCTGATCAGTTGTTGGTCATCTATCCGTTGCATGTTTCGCTGTATGTATCGGCCGGTATTCGCTCAGTATAGAGGATCCTGCGCGATACGGCGCGCCAGCCGCCCCGCTGGACGTTTTCAATCGTCATCATATAATTGTCAATGAACGCGATTGCGGCCGGAGCCCGGTCAGGGGTCTCTGCGGTAGGTGAAAACCACGTTATTGCGGGTGCGGGGCAGCCATCCGGCGCGCGTGGATTCAACCGGATATTGGATCGCATCGCGGCTTCTCCGTGCAGTGGCGGATACTCTGGGGGATTTCCAGACAGATCGAGAGGAGACCGGAGGTAAGCACCCAATGAAGAAGTTGCTTCGACTGTATGTGGTCGGCAAGACGATGTCCGCGGCCGAGGCGCTGGAAAGCATCCAGTCGCATCTTGCGGATCCGGCGCTGGAGAACTGGGAGTTGGAGGTGGTCGATGTCCTGGAACAGCCCCAGCTCGCCGAGGAGGACCGGATCATCGCGGTACCGGCCCTGATCAGGAAGCTGCCGCCACCGATGCGGCGCCTGGTGGGGGATCTGACCAACCGCGAGCAGTTGTTGTTGGGGCTGGATATTTTGAACAGGGAGCAGGAGACCCGGGAGTAGCGGCCCGGCGTCTGTAGACCCCTGCAAGGGTAATCGGAAAGGCGAGGGGGAGAAGGCATGGGCGCGGGGAAGAGAGGGGATCGAACAGAACTGCGCAACAAGCGGGAACACCTGCGCGCATTCTGGAACAGCCGGGTACTCGAGGGCGGTGTCACCAAGCTGGAGACGGGGGTCAGTGGCTTCGACGAGATGCTCGAAGGGGGGCTCCCCGAAGGGCGCACGACCCTGGTCAGCGCCGGGCCGGGGTGCGGCAAGACCGTGCTGCTGGCGGAGTTTATCTATCGTGGCGCCACCGAGCTGAATGAGCCGGGTATCTTTCTCACCTTCGAGGAGCGTCCCGAGGATATCCAGCACAATCTGGCCAACTTCGGCTGGAACCTCAAGGGATTGGCAGACGCGGGCCAACTTCTGTTTCTCGACGCCACGCTGCCCGAGGAGGGGGAGACCGTCCATGGCAGGGTGGACTGGCTGGCGCCGATGCTGGCGCGTATCCGCCACGCCGCCGAAAGCCTGGGGGCCAGGCGCATCGCGGTGGACAATCTCGGGGCGGTGTTTTTGCGCTACGAGGCGAGTGCGGACGCACGCCTGGCCCGGGAACGCCTGTTCCGCTTTGCCGACGGCATCAAGCAGCTTGGTCTGACCGCACTGGTCAGTACCGAGCGCGCCGAGAGCGCCGCCTCCCTGTCCCGTTACGGGGTGGAGGAGTTTGTCAGTGACGGTCTGATCGAACTGGATATCGATTCGGGGATCGGCAGCGATGTGCGCACCATGTGGGTGCGAAAACTGCGCGGCTGCGGCTACCGCAGCGGCAAGGTGCTGTTCGAAATCACCCATGACGGCCTGGAGGTCTATCCCAAGATTCCCATCGACACCAGCATCGGCGACACCGATTTCACGATCCGTGAACGCTTCGGTATCCCCCCGCTGGACAAGGCGCTGGGGGGCGGGGTTCCCCAGGGCCACATCATGTTGGTGGCCGGCAACACCGGCACCGGCAAATCCACCCTGGCCATGCACTTCGTCAAGCAGGGGCTGAGTGACGGCGAGTCGGTCGTCTGGGTCGCCCTGGAGGAGCCGGTCCGGCAGGTGCTGAAGACCGCCAGGGCCCACGGTTGGGATCTGGAGGCGGGGATGGAGGCGGGCCGGCTGCAGTTCGTCACCGCCCCGATGCTTGATGTGATCGCCGACAAACTCCTCTACCAGGTGATCGATGCGGTGATCCGTTGCGGCGCCTGCCGTGTTGTCGTCGATTCGATCTCCAGCCTGGAGTCGGCCAGCATGGACAAAGAGGGCGTGCGCGAGTTCATGATGCAGCTGGCCGGATTTGCCAAGACCCTTGGCGTGACCGTGATCCTCAACTATCTCTCCGGTGATACCTTCGGTGCCAACAAGGAGCAGCTGCTCGGTTCCCTGACGACCAACGCCCTGCGACTCTCCTCCATCGTCGACGGAATCATTCTGCTGCGTTATGTGGAGCGTGACCAGGGGGTGCACAAGCTGCTCACCATCCTCAAGCTGCGCGGCAGTGCCCATGTGAAGGATATCCTGCGCTACGAGATTAACCAGGACGGCCTTTCCCTGGGCGAGCGCTTCGGTGTAGGAGGCTGAGGGCCGCCATCACAAGAGTGTCGCTACCTCGTGAAAGATTTTGGGACATCCCAGTCCCCAAAATCGACTCGCCAACGCGACAGCCGTTACTGCCCCGACCGTCCTGCGCTCATCACGACTCCGTCCCGCACA
>PQCP01000146.1 GCA_003062205.1 Candidatus Sedimenticola endophacoides
CAGCTTTTCCAGCTGCTGGTGGCGTTCATCAAGGTCGAAGAATCCGGGCTGCATCAGGGTGCGCTCTTATTCGTGTTGGGTATGCCTATGATCTCACGATCACGGCTGAATTTTTAGAGGTTCCCTTAAGGCCACGGGGCCGCCGGCAGACGGCGCCCCGGAAAACCGGACTTTCTCAAAACGGCAGCGCCAGCTGCGGCGCGATGCGCCCCAGGCACTCCCGGAACAGCCCCTGGATCCGCGCCAGCGCCTCACCGGAGTCCGCCTCGAAACGCAGGCAGAGCGCCTCGGCGGTGTTGGAACGGCGCACCAGACCCCAGCCGTCGGGAAACTCGAAACGCAGCCCATCGACCGTCACCAGTTTCGCCCCCTCGAACCGCTCTTCGGCCATCGCCGCCAACACCCCTTCCCCTTCGGCCGAACTCGACGGCAGGGTAATCTCGGGGGTTGTGACACTCTCCGGCAGCCCCGCGAAGAGTTCCGCAGTGGAACCCATCTCTCCCGAGACAATCTCCAGCAGACGCGCCGCCGCGTAGATCGCGTCATCGAATCCAAACCAGCGCTCCCTGAAAAACAGGTGACCGCTCATCTCGCCGGCCAGCAGCGCGCCGCTCTCGCCCATCTGCTCCATCACACCGGCATAACCGCAGGGGACCATCAACGGGCGGCCGCCGCTGGAGAGCACCTCGGGCGCCAGATGACGGGTCGATTTCACATCGAATAGCACATCGCCCCCCGGGTGGCGGGTCAACACATCGCGCGCGAATAGCATCAGCAGGCGGTCGGGCCAGAAGATCTTTCCATCCGCATCGACCACCCCCAAGCGGTTGCCATCCGCGCTGAAGGCAAACCCGATATCCGCCTGCTCGGACTGCACCATGGAGATCAGCGCCTTGAGATTCTCCGGCCGGGCCGGGTCACAACCGTGATTGGGGAAACTTCCATCGATCTCACTGAACAGCTCAACCACCTCGCAACCGAGCCGCCTGAACAGCTCCGGCGCCACCAGGGCGGCAACGCCGTTGCCGGAATCGACCACTACTTTCATGGGGCGCGCCAGGTGAATGTCCTCGCCCACCTTGCCCAGGTAGTCCTGAATCAGCGATTGCTCCTGCATCAGGCCGTTCCCCTGCAGGGTATCGCCGCGTTCGATCCGCCTGCCCAGCCTCAGCAACGCCTCACCGCCGAGGGGCGCCTCACCGATCACCACCTTGAGCCCGTTGCACTCCGCCCCACTGTGTCCGGCGCTCACCATCACCCCCGCGTTGCTGCCGAGAAAACGAGTGGCGAAGTAGAAGACCGGGGTCGGCACCTGCCCGATCCGCACCACGTCGCGGCCACTCTCCACAAGGCCGCGGCACAGCGCTTCCATCAACCCCTCGGAGGATTCACGGCCGTCCCTTCCCACGATCACGCTCTGCATCCCCTGCTCATAGGCCTCGCTGCCGATGGCACGACCCAGCTGATAGACTGCATCCCGGCTCAGCTCACGACCGGCCACACCCCGAATGTCATTCACTTTGAAAAGTGACCGGTCGAGCTGTGATCCGCCGCCGGAACTCTCGGGTGCGACCTCACTTTCCGCCGGGGCACTGCGGGAGGAGGGGGTTTTCCAGGGTTGCTGGTCGGGGGGCGGCTCCTGCCTGACCCGCTCGATCTCCAGGCCCACCGCATCCGGCGCGGCCTGGGGCGACACGCCCGCCTGGGGGCGCCGCCTCGACAACAGTGGATACAGCGGATCAAGCTCTTTCAGCCGGGCTCGCGCCGGGCGCAGGCCCGGGGCGGCCAGCTCCGAACCGGCCAACCCCTCCAGGGCGTCACGGTCAGCGAGTATCAGACCCCTCAGACGCAGAAACAGCAGCACCAGCCCAACCAGCGCCAGCACCGCGCTCCCGCCCACCACCGCCAGCCGCAGCCACCCGCCTGCGTGCTCGTCCCGCGTCCAATAGACCAAGCGCCAGATGCTGCCGTCCACCGGGAGGCTCGCCTGGGCGCCGCCGCCACTGCTGCCACCTCCGGCAAGGGCCAGGGCCGCCCCCTCGACCACCTGCTGCAGCTCGACCTCGACATGCAACGGGCTGGCGTGGCCAATCAGTTCATCGATCAACCGCTGGGAGAGCGCCAGGTGGGCGACACCGACCGGCGCCCCTCCGTCCGCACCCGGTATCGGCCGCGCCAGGGCGATATGCCGGTGCGCGTTGCCGAACTGATGCACCTCCGCCGGCGGCGCCTCGGCGCCCTCCGCCACCCGCCGGATCAACTCCAGCGAGGCGAAGCCCAGCTCCGGGGTCGCCCCATCGCCCTCCCAGGGCTCTGTCGCCGGGATGAAACGCACCTTGAGCGCCAGCGGCAACATCCTCTCCAGCATCCGCTCGCGCTCGCGCAGGGCCCGCGCATCCCCCGCCGTAATCAGCCCCCCCCAGATCGCCCTCCTCGATAAAACCCTCCAGGAGCCGGGAGTGAAAGCGCAGCGCCCGCGCCAGGGCGTCGCCGGCCAGAGTCGGTGGCAGCGCGACCCGCTCCTGCTGCTCCGGGCGCTCACCGCCGAGCAGCACCAATCCCAGGGCGCAAATCCCAAATGCCGCCATCACGACACCCAGCGCCTGCGCCATGATCTGCGTCAGACTACTGCCCACCGGGCGCCTCCGTCCGCGCTCCTTCTGTTTACCCTTGATCAATCCCATCGCCTTCCCCCTGACACTCGGCCCCGAGTCTTCACCCCCGCCCCGAGTGACCAAACCCCCCGGCGCCGCGCTCGCTGTCGGAAAAATCATCCACCCGCTCGAACCGGGCCTTCACCACCGGCAGGATCACCAACTGGGCGATCCGCTCGCCGACCTCGATCCGAAATGCGTCGCGGCCGCGATTCCAGCACGAGACGAACAGCTGCCCCTGGTAGTCGGAGTCGATCAATCCCACCAGGTTGCCGAGCACGATGCCGTGCTTGTGACCCAGACCGGAGCGGGGCAGAATCACCGCCGCCAGATGCGGATCTTCGATGTGGATCGCCATCCCGGTCGGTATCAGATGGGTATCCCCCGGCTGTAGCTCCAACGGCTGGTTGAGCATGGCCCGCAGATCCATTCCCGCCGATCCCCCGGTTGCATAATCGGGCAGGGGGAACTCCTCCCCCAGGCGCGCATCCAGGACCTTGAGCTGGATCGTTCTGTTCATATTCATCACCCTCCCGGCGCCCCGCCACGCGCCAGGGCGTAGCGCTGCGCGATCACCATCACCAGCTCCGCGGCCAGCCCCCTCTTATCCTGCATGGCCAGCTCCCTGACCCCGCCCTCCCACACCAGGGTCAAGGCGTTTTCATCGCGCTCGAAGCCCCCCCTGTCGGCACCCACCAGGTTGGCCGCCACCATGTCCACCCCCTTGTCGCGCCGCTTGGCCTCGGCGTAACCGAGGGGATCCCGGGTCTCGGCGGCGAATCCCACGGTAAACGGCGGATGCTCCAGGGCGGCCACCCCGGCCAGGATGTCGGGATTGCGGATCAGCGATATCCGCATCCGCTCACCGGACTTCTTGATCTTCTCCCGGGCCATCTCCTCCGGGCGGTAGTCCGCCACCGCCGCGCAGCCGATAAAGATATCGCACTCCCCGGCCCGGGCCAGCACCTCACGCTGCATCTCCAGGGCCGACTCGACGCCGACACGCTCGACGGCGGCCGGGGTCTCCAGGGCCACCGGGCCGCTGACCAGCACCACCCGGGCGCCCGCCCCGGCACAGGCCCCGGCCAGGGCGAAGCCCATCTTGCCCGAACTGCGGTTGCCGATAAAGCGCACCGGATCGAGCGCCTCGCGGGTCGGCCCCGCCGTGAGCAGCACCCGCAGCCCGTCGAGCACCCCTCCGGAGAAACGATCCCGGCAACGCGCCAGCAGCTGCCCGGGCTCCAGCATCCGCCCGGCGCCGCTCTCCCCGCAGGCCAGATCACCCGCCTCCGGGCCCCACAGCGACACCCCGCGCGCGGCCAGGGTGGCGGCATTGGTCCGGGTCGCGGCGTGCTCCCACATCGCGCGATTCATGGCCGGGGCGAGGGCCAGGGGCGCCTCGCTGGCCAGGCACAGGGTACTCAGCAGGTCATCCGCCATACCCGCCGCGCAGCGGGCCATGAAATCGGCACTGGCGGGCGCCACCAACACCAGATCGGCCCAGCGGGCCAGTTCGATGTGACCCATCGCCTGCTCGTGCCCGGGGTCGAACAGCTCTGAGCGGACCGGATTGCCGGAGAGCGCCTGCAGGGTCATCGGGGCGATGAACCGCCCGGCCGCCGATGTCATCACCACCCGCACCTCGGCCCCCTCCCCACGCAACAGCCGCACCAGTTGCGCCGATTTGTACGCGGCGATACCCCCGGTGATCCCCAGCAACACCCGCTTTCCCGACAATCCAGACATCTTCGACAGGGCCTATACGACAAAATGACGATGATAAAATGGTTATAAAGGGTACCCGAATGTCCCTATCCCGAAAAGCACCCGCACCGCTATCGACTGGACGCCGGGGAGAAACAGCGCCGGGCGTGCTATGCTCCCCCGCACACCCGAGGAACATTTGCACGGGGAACATCTGCACATGGAGGTGCATCATGCCCATCACCGACTGGCCCGTGGCCGAGCGTCCGCGCGAGAAACTCCTGGCACGCGGCCCCGGCGCCCTCTCCGACGCCGAACTGCTGGCGATCTTCCTGCGCACCGGGGTCAAGGGCCGCACGGCGGTCGATCTGGCCCGTGACCTGCTCACGGAGTACGGCACCCTCAGCTCCCTGCTGGCGGCGGACCGGACCCGCTTCTGCCGCAGCCACGGACTGGGCAGCGCCAAATACGCCCAGTTGCAGGCGGCGCTGGAGATGAGCCGCCGCCATCTGCGGGAGACCCTTGACCGGGGGCAGGGGCTGAGCGACCCCGGTGCCGTCGGCCGCTACCTCCAGTCCCGGCTGAGCGGCTACCCGCACGAGGTCTTCGCCTGCCTGTTTCTCGACAACCGCCACCGGGTGATTGAATACGAGGAGCTGTTTCGCGGCACCATCGACGGCGCCAGCGTGCACCCCCGGGAGGTGGTCAGGCAGGCCCTGCTACACAATGCGGCGGCGGTGATCCTGGCCCACAACCACCCATCGGGGGTGGCCGAACCGAGCCGTGCCGACGAGCAGATCACCCGCCAGCTGCAACAGGCGCTGCTCCAGATCGGCGTCCGGGTCCTGGACCATATAATCGTGGGCACCGGGACCACCACATCCCTCGCTGAACGGGGTCTGATGTGAGGAAAGGAGAGAAAAAACTTGCCACCAGCCGCCGCTTTCTGATATAAATCCGCCCTTTCTCGACCCTGCGGGGCCGAACGCAACCGAACGACAGGCGCTGCCCG
Source organism: Candidatus Sedimenticola endophacoides (assembly GCA_003062205.1). Lineage (GTDB taxonomy): Bacteria > Pseudomonadota > Gammaproteobacteria > Chromatiales > Chromatiaceae > Sedimenticola_A > Sedimenticola_A endophacoides. The sequence continues at coordinate 5,371 of PQCP01000146.1, forward strand.
GAGGGGGAGCGCGCAAGCGATAAAACCGAGGATTCAGCAATGTCCAGAGTATGCCAGGTAACCGGCAAGCGCCCGATTACGGGGAACAACGTGTCCCACGCGCACAACAAGACCCGGCGCCGTTTTCTGCCCAATCTCCACACCCACCGCTTCTGGGTTGAGAGCGAAAACCGCTGGGTGCGCCTGCGCCTCTCTTCCAAGGGCATGCGCATCATCGACAAGAAGGGCATCGACGCCGTGCTGGCCGAGATGCGCGCCCGCGGCGAAAAGGTTTAAGGAGCAGCAGCCATGCGTGACAAGATCAAACTGGTATCCAGCGCCGGCACCGGCCACTTCTACACCACCACCAAGAACAAGCGCAACATGCCCGGCAAGATGGAGATCAAAAAATTCGATCCCAAGGTGCGCAAGCATGTGATGTACAAGGAAGCCAAGATCAAATAGGCCCGCCCTGTACCCACAAAAAAACCCGCCGCTGGCGGGTTTTTTTGTGGGTACAGGGCGGCCACCCGTCCGCTCCCCTGGGAAGCCGCCCGGATAAAACTCAATCGAGCGGGCCGAATCGACGGGTGCGCCGTAAATACATCCCCCTTCCCCCGCTCTTTTTTCACTGCGTCGCCCGACGACACACCCCGACAGACAAGAGTGTCGCTACCTCGTGAAAGATTTTGGGACATCCCAGTCCCCAAAATCGACTCGCCAACGCGACAGCCGTTACTGCCCCGACCGTCCTGCGCTCATCACGACTCCGTCCCGCACATTGCAGCAAAGCTGCTCGTGCGCAACTCCGTCATGATGACCACAATGACTCTACGGCGTGTCGGATGCGCTATTTGTATGCCCTACGTCACTCCCTATCGGTCGTAACTGCGGCCATACAACCGCGCCTACGCCTATCGGGGACTAACCGCCTTCGCTTCGCTCTCCATGGCGGTTAGCGGCGGAAAAACAGACTCATATCACATCTCAACGACCCCCAGATCCGACAGCACCTAGAGCCGCCGGGTGAAACGCCGCCCCCGGCACCGGGGACAAACCGGGATCTGACCCGCCTGGTGAAAGCTGATCGTCTCGCCGCACCCCTCGCAGACCAGGGTGCCGGGGCCGGTGATCTCACCGCTGTGATAGCGGGAGGCGGCGGCGCTGGCCTGGCGCGCCAGCCGGTCCAGCTCCAGGCGGGTGCGATCCGCCACGTTGGCGCACATACCGAGCATGCGCTCCTCGATCAGTTTGATATCGAAGTGCAGCCAGTCGCGGAACTCCTCGCCGGTATCGGCCAGAAAATGGGCGGCGTCCTGCATGTCCCGCTCCAGGTAGCCGGCGATGCGCTCCGCCTCCTCCCGGGTCAGCTCATCGAGTTCTACCGCCTTCTCGCGCGCCGCCTCCAGACTCTTCTGGAGAGCCGGCAGGGTGCTCTTTCCGGCGCTCTCCAACATGCCGTCCACCCGCTCCAGCATCGCCTCGTAGGCGTCCACCATGCGATCAACCGGATCGCGCCTCTGTTTCGGATCCATGCTACCCACCTCCGCTGACGCCTGGCGCCGTCCGCCACGCATACTTCAAGAAAGCCCTACCCATGGGGCTGTCCGCCATCGCCTGCGCAGACGCGCAACCCCGGCACCATGCCACCCGCCGCAACGCCGGGGAGCAATCGGCGACTCCCCTTAAGTTTGCACCATTCGCGGCGGATGACAAGAGAGACCGCAGTGCCGGTTTGATAACGTCTACCCGCAAGGCACGCCCGCATCGGTTATCAGTCGCTGTGGATCCCCCGCTGGCGCATATGCCACTACCCCACCATATTCCAGCCACCCCGGATCCTGGTGGGCGATGCGGGCTAGTGGTATCCTTTGCCGATTCCGTATTCAACCGCCTGACAACGAATCCAAGCAATGCAAGAGACCTACAACCCGGCGCAAATCGAGGCCGGCGTCCAGCAATACTGGACCGACAGCAAGCGCTTCAAGGTGACAGAAGAGCCGGGGCGCGAAAAGTACTACTGCCTCTCCATGTTCCCCTACCCGAGCGGCAAGCTGCACATGGGGCACGTACGCAACTACACCATCGGCGACGTGGTCGCCCGCTACCAGCGCATGCAGGGCAAGAATGTATTGCAGCCCATGGGCTGGGACGCCTTCGGCCTGCCCGCCGAGGGTGCGGCGATCAAGAACCACATGCCACCGGCCGACTGGACCTACTCCAATATCGAGTACATGAAACGCCAGCTGCGGCAGCTCGGATTCGGCTATGACTGGGACCGCGAGCTGGCTACCTGCCGGCCCGAGTACTACCAATGGGAGCAGTGGCTGTTCACCGAACTCTATCGCAAGGACCTGGTGTACCGTAAGAACTCCGTGGTCAACTGGGACCCGGTGGACCAGACCGTACTCGCCAACGAGCAGGTGATCGACGGCCGGGGCTGGCGCTCCGGGGCGCTGGTGGAGCGGCGCGAGATCCCCCAGTGGTTCATCCGGATCACCGCCTACGCCGACGAATTGCTCGAAGAGCTTGAGCGCATGGAGGGTTGGCCGGAACAGGTGCGCACCATGCAGCGCAACTGGATTGGCAAGAGTCACGGGGTGCGCTTCGCCTTCCCTTATGAACTCGACGGAGAGACCGGGCGGCTCTGGGTCTATACCACCCGCGTCGACACCATCATGGGCATCACCTTCTGCGCGGTCTCCGCCGAGCATCCCCTGGCCCTGCATGCGGCCGCCAACAACCCCGAACTTGCCGCCTTCCTGGAGGAATGCCAGACCGGCGGTGTGGCCGAGGCGGACCTCGCCACCATGGAGAAGAAGGGGATGCCGACCGGGATCTGCGTCACCCATCCACTGACCGGCGAACAGGTGCCGGTATGGGTCGGCAACTACGTCCTCTCCGGCTACGGCGAGGGGGCGGTGATGGCGGTGCCCGCTCACGACGAACGCGACTTCCACTTCGCCAAGACCTATGGCCTGGAGATCAAGCCGGTGATCCGGGTCGGCGACCACGCCTTCTCCACCGATGCCTGGCAGGAGTGGTACGCGGACAAGGGCAACGGGGTCTGCATCAACTCCGGCCCCTACGACGGCCTCGGCTACCAGGCCGCGGTCGACGCCATCGCGGCCGACCTCGCGGCCCGCGGGCTGGGCGAGAAGCAGGTGCAGTACCGGCTGCGCGACTGGGGCGTGTCGCGCCAGCGCTACTGGGGCGCGCCGATCCCGATGATCCACTGCCCCGCGTGCGGCATCGTGCCGGTACCCGCCGGGGACCTGCCGGTGGTCCTGCCCGAGGATGTTGAGTTCGACGCCACCGGCGGCTCGCCGATCAAAAAGATGCCCGAGTGGTACAACACCACCTGCCCCGAGTGCGGCGCAGCGGCGGAGCGCGAGACCGACACCTTCGACACCTTCATGGAGTCGTCCTGGTACTACGCCCGCTACACCTGCAACGATAACGCCCAAAGCATGCTCGACCGGCGTGCCGACTACTGGCTGCCGGTCGACCACTACATCGGCGGCATCGAACACGCCATCCTGCACCTGCTCTACGCCCGCTTCTACCACAAGCTGATGCGGGATGCGGGGCTGGTCGGTTCCGACGAACCCTTCACCCGGCTGCTCACCCAGGGCATGGTGATCGCCGAGACCTACTACCGCGAAGAGCCGGGGGGCGCCAAGAGCTGGTTCAACCCGGCCGATGTCGAGACCGAGCGCGATGACAAGGGGCGCATCCTCTCCGCGCGGCTCAAGAGCGACGGCCAGCCGGTGGTGGTCGGCGGCACCGAGAAGATGTCCAAATCGAAGAACAACGGTGTCGATCCCCAGGAGATGGTGGACCGCTACGGCGCCGACACTGTGCGCCTCTATACCATGTTCACCGCCCCCCCCGACCAGTCGCTGGAGTGGTCCGACGAGGGCGTGGAGGGGGCCAACAAATTCATCCGCCGCCTGTGGGCGCTGGGCGTCGGGCGTGCCGCCGAACTCCATGCGGGCCCCGGCGACCTCGCAAACCTCAGCGAGGTGCAGCGCGAGGCGCGGCGCGAGATCCACACGGTGCTGCAACAGGCCAACAGAGACTACGAACGCCAGCAGTTCAACACCGTGGTATCGGCCTGTATGAAGGTGGTCAACACCCTCTACAAACTGGGCGACACCCCCGGTGATCACGCCCTGCTGCACGAGGGCTACGCCATCGTGCTACGCTTGCTCTCACCGATCGCCCCCCACGCCACACATGTGCTGTGGCGGGAACTCGGCTTCGGCGAGGAGATCCTCGACAGCGACTGGCCGCGGGAGGATGAGTCCGCCCTGGTCCAGGAGAGCGTCCTCTACGTGGCCCAGGTCAACGGCAAGGTGCGCGGCAAGATCACCGTCCCCGCCACGGCCGACCGGGAGCGGATCGAGCAGGCGGCGCTGGCGGACCCCAACGTACAGAAGTTCACCGATGGCAAGACGGTGCGCAAGATCATCGTGGTACCCGGAAAACTGGTCAACATCGTCGCCAACTGATAATGAAAAGAAGGAGAGCATGGTGAGCAAACGCATTATCCAACTGGGCCTGGCGGCAGGCCTGCTCATGCTGCTGCAGGGCTGCGGCTTCCATCTGCGCGGCGATGTCGCGCTTCCAGCCACGATCAGCCCGCTGCGCATCGACGGGATCGGCCGCCACCACGGCCTATACACCGAACTGAGCCTGATGCTGCGCGGCAACGGCATCCAGGTGGCCGGCGAGGGGGACGCGGCCCGCAGCCGGCTGCGCATCTCCGACTACAAGAGCCGCCGGCGCACCCTCTCCGTGGACGGCAGCGGCAACGTGATCGAGTATGAACTGCACGAAGGCGCCACCTTCGAACTGCGTGACGACCAGGGCAACGAGCGGGTCGCGGCCCAACCGCTCAGCCTCACCCGCAGCTACAACAACAACGGCAGCCAGGCCCTCGGAAAACAGGATGAAGAGAACACCATCCGCCGGGAGATGCAGCGTGATCTCGTCCAGCGCATCCTGAGCCGCCTCCAGGCCCAACTCTGAGCGGACCCGCGATACGGCCGATCGGCATCCGCCATGCGCATCCCCAGCCACGACCTGCAGGGCCGGCTTCAGCGGCAGCTGCTGCCCGCCTACCTGATCAGCGGCGATGAGCCGTTACAGGTGGCCGAGGCGGCCGATGCCGTGCGCCGCCATGCGCGTGATCAGGGCTATGCCAGCCGTGAGATCCTGGAGGTGGACGCCCGCTTCGACTGGGAGCGCCTCGCCGCCGAGGCCAACAGCCTCTCCCTGTTCGCCGAGCGGCGCATCCTCGACCTGCGCATCCCCTCGGGCAAACCCGGCAACCAAGGCGCCAAGTCGCTCAGCGCCTACTGCGAACGCCCCCCCGAAGACACCCTGCTGCTGCTGACCCTGCCAAAGCTCGACAAGGGGCAGCTCGGCAGCAAATGGTTCAAGGCCCTCGACCGGCTGGGCGGCGTGATCCAGATCTGGCCGATCGAGGGGCAGCGCCTGCCGCCCTGGATAGAGCAGCGCATGCGCCGCGCCGGGCTCACCCCGGCCCCCGGGGTGGTGGCGATGCTCGCCGAACGGGTCGAAGGCAACCTCCTGGCGGCCAACCAGGAGATCGAAAAGCTCCTGCTCGCCAACGGCCCCGGCATCATCACCCCCGAACTGCTGGCCGGCTCGGTGGCCGACAGCGCCCGTTTCGACGTATTCGCCCTGGTCGACAGCGCCCTGGCGGGAAAGATCGCCCGCGCCCTGCGCATCCTCGACGGCCTGCGCGGCGAGGGGACGGCGGCGGCCGTGGTCCTGTGGGCCCTGGCCCGGGAGCTGCGCACCCTCTGCTCCCTGGCCGCCGAGACGACACGCGGACGCACTGCGCAACAGGCGGTGGCGGCGCGGCGCGAGATCTGGGACAAACGCAAACCCCTGGTCAGCGCCGGACTAAAAAGGCTCGACCTCGAACAGTGGCACTCCCTGCTCAGACTCTGCTGCGCCACCGACCGCGCGATCAAGGGCCAGGAGCGCAGCGACCCCTGGCTGCTGCTGCAACAGATCACCGCACGCATGGCGGGCGCGCCCGCGATGACGCCCCCCCACGGCAACCTGTAAACCCCACACCTACAGAACACCGGGAATGGCAAAACAACACGACCTCGGCAGGATCCGCAACATCGGCATCGCCGCCCACATCGACGCCGGCAAGACCACGCTGACCGAGCGCATCCTGTTCTACACCGGCGCCCTCTACAAGATCGGCGAGGTACATGACGGCGCCGCCCACATGGACTACATGGCCGAGGAGCAGAACCACGGCATCACCATCACCTCGGCCCTCACCAAGGCGCGCTGGGGCGAACACCTGATCCAGATTATCGACACCCCCGGGCACGTCGACTTCACCATCGAGGTCGAACGCAGCATGCGCGTACTCGATGGCTGCGTGATCGTCCTCGACGCGGTGCGCGGGGTCGAACCCCAGACCGAAACGGTGTGGCGCCAACGCTCCAAATTCAGCCTGCCGAGCCTGTTCTTCATCAACAAGGTCGACCGCCTGGGTGCCGACTACGACAAGTCCCTGCGCAGCATCGCAAAGCGTCTCGGGGCGCTGCCGGTCCCGGTCACCATCCCCCTCTCCGAACAGCACGCCGTGGTGCACCTGATCGAACGGCAGCTGATCCGCTTCGACGGCGAGCATGGCGAGGTGCTGAGCGCCGAGCCCTGCCCCGACGCGACCTGGGCGGAGATGGCCGAACACCACGAAAGCCTGCTGATGGGCATCGCCGAGAGCGACGAGGCCCTGGCCGACCAGATACTCGCGGGCAAGGAGCCGGAGCCCGAAACGCTGTGGGAGGCGCTGCGCGCGGGCTGCCTCAGCGGCCAGCTCTGCCCCTGTTTCGGCGGCAGCGCCCTGCGCAACCTCGGCGTTCACCCCCTGCTTGACGGTATCGTGCGCCTGCTCCCCTCGCCCCTCGACCGGCCACCGACCCGCGGCTACCTGGAGGACGGCAGCCCTACCCAGGTGGCGATGGAGGACCAAGGCGCCCTGGCGGCCCTGGTCTTCAAAGTGCAGATGTGGGAGGGCCGGCGCCACGTCTTCGCCCGCATCTACCGCGGCCAGCTCAAACCGGGCGACAGCGTGCTCCATCGCAGCGCCGCCGGAGCGCCGGTGCAGGAGCATGTGGCGCGGATGTTCGATGTCGACGCCGCCAAAAAGAGCCGCATCGACCTGGCCCACGCCGGCGACATCGTGCTGCTCGCCGGACTGCGCCGCGCCGCCACCGGCGACACCCTCTACGCCCCGGACCAGCCCCCACTGCTGCTGGAACGCATCGACGCGCGCGAGCCCGTGCTCAGCCTGGCCATCGAACCCGCCTCCAGCGCCGACGAGGAGAAGTTCGTCGAGGTGCTGAGCAAGCTCCAGGAGGAGGACCCGACCCTGCGCTTCGGCGAAGACCCGGAGACCGGCCAGCGCCTGATCAGCGGCATGGGGGAACTGCACCTGCAGATCATCGTCGAGCGCCTGGAACGGGAGTACTCCCTGTCGGTGCGCACCGGCAAGCCCGCCGTGGCCCTGCGCGAGACCATCCTCGCCGAAGCGACCCGGGACCTGTTGTTCCAGCCGCCGATCGAATCCAGCCAGAAGAGCGCCGAGATGAAGGCGCGGGTCAAGCTCCGCATCCTCCCCCGTCCGCGCGGGGGCGGCAACCTGAGTGTGATCGAACCCAGGACACTGCCCGAGGGACACCGTCTCGGCGAAGAGCAGATCGCCGCCCTGCGCCAGGGGATCGAGTTCGCCCTCGCCGGCGGCCCCATTGAGGGGGCCCCGCTACAGGATATCGAGACCCGCATCGAGGAGGTGGAGTTTTTCGGCGCCAGCACCTCGGGCGAAGCCCTCAGCGCGGCCACCGCGCGCGCCCTGCGCAAGGCCATCGACGCCGCCTCGCCCGCCCTGCTGCAACCGGTCATGCGCACCGAAGTCGTGGTACCCGATGAAAACCTCGGCACCGTGCTCGGCGATCTGCAAGCACGCCACGCCCTGATCCAGGACACCGCCCACGAGACCGGCCAGGCGACCATCCACTGCGAGATCGCCCTCGCCCAACTGCTCGGCTACACCACCGTGCTGCGCAGCATGACCCAGGGCCGGGGCCAGTACAGCACCCTGTTTGAGCGCTTCGACACCGCCTAAGACCGCCAGGGCCAGTTCCGCCATAGCACGGATCCATGCCCTAGCCGGAACCATCACCCGCGAAGAGAACTGGATTGCCCGCAACTACCGCACCGCCTGTTCCATGAAGAGACGCCACACCGGTTCGAACCGGGGCCGTCCGCTACACTGCCGCCGGAAACGCATTGAGGACAGCCTGCGCGTCATGGGCTATGCTGACGTGCGGGGGAAGTCGCGGATCCTCGCCGTTCACGACTTCCGCAACCGCCGTTTCCGCTTCGCCAAAGGTGGATATGGAGCGGTCGTTCGCCCTGGAGATCCCGCTGCGGACACCGCAGCGACCGCAATTGGAGCCACCGAATGAAGACAGATCCGTACAACCCACTCCCCCTTCTGTCGGCCCTGCTGCTCCTGCTGACCTCGCCGCCGGCCTGGGCGGAGGAGCCCAACCCCCACTACCATCGCATCGACCTCACGGCCAACGCCAGCGCCGAGGTGGCCAACGATACCCTGGTCGCCGTTCTCTACGCCCAGCGCGAACACGAACAAGCCGCCCGGGCGGCGGCCGAGGTCAACCGCCTGGTCACGCACGCCTTCGCCCAGGCCCGCGCGGCCAATGGAATCGAGGCACAGAGTCTCGACTACTCCACCACCCCGAAATACACCAGGGGCAAAGACAGTGACGGCAGCCAACGCATCGCTGGCTGGCGGGTCCGCCAATCGATCCGGCTGCAGAGCATGGATAGCCAAGTCCTGAGCCGACTGATCGGCCACCTGCAGGATGGCCTGGCTGTGGAGCGCGTCGCCTACATCCTCTCACCGTCAAAGCGCCACTCCCTGGAGGAGGAGCTGATCACCCGGGCCATCGCCCACTTCAAGCGCCGGGCCCAACTGATCAGCCGGGAGCTGGAGGCGGGCGGCTACCGCCTGGTGCACATGGGCGTGGAGCGCCCGGGCGGCACCCCGCCCCGCCCCTACCCCGCCGTGCGCGCCATGGCATTGGAGGCGGTGCCCGCGCCCACTCTGGAGGCGGGCAGCCAGACCCTCACCATTCACGTCACCGGCACCATTGAACTCACCTATTGACCCGCATCACGCACCCGACCTGGAACTGTTCAGGCGCCAGACGCCCCCAAGCCCCGGATCCCCGCAATTGGCGCGACCCAGGCGATCAAACAACAGGCGCCCCGGCTGAGGGCGCGCCGCACCCGGCGAGCGGGACGGATTACCCCCGCCATTGCCATCGGCGTACAAAGATCATACTGTTAGACCCCAGCGAACACCGCTGGAGGCCGACACCGCCAGATCCGGTGGGGGGTACTCACCCACACCCCGCCACACAAGAGCGGCCCCGCCTAACGGCGACCAAATCATAAAAACGAACACCGGAGACGCGACATGAGCGTGGAAAACGCTTTCATCATCGGCGGCAACGACGCCACCGGCATCGCCCAGTTGGGCGCCATGAGCAACCGCCACGGCATGATCGCCGGCGCCACCGGCACGGGGAAAACGATCACCCTGCAGATCCTCGCCGAAGGATTCTCGCGCATGGGGGTGCCGGTATTCGCCGCCGACATCAAGGGGGACCTCTCCGGCCTCGCCGCGGCCGGGGCCGGGCGCGACTTCTCCTCACGCCTGCGCGCCATCGGCCTCGACGAACAACCGCCCGCCCCCTGTCCGGTCCTGTTCTGGGACATCTTCGCCGAACAGGGCCACCCGGTGCGCACCACCATCTCGGAGATGGGTCCGCTGCTGCTGGCCAACCTGCTGGAACTCAACGAAACCCAGGAGGGGCTGCTCTACGCCGCCTTCCGCATCGCCGACGACCAGGGCATGCTGATGCTCGATCTGAAGGACCTGAAGGCGATGCTCAACTGGATGGGCGAGAACGCCAGGGAGCTGCGCACCGAATACGGCAATATCAGCGCCAGCAGCATCGGCGCCATCCAGCGGCGCCTGCTGGTGCTGGAGGAGCAGGGGGGCGACCACTTCTTCGGGGAGCCCGCCCTCCAGCTCCAGGACCTGATGCAGGTCGATTTCTCCGGCAACGGTGTTATCTCCCTGCTCGATGCCACACGCCTCGCCTCCCGCTCCCCCAGGCTCTACACCGCCTTTCTGCTCTGGATCCTCTCGGAGCTGTTCGAACAGCTGCCCGAGCAGGGCGATGCCGAAAAACCCCGGCTGGTATTCTTCTTCGACGAGGCACACCTGCTGTTCGAGCAGGCCAGCCGCCCCCTGCTGGAGAAGATCGAGCAGGTGGTGCGCCTGATCCGCTCCAAGGGGGTCGGGATCTACTTCATCAGTCAGCAACCGACCGATATCCCGGACGACGTGCTGGGCCAACTCGGACTCAAGGTCCAGCACGCCCTGCGCGCCTTCACCCCCAAGGACCGCAAGGCCATCAAGGCAGTGGCGGAGAACTTCCGCGCCGCCCCGGGGCTGGATGTGACCGCCACCCTCACCGAGCTTGGCATCGGCGAGGCGCTGGTCTCGGTGCTGGACGAAAAGGGCGCCCCGACACCGGTCAGGCGCGCCCTGATCCGCCCCCCCCGCTCGCGCATGGGCCCGATCGAGGCCGAAGAGCGGCGCCAGCGCATCACCCGCTCCCCCATCGGCAACCGCTACGACCGGATGCTGGACCGCGAATCCGCCTACGAACTGCTCAAGGCGCGCGCCGAGCGCGAGGCACGACAGGAGGAGGAGCAGAGCCGCACGGCCGCTGAACAGACAAGAGTGTCGCTACCTCGTGAAAGATTTTGGGACATCCCAGTCCCCAAAATCGACTCGCCAACGCGACAGCCGTTACTGCCCCGACCGTCCTGCGCTCATCACGACTCCGTCCCGCACATTGC
>PQCP01000002.1 GCA_003062205.1 Candidatus Sedimenticola endophacoides
CCTCGTCGCCGATCTTGTATTTTTTGTTGGTCGGGATGAACAGGCCGCCGTTTTTCACAAACTGCATGTACGCGGCATAGAGCGCGTTCTTGTCCTTGATGGTCAGTGACAGGATGCCCTGCCGTCCCCCCGGTGCCATGTTTGCTGCTGCCATCTGTCGTCTCTTTGAGCCTCTATCGCTGTCGGCAACCGGACCAGTCGAGCAGCATCGACTCCAGCACCATCTGGGCGTTGAGCTGGGAGCCGAGGGTCCGGATCGCCTCATACACGGTATCAAGGAGATTATAGAGCATTTCCAGATCGGCCCGCAGCGCCAATCCGGTCAGCCGCTCTCCCTGATCGGAGTTTATCAGGGTTTGGTGGCCGGAAGAAATCTTCAGTTTAATCAAATCGATAATCCAGCCATTGAGCCACTGCATGGTCTGGGGCTGATCGAGCCTGCTCCAGCGGGCTGCGATCTCCACCGGGTCCATGCCGCCGTTGAAGATCCCCTCGAACTCCTCGATCATGCGCAGCCGCAGCCCAAGGGTATCCGGATCGGCGAGCCCGAGTGCCTGCAACGGCGCGCCGGATGTGAGATCCAGCAACAGCCCCGCGTCGGCCACCCCCTGCTCCTGCAGCCACTGCAGGGCCTGCGGCCGTCCCGGGGGAGCGAACTTGAGGTGCTGGCAACGGCTGCGGATGGTGGCGGGCAGACGTCCGGGATGCGCGGTGATGAGGATGATCAGGGTGTGGGGGACCGGCTCTTCCAGGGTCTTCAGCAGGCTGTTGGCGGCGGCGACATTGAGGGCATCGGCCGGCTCGATGATGGTGATTTTGTAGCGCCCCGCCTGCGAGGTGAGCCCCTCTCTGCTGATAAATTCCCGGATCGCGTCGATGCGGATCGCCTTTCCGGGCGCCTCGGGCTCAATGCGCCGGTAATCGGGATGGGTGCCTGCGCGGAACAGCCGGCAGCCCTGACACGTCCCGCACGGGACACCGTCGGCGGCAGGCTCCCGGCACAGTAGCGAGGCGGCGAAGCGAATGGCGAACGGATGTTTGCCCAGTCCCCGCGCACCGCTCAGCAACAGGGCGTGGGGCAGCTTTCCCGCCTGATGGGTGAGCCACAGCTTATCCCGGTTCTCCTGGTGCCAGGGGTAGTGCATGCTCTGCGGCATCGTCGTCTCCATGCGCACTAGCCCGAGAGAAACCCGTGCATCGCGCGGTCGATCTGCGCCTGCACCCGCTCCAGGCCGGGAGCGGCGTCGATCACGGTCACCCGCGCCGGGTGGGCCTCCGCGATGCGCAGATAGGCCTCTCTCACCCGCTGGAAAAAGGCCGCCTGCTCACGCTCGAAACGGTCGGGTTCGGAGCGCACCCCGGCCCTGGACAGCCCAATCTCGACCGGCAGGTCGAGCAGCAGGGTCAGATCGGGGCGCAGCCCGCCCTGTACCCACTGTTCCAGGGTGGCGATCCGCGCCTCGGAGAGGCCCCGCCCGCCCCCCTGGTAAGCGTAGGTCGCATCGGTGAAACGGTCGCACAGCACCCACTGGCCCCGCTCCAGCGCGGGTCTGATGCAGCGTGCGATGTGTTCGGCGCGGGCGGCGAACATCAGCAGCAGCTCGGCATCGTCGGCCATGCCGGTGTGCCGGTGCCCAAGCAGCAGCTCCCGCACCTCTTCGCCGAGTGGCGTGCCGCCGGGCTCGCGGGTGAACAGCACCGGGTGCCCGGCCGCCTCGATGAGGGAGCGGATGTAGTCGAGGTTGATGCTCTTGCCGGCGCCCTCGCCCCCCTCGACGGTGATGAATCTTCCGTATCGTTGTGACATGAAACCCGCGCTGTTCCTGTTCTCGTGGTAGCGTCGCTCCGCCCGGCTAGCGCCGCAGCTGATATTTTCTGACCGCCCGGTTGTGCTCTTCCAGGGTAGCAGAAAAGTGGTGTTCTCCATTACCCTTGGCGACGAAATAGAGGGCCTTGCCATCGCTGGGGTGCAGGGCGGCATGGATCGCATCCGCCCCGGGCAGTGCAATGGGCGTTGGCGGCAGACCCCGGTGCACATAGGTGTTGTAGGGGGTATCCTCCAGCAGGTCGCGCTTGCGGATATTGCCGTTGTAGCGCTTTCCCATGCCGTAGATGACGGTGGGATCGGTCTGCAGTTTCATCCCCTTGCGCAGACGGCGCACAAACACACCGGCGATGCGCGCCCGTTCACTGGCGACCCCTGTCTCCTTCTCGATAATGGAGGCGAAAATGAGCGCCGCGTAGGGGGCGTCCAGGGGCAACTCCGGGTCGCGCCGCTGCCACTCTGAGGCCAGAAGGTCGGCCTGGGCCTGGTAGGCGCGCTTGAGAAAGGCGAGGTCGGTCGTGCCCCGGGGAAAGTGGTAGGTGTCGGCCAGAAAGCGCCCCTCGGGGTGCTCTTCGGGATGACCGATGCGCTGCATGATCTCCGCAGGGCCCACCCCTTCAAAGGTCTGCCTGCGCTAACCGCCATGGAGAGCGAAGCGAAGGCGGTTAGTCCCCGATAGGCGTAGGCGCGGTTGTATGGCCGCAGTTACGACCGATAGGGAGTGACGTAGGGCATACAAATAGCGCATCCGACAC
>PQCP01000147.1 GCA_003062205.1 Candidatus Sedimenticola endophacoides
GGCGAAGAACACAGGAGACCGTCCCCTCGGACAATGTTCAAGTTGTTCGAGGGGGTTCTTCTTTATCCATCAGGGATTGTGGACAGGATGGGCGGAATCTACCGCAGATAATCTGGTCATGCACACTAAGCCGCCCATACGACTCGTCATTACTTATTTATAGGAAATTGCTTTTCGGCGGGGTGCCCATTGACTGAGGCGGCAGTATGATTCGCGTACAAAATGCCGCTTCAGCGTGCCTTGATGGTGGTTTTCCCTGGCCTCTTTTCATCTGTTTTCCTGTAACCTCAACCGATACTACCCCATTTTTTGTCAATTTTCCGCACCATCCCCCGCGGGGTTATCGCCGCTATTCCAGTACACCGCGGGTTCCACCCCCTGGGGGCAGTCACACAGCCGGCAAGCCCACCCCTTCCCAGCGCTGGGGCGCCAGCTCCCGGATCAGATGTAATCTGCCCTTATGGCACTTCGGGCACTGCTGTATTGCTGGAACCTCGCAGGTACGCTCTCGCTTGCTCTGCTCCTCTATTTCCTGTTCCAGTGCCGCCAACAGCACTCCCCGCTTTCTCTGGCGACAGCAGTTGGCCAGAAAACCGTAGTGGCGCATCCGCATGAAGCCTTTGGGCAGGATGTGCTGTACCAGTCTGCGGATAAACTCCTCTCCACTGAGTCTCAGTGTCTTGGTGGCGCCGTCATCCGCGTTGTCCTTGTAGCGAAAGCGCACCCCATCATCCAGGCTGATGATGCGCCGGTTGCTGATCGCGCCACGATGGCTGTAGCGGGCCAGGTAGCTCAGCACGGTATCGGTGTGCTCCAGACACGGCTTGGCATAGACCACCCACTCGAAAGACATGGACATCCACCCATTGAAGGCTCCAATGAGCTTCCCTCGCTAACCGCCATGGAGAGCGAAGCGAAGGCGGTTAGTCCCCGATAGGCGTAGGCGCGGTTGTATGGCCGCAGTTACGACCGATAGGGAGTGACGTAGGGCATACAAATAGCGCATCCGACACGCCGTAGAGTCATTGTGGTCATCATGACGGAGTTGCGCACGAGCAGCTTTGCTGCAATGTGCGGGACGGAGTCGTGATGAGCGCAGGACGGTCGGGGCAGTAACGGCTGTCGCGTTGGCGAGTCGATTTTGGGGACTGGGATGTCCCAAAATCTTTCACGAGGTAGCGACACTCTTGGCTCTTTTGGCGAAGAACACAGGAGACCGTCCCCTCGGACAATGTTCAAGTTGTTCGAGGGGGTTCTTCTTTATCCATCAGGGATTGTGGACAGGATGGGCGGAATCTACCGCAGATAATCTGGTCATGCACACTAAGCCGCCCATACGACTCGTCATTACTTATTTATAGGAAATTGCTTTTCGGCGGGGTGCCCATTGACTGAGGCGGCAGTATGATTCGCGTACAAAATGCCGCTTCAGCGTGCCTTGATGGTGGTTTTCCCTGGCCTCTTTTCATCTGTTTTCCTGTAACCTCAACCGATACTACCCCATTTTTTGTCAATTTTCCGCACCATCCCCCGCGGGGTTATCGCCGCTATTCCAGTACACCGCGGGTTCCACCCCCTGGGGGCAGTCACACAGCCGGCAAGCCCACCCCTTCCCAGCGCTGGGGCGCCAGCTCCCGGATCAGATGTAATCTGCCCTTATGGCACTTCGGGCACTGCTGTATTGCTGGAACCTCGCAGGTACGCTCTCGCTTGCTCTGCTCCTCTATTTCCTGTTCCAGTGCCGCCAACAGCACTCCCCGCTTTCTCTGGCGACAGCAGTTGGCCAGAAAACCGTAGTGGCGCATCCGCATGAAGCCTTTGGGCAGGATGTGCTGTACCAGTCTGCGGATAAACTCCTCTCCACTGAGTCTCAGTGTCTTGGTGGCGCCGTCATCCGCGTTGTCCTTGTAGCGAAAGCGCACCCCATCATCCAGGCTGATGATGCGCCGGTTGCTGATCGCGCCACGATGGCTGTAGCGGGCCAGGTAGCTCAGCACGGTATCGGTGTGCTCCAGACACGGCTTGGCATAGACCACCCACTCGAAAGACATGGACATCCACCCATTGAAGGCTCCAATGAGCTTCCCTCGCTAACCGCCATGGAGAGCGAAGCGAAGGCGGTTAGTCCCCGATAGGCGTAGGCGCGGTTGTATGGCCGCAGTTACGACCGATAGGGAGTGACGTAGGGCATACAAATAGCGCATCCGACACGCCGTAGAGTCATTGTGGTCATCATGACGGAGTTGCGCACGAGCAGCTTTGCTGCAATGTGCGGGACGGAGTCGTGATGAGCGCAGGACGGTCGGGGCAGTAACGGCTGTCGCGTTGGCGAGTCGATTTTGGGGACTGGGATGTCCCAAAATCTTTCACGAGGTAGCGACACTCTTGGCTCTTTTGGCGAAGAACACAGGAGACCGTCCCCTCGGACAATGTTCAAGTTGTTCGAGGGGGTTCTTCTTTATCCATCAGGGATTGTGGACAGGATGGGCGGAATCTACCGCAGATAATCTGGTCATGCACACTAAGCCGCCCATACGACTCGTCATTACTTATTTATAGGAAATTGCTTTTCGGCGGGGTGCCCATTGACTGAGGCGGCAGTATGATTCGCGTACAAAATGCCGCTTCAGCGTGCCTTGATGGTGGTTTTCCCTGGCCTCTTTTCATCTGTTTTCCTGTAACCTCAACCGATACTACCCCATTTTTTGTCAATTTTCCGCACCATCCCCCGCGGGGTTATCGCCGCTATTCCAGTACACCGCGGGTTCCACCCCCTGGGGGCAGTCACACAGCCAGCAAGCCCACCCCTTCCCAGCGCTGAGGCGCCAGCTCCCGGATCAGATGTAATCTGCCCTTATGGCACTTCGGGCACTGCTGTATTGCTGGAACCTCGCAGGTACGCTCTCGCTTGCTCTGCTCCTCTATTTCCTGTTCCAGTGCCGCCAACAGCACGCCCCGCTTTCTCTGGCGACAGCAGTTGGCCAGAAAACCGTAGTGGCGCATCCGCATGAAACCTTTGGGAAGGATGACTCGGCTGCGCCTCGCCCTGCGGGCGCGGTTGCAAGCAACCGCGTGCAGCCTCTCTGCGGTCGGCTGTCGAACCTATCCTTTTGATTTCGTCGAAGGTTCGAATCCCATATCCTATAACGCAAAACCCGAGCACGGGGCTCGGGTCTCGTCTGTATTGGTGGGCCATGAAGGATTCGAACCTTCGACCAATGGATTAAGAGTCCACTGCTCTACCAGCTGAGCTAATGGCCCGGAAAATGGGGTGGGTAATGGGACTCGAACCCACGACGACTGGAATCACAATCCAGGGCTCTACCAACTGAGCTATACCCACCATAAAACCGTCTGTTGCCTGGCACGCCCGGCAGGACTCGAACCTGCTACCCTCGGCTTAGAAGGCCGATGCTCTATCCGGATGAGCTACGGGCGCATGATCGATAACTGGTCGGGGTAGAGAGATTCGAACTCCCGACATCCTGCTCCCAAAGCAGGCGCGCTACCAGACTGCGCTATACCCCGGGATAAACCGGTTTCGCCGTCTCACAGCGAAGAGGGCGGAATAATACGCAGTGGCGCCACTTGAGTCAACCGCTTTTTGGCCGCCCCTGCGCCACCAAAGCGGGTGTAATGCGGCCTCTCACGGGTTATTATTCGCCACTGACTTCAATCCCTGCGAGAGTCCCCCGAATGAGCGCACAGATACTGGACGGAAAGGCCATCGCCGCCGACATCAGGCGAGATATCAAGACCGAAGTCGCCCGCATGGGCGAGGCGGGCCAACGGCCACCGGGCCTGGTGGTGATCCTGGTCGGCGAGGACCCGGCCTCTCAGGTCTACGTGCGCAACAAGCAGCGCGCCTGTGAGGAGGTGGGCTTCTACTCGGAGCTGAAGCGGCTCGACGTCGACACCCCTCAGGAGACGCTGCTGGCATTGATCGACGAGCTGAACGGGCGCGAGGAGGTGGACGGGATCCTGGTCCAGCTGCCGCTGCCGCCGCAGATCGATGAGGAGGAGGTGATTGAGCGCATTCTGCCGACCAAGGATGTGGACGGGTTCCACCCCTACAACTTCGGCCGCATGGCGCTGCGCATGCCCACCCTGCGCCCCTGCACCCCAAAGGGGGTAATGACCATGCTGGAGCGCACCGGACAGAAGCTGGAGGGTCTCGATGCGATCATCATCGGCCAATCGAATATCGTCGGACGCCCGGCGGCCCTGGAGTTGCTTGCGGCGCGCTGCACCATCACCGTCTGCCACAGCCGCACCAAGGATCTGGCCGGGAAGGTCCGTAACGCCGATGTGGTGGTGGCCGGGGTCGGCGTGCCCCGCTTCGTCAAGGGCGACTGGATCAAGGAGGGAGCCCTGGTGATTGATGTGGGGATCAATCGCCTGGATGACGGCACCCTGTGCGGTGATGTGGATTTCGAGGCGGCCTGTGAGCATGCCGCCTGGATCACCCCGGTCCCCGGCGGGGTCGGCCCGATGACCATCGCCACTCTGCTGGAGAACACCCTGCAGGCGCGGCGCATGCACGGCTCGGCGGCATAAAAAGGCGGCACGGCGGAGGGGTGCCACCGTGCCGCAACGCCTGGAAGTGATCGAAACCCGTGACGGCTTACCGGTCACGGGGTCCTGACTGAACCCTTATCGATTCCGGGTTTTGCGGCACGCCGAACGCACAGTCGCACCCGCTTCCCCGAAGCCGACGATAAACCGGGCTCAGGTTCACCGCAGCACCCCGGCCTGGCCGGTTCACCGAAAATCCCCGGGGCCGGCAGGCCATGCGGGCTAGCCCGGGTAGTCGGCGATCCCGGGGTTGCCCTGAACCCCGACCAGCCTGGGGGTGTTCAGCTTTTCGAGCTTCACCGTCTTTTTGTCGCGCAGATAGTCGGCCACCACATCCCAGATCGGCCGCCCCGGCGCCTGGGAACCCACCGTCGCCCAGCCCGAGACCATGTAGCGCTTGCCGGCCTCTACCGGCGTGCCGTCGTCGAGCGTCATGTTGCTGATCCGCTTGCCCGCGCCGGCGCCGGGATCACAGACATAGTCGAGCCCGCCCACGCGCACCATGTCGCCGCCCTGCTGGTAATAGGGGTCGGCATTGAACAGGTTGTCTCCGACATCCTCCAGGATCCGTTTGATCTCCTCCCCGCTCATCTCCCGGCGATAGGTCTCCGGGTAGGTGATGCAGGTCTGATCCATCACGTTGTCCATGGTGATGGTCTGACCCGGCAGCACCGTGGTGCCCCAGCGGAAGCCCGGTGAGAGGGATATTTGGGCATCGTTGACCGAGCGCAGGGCGTCGCAGATGACCTGATCGAAGGTGCCGTTGAAGTTGCCACGTCGATAGAGGGTCTCACCGGCCACCGCCAGGGGCTCTTCGAGCCGTTCCCGGTAGGGTGCACGCACCTCTTCGATATAGGACTGCATCGCCGGATCGGCTGGGAGCAGGTTGGAGAAGACCGGCAGCAGGCAGTAGCGGAAGTCCCGCACCTTGCCGCCGCGCACATCCAGGTCCATCACACCGAGGAACTTTCCGTTGGAACCGGCGTTGGTGACCAGGGTCTTGCCGCCCTTGTTCGCCACCAGGGTGGGCGCGGGCATGCCGTCATGGGTGTGACCGCCGAAGATCACATCAATGCCGCTGACGCGCGAGGCCATCTTGAGGTCCACGTCCATGCCGTTGTGGGAGATGACCACCACCACATCGGGCCGTTCGGTCTCGCGCACCCGGTCGACCACCGTCTGCATGCGTTCATCCTGAATGCCGAAGGTCCAGTCGGGCATGAAACGCCGCGGATTGGCGATCGGGGTATAGGGGAAGGCCTGCCCGATCACCGCCACCCGCGCGCCACCCACCTCCTTGATGGTGTAGGGCTTGAAGGCGAGTCCGGCATCTTCGTCGAAGCCGTCGAAATCGGGGAAGCGGTAGTCGAACAGGGCGTCGGCGGTGATGCCGACGTTCTGGGCCACGAACTCACCGTTGAAATCGGCGATATTGGCAATCACCTCTTCGTCGAGGTAGGTGAACTCCCAATGGCCGGTCATCACATCCACGCCGAGCAGGTTGCAGGCACCCACCATATCCTTGCCACGGGTCCAGTAGGCGGTGCCGGAGCCCTGCCAGGTGTCGCCACCGTCCATCAGCAGACTGTTACCGTCGCCGCGCTCGGCGCGCAGGCGATCGACCAGGCTCTTGAGGTGGGCAAAACCGCCGATCCGCCCGAACTCCCGGGCGGCCCGGTCGAAATTCAGGTAGGAGAAGGCGTGGGCCTCGATGCCGCCGGGGTCGACCCCGAAGTGTTTGAGCAGTGCATCACCGACCAGATGCGGTGCCTTTGCGAAGGCATCACCGATGCCCAGGTTGACGCTCGGCTCGCGGAAATAAACCGGGTTGAGCTGCGCATGGCTGTCGGTGATATGCATCAGGCAGACATTGCCGAAATGGGGGGTCTCGTACAGATCCGACGGCTTGCGCGCGGCCGCGAAGGCGGAGCCCGGCAACATGCCCGCCGCGCCGGCAAACCCCATCAACCGGATAAACTCTCTTCTTGATATTGTCATAACGTGTCCCTCACTGCCGCCGTTCGACGCCCGCCCGGCAGTGTGAAGATGCTGGAGGTGACAAAGGGACCGGCGAGGCAGCGACGCTGCCCCGCCGGGACGGCGGACGCTTATCCGACCTTGACTTCGATCGAATCGCTGTCGCCCTGGTTGTCGCTCCAGCTCATGGTCAGGGCGTCGCCCTTCTTGCCGGCGTATTTGAAGGAGACATAGGGATTTTTGGAGACACCGCCGCTGAACAGCGCGCTCATCACGGTGGTATCACCCGTCTTGCAGGTGACCTCCTGGATGTAGTGGGCGGGAATCGTCTCGCCGGTCTTGCTGTCCTTGCGCTGCCCGGTCTC
The DNA here is from genome assembly GCA_003062205.1 of Candidatus Sedimenticola endophacoides. GTDB lineage: Bacteria > Pseudomonadota > Gammaproteobacteria > Chromatiales > Chromatiaceae > Sedimenticola_A > Sedimenticola_A endophacoides. The sequence continues at coordinate 6,918 of PQCP01000147.1, forward strand.
CATGGGGTGGGTTATCAGCGCCTTGACGGTTACCACGCCGCCCTGCTCCTTGGCCCTGATCTTCATCGATTTTTTAGCCATTTCACTTATCCTCGGAATTCTGTATCGATCATGTCGTTATCTGCCGCCGCCGCGGATTAACCGCCGCAACCGCCAATGGTCACCTTGACCTCTTTGCGGGCGCTGTGCAGCTTGCCGTCGGCCTTGACCACGGCGATCACATCACTGGTCTTGCCCATCTTGATGCGGGTGGAGACGAAGCCCTCGGCGCCGGCACCGGGATTGAAGCTGGCGACCAGCGGGCTCGGGTTGTTCGCCACCACGATGGCGATCGACTCGATGCCGCTCATGGTGGTGGTGACGGAGATCGGGACCACCGTGCCGTTCTCGGCGATATCCGGGGCCTTGATCTTGATCTCGGCACTATCGCTCATCTCACTGCTGCCCATCAGGTTGGTCAGCACCTCATCGACCTTTTTCGCCTTAAAGGCGGCCTCGGGCCAGGCGGCGAGCACCGCCGTCGGGCTCAGCAGACCGGCGGCGGCGGCCACGCCCAGCGTGCCGGTGGCCATCGACCCCTTGAGAAACACTCTGCGTTTGATATTCATTTTTCGCTCACTCCTCGCATGATTATGGTGTGATGGTACTGAGGCCGACGCTCAGCCAGGACTGCATGCCGCCCCGATACCATTTCAGTTTGTAGGCCGGATAACCCATATTGGCCAGCGTCTTGATATTGACCGAAGACTGCGGACACCAGATGCCGTTACAGAACAGCACCAGAGTCTTGGCATTGCGAAAATCCCACTGGCCGTCGCGCAGCACCGCGCCAAACTGATTGGTCAGGATACCCTCCAGGGTATCGGCGCCCGCCTCCACGTCGAAGGCACCGGCCATATCGACGTTGATCTTGTTCCACGGGATATTGACCGAGCCGGGAATGGTGCCCCGCGCCACCCAGTCGGGGGTACGCGAATCGACCACCATGACCTGGCGGTCCCCGTTGCCGATACGCTTCAGGTAACCCAGCACCTCAAGCTCACCCACGGTCTCGATACCGGCCGCGATGGTCATCGGCTGCACGCAGAACGGCGGGCAGTGCCGGCCGATCTTGGAATAGGCGTCGGGCAGGGTGGCATCCTTGTCGGCGGTGCGCGAGATGGTTACCGGTCTGCCATCGTGCATCACATCCACCGAGGCGAGGTTTGCGGTAATGCGGCCTGTCTCGGCCAGTGCCGCCTGGGACAGCGCCACCGCGCAGGTCAGCGCCACGGCGCTTGTCAGTTTCTTCAGTTTCATTCTCTACTTCCTCCAACGGGGTCCGTGGTCGACTAATATTTCAGGTAGGATGGGATGCGCAACTCCTGCTGCGACATCGCCTGCTCGTAGCCCAGGACACCCTGCTGATGAGCCTCCCTGGCCAGTTTCATCGCCTTGTCGTACTCTCCGGCGGCCAGCGCCTTCCGGGCCGATTCGATCATCTTGGCGGTATCGCGCCACTCGCCATCGACCGAACCGGCCTTCTCCCGGGCCGCTTCGGCATCGTTGATCGCCTGCTCCACCTGGCCCGCCCTGGGATCCGCGCCCCCATGGCTGTCGGCCAGCAGCGCAGTGCTGCCGAGCGCCAGCAGCAAGGCCAGCAGGAGTGTGCTAATAATGGATCTTTTCTGCATGATCTGTCTCCAATTTCTCTATCACTGGACGGCGCTTATTTGCGCGCCCCGGGACCGTTCAGTTCAAGCCCGTTGCTCTTGTGGGTCAGGAAGTATTCGAGGTTGCGGTACTCCTTGCCCTGAGCCTTGAACGGCTTGGCGCGCACCTGCTTGTTGCAGCCGGTGAAGCGGCGATGCAGGGTGCCGACGGTGCCCCACTTCGAGCGGTAGACCGGAAAGTGCGTGGGGTGCCCCTTGGCCGGACCCAGGGTCTCGGTGCGCAGGACCATGCCGACGGTCTGCAGGTGGCAGTGCGCACAGGAGAAATTGAGTTGCCCACGGCGGGTGAAGTAGAACTTCTTCCCCTCCTCATAGGCCTCCAGGGCACGCGGATCATCCCCGGGGATCTCCACGTTCACCACCTGGCCGCGCGACTCGAAGGCGATGTAGGAGAGGATGTTGTTGATCGGCCCCTTCTTGTACTTGAGCGGCTTCTCGCCGTTGGCCTCAAGGCAGTTGTTGACCGCCAGCGGCAGGGTCATCACCATGCCCGTCTCCTTGTCCCAATGGGGATAGTTGCCGGCGATGGCCGGTCCATTGGGGAAGCAGTCCCGATAGCCCTTGCCGTTGGCGAAGGGGGTCTCCCACATCTCCCGTCCGGCGTCGATAAACGGCTCATAGGGGGGGAACTCCTCGATCGCCTCCCAATTCTCGCGCCCCACCTTGTCGATGGTGTAGACGCCGTTGTTGTAGTCCTCCTCGGGCACGTTCGGGAAGCGCTGCTGGTAGAAACGATCCCAGGCCGCCTTGTCCTCTTCGGGAGTGGAGGCGGTCGCGGTGCCGAAGCCGGCCGTCAGGATCAGCGCGGCGCAGGTGAGCAAAATCTTTTTCATGTCGGTTTCTCCTCGAAACTCTCTCTGATCGCAGACCAGGTGCTTAGAGCGTCCAGACGTACTCGACGATCTTGTCGAGCTCTTCATCAGAGACAATCCTGTGTTTACCGAAAGGCGGCATGGGGGAGTCGGGATTGTTGGCGGTCGCGTCCCATATCTGGGCGCGCAGCTTCTCCTTGTTGGGATAGCGGCTCTGCATCGCCACCAGCGGGGGCGCGATGTTTCCGGGATAGGCGCCGTCGCCCATCATGTGGCAGGCCAGGCAGTTGCCCTTCTTGCGGTCCTCCGACAGCACCTTGCCCTCGGTCACCGCGCTCACGCCGTCGGCCGCGGCCACCGGCTGGGCCAGGGTGCCTGCCAGCAGGACGGTCAGCCCGGCGGCGGTCCCGATCATGCTCTTTATTCTCGTCATCTTCTCCTCCAGTAACGGGTGGTTCGAGTACCCGAAAGCGGTCTCTTCCGGCTGAAAAAGATTATGAGGAGTTCACCCCCGGCAAAAACATTGGAATATGTTGGAGAATGGATGGTGGTTTTCCACAACGCGGGGATTGGAAAGCCGGATGCCAAAAGGCGAACAAGAGTGTCGCTACCTCGTGAAAGATTTTGGGACATCCCAGTCCCCAAAATCGACTCGCCAACGCGACAGCCGTTACTGCCCCGACCGTCCTGCGCTCATCACGACTCCGTCCCGCACATTGCAGCAAAGCTGCTCGTGCGCAACTCCGTCATGATGACCACAATGACTCTACGGCGTGTCGGATGCGCTATTTGTATGCCCTACGTCACTCCCTATCGGTCGTAACTGCGGCCATACAACCGCGCCTACGCCTATCGGGGACTAACCGCCTTCGCTTCGCTCTCCATGGCGGTTAGCGAAAGGGGGTATATCAGTATCCGGTAAACTATTGACGTTTCAGAGAGGCCGAACGGACGGGGCGCGCAACGTCACACCGGAAAGCGAAATACAGCGGACAGGGAAGCCGCCGGCGTGGGCCGCCGGATTCGGCTCACTCGCCCTGGAGGGCCTCCAGGGTGAGCATCATGCGCATCAGGCTGGAGAGGGTGTCGGCCTCCATCTTCTCCATCACCTTGGCACGATGGGCCTCCACCGTCGACTGACTGATGTTCATCTCGGAGGCGATCACCTTATTGCGCTTGCCGGCGATCACCAGATCCATCACCTCACGCTCACGGGGGGTGAGGCGGCGCACCCGCTCCTCGATATCGCGCAGCCTGGAGACCTCACCACGCTGCTGGGCGTCACGCTCAATGGCGCGGTGCACGCTGTCGAGCAGGGCCTGATCGTTGAAGGGTTTCTGGACGAAATCGACGGCTCCCGCCTGTACCGCGCGCACCGCCATCGGCACATCCCCGTGGCCGGTGATGATCACGATGGGCGGGTAGATACGCTCGGCGTTGAGCCGCGCCTGCAGTTCGAGCCCGCTCATGCCGGGCATGCGGATATCCAGCACCAGACACCCCGGCCGCTCCGGGTCGAAGCGGTCGAGGTACTCCTGGGCCGACCCGAAGGTCTCCACCGGCAGACCCACCGACTCCATCAGCAGTTGCAGCGCGTCGCGCACTTCCCGGTCGTCATCGACCACGAACACCGTACTCTCTTGTTTCACTTTGCCTCTCCCTCCTCCCGGTCCAACGGCAGGGTAAACCGAAACAGCGCCCCGCGGCCCGGCCCGGAATCCGCATACAGCGTACCCTTGTGGGCATCGATGATACCGCGACTGATCGACAAGCCAAGCCCCATACCGGTGGACTTGGTGGTGACAAAGGGATCGAACAGCTTGCCCCGGACCGCATCGGTGATGCCGGGACCGGTATCGCTGACGCTGACGATCACCGCGTTGCGGCCGCCGGAGGCTGTCTGAACGGTCAGCACCCGTGCGCTCGCGTCCACCTCCTGCATCGCCTCAATGGCGTTGCGCGCCAGATTGAGGATCACCTGGTCGATCTGGATATGCTGGGCATGCACCATCGGCAACCCTTCGTCGAGTTCCAGCCGCAGTCGCACACCCGCCTTGTTCAACTCGGGTTTGAGCAGCACCACCACTTCGTTGATCAGCTGGTTGATGTTCAGCTCCTTGCGCTCCGGCTGCTCCTTGCGCACGAACTGGCGCAGGTGGCGGATGATCTCTCCGGCGCGTTCCGCCTGGGCGGCGATCCGTTCGATCACGTCGGCCACCCGCTCGTGGGAGACATCGGGGGACTCCAGCAGGCGGATGCAGGCGTGGGCGTTGGTGGCGATGGCGGTCAACGGCTGGTTGATCTCATGGGCGATGCCCGACGCCATCTCACCCATGGTGCTCAGGCGGCCCACATGGGCCAGATCCATCTGGTGCTGGCGCGCCGCCTCCTCCGCGCTCTTGCGCGCGCTGATATCCCTGAACACCACCACGCTGCCGACGGTCGAACCCTGCTCCCCCTTCAGGGGGGTGCTGGTGTACTCGACCGGAAAACTGCTGCCGTCGCGCTTCCAGAACACATCGTCATCGACAAAGCGCGGTATGCTGTCGCGGTAGGTGGCGAACACCGGGCACTCATGGGGCGGGTGAGGCGAGCCGTCGGGGTGGGTATGGTGCAGGATCTCGTGCTGATTGCGCCCGATCAGCTCCTCCGCGCTCCAGCCGGTGATGCGCTCCATGGCGCGGTTGACGAAGGTCGAGTTGCCCTGCAGATCCACCCCGTAGATGCCATCGGCAACGGAGTTGAGAATCAACTCATGACGCCGCTCCAAGCGGCTCTTGGCACGGGAGAGTTCGCGGTTGAGACGCGCCACCCAGGTGGTCATGAAGGCCATGGAGAGGATGAACACCACCCCGGCCAGCAGCCAGTACCAGTACTTGCGCATGGCATCCATCAGGGTGAAACGGCCCAACTCGGCATAAGGGGGGAGCTTCAGATCCTGAAACAGCTCGTGCACCGGCTGATAGTCCAGGGGCACCGTCCACCCCGCGTAGTTGCCCGCCCGTCCGGCCGGATGATCGTCCGGCATGTTGAGCAGGGCCACCGCCACCTTCTGGGCCAGCTCATTGGGGGTGTGCTGCAACTTGCTGAACGGCCACTCGGGATAGAGACGGGTACTCAGCTCGAAGAAAAATTCGGGATGCAGGCGCGGCGAGAGCACCTTGAAATCGGTCAGGCTGACCGCGCCTGCCGAGTGCATGCGTTCGAGGATGTCGGTGCGTACCGTGCCGACATCGACCTCGCCGCTGAGCACCGCCATCACCACCTCGTCGTGAATGCCTCCAAAGCGCAGCGAGGCGAGATCACGGTAGGGGTCCAGCCCCTCCTCGCGCATCTCCCGCCAGGCCATCTGAAACCCCCCGAGGGAGGTCTCGTCCACCCCCATCATATGCTTGCCCTTGAGGTCGGCGAAGGTGTTGATGTCGGTTCGGTCGCGGCGGGTGAATACGACCCCGCCAAACACGTTGCGCGGCTCGTCACCCACCAGGTTGTTCAGGGTGGCGATGCGCGAGACCCGGCAGAGGACCTCCAGATTGACGTAGATACCCGGGTTGACCAGGACGAAATCGACCTCCTCGAAGCGCACCGCCTCCGAGACCTCGTCGAAATCCAGAGGCACGATCTCGAACGGACGTCCATGCACCGCCTGGGCCAGATACTCCGCCGTGGGACGCCACATCCTGTAGGTGGTCTCGTCGCCGCGATGGCTCAGCACACCGATACGGATCGGGGGCTCATTGGCCAGCGCCTGCTCCACCCCGCCAAACAGCAGCGTGAGCAGCAGTGTCAACCGCCAAAGGCCAATCCTCGTCGTCATGCGGCAAGCCTACGGAAAACCCCCTGGGGTGACAAGCGGGAGGGGGCTGGAAAAGGGGGGAAATCGGCCCATACTAGGGGGTAGGAAAATCAGCATATGGAGATAGAACATGGCCACCTACCCACACATACTGCTCGCCGTCGACTTCTCGGGTGAGGAGGCGGATCAGGTTATCGGCAAGGCGGTGGAACTGGCCCGGCTGCACCAGGCCAGACTCAGCCTGCTGCATGTGGTGGAGTACAGTGGGGCGATGTACCCCGGGGAGATCCCGCTGCCCGAGGCGTTCGATCTCGACCGGCGCCTGGCGGAGTCGGCACGCGCCCGGCTGGAGGCGATCACCGTGCAACATGCGCTAGAGGGCAGCCCCTGCCTGGTCGAGGTCGGCGTTCCAAAGCGCGAGATCGTGCGCGTGGCCCAGGAGCGCGGCGCGGACCTGATCGTCCTCGGCAGCCATGGGCGCCATGGCCTGCAACTGCTGCTCGGTTCGACCGCCAGCGGAGTGCTGCACCTGGCCGGATGCGACGTGCTGGCGGTGCGCATCGGCAGCGCCTGATCGATACCCCCGCGCCAGGGCGCGGGGGCGGGCGGTCAATAGTAGCGCGGCGACTCGTAGGCCCGGTTTTCCTGGCCCTCGACAATCGGCTTGACGTAGATCTCCACCCGTCGGTTGAGCTGACGCCCGGCCTCGGTGGCATTGGTGTCACGCGGCTCGGACTCGCCCCGACCCTCGGCGCGCAGCCGTTGCGGCGGTACCCCCTGCATCTCCAGATGCCGGACCACGCTCTGAGCCCGCCGCTCGGAGAGGCTTTGGTTATAGCTCGCCGAACCGGTGCTGTCGGTGTGCCCGACCACATGCACCACCGTGCGGTTGTACTTCACCAGCACACTCGCCAGCCGGTTGAGAGAGGGCTCGAAGGCCGGCTTGATCTCGGCTCGGTCGAAGTCGAAGGAGATCTCTGAGTCGAGACTCAGCTTGAGGGTGTCGTCGCGCATGCGCTCGATCTCAAGCTGGTTGTTGCGCCGCTCGGCGGCCAGCTCATCCTCGAACGCCCGCTGCTGGTTGTCCATATAGTTTCCGACCCCGGCCCCGGCCAGGGCACCAACCGCCGCGCCGACCCATTTACCCGATCCGTGATCCACCTGGTGTCCCACCACGGCCCCGAGCACCGCGCCGATGGCGGCGCCGCTCTTGGCACGTCGGTTCGGATCGTCCTGCTGCATGCAGGCGCCAAGCAGCAGAGTCCCCGACAACAGGGACACTGTCATTACGGTTCTCTTCATAGCGACCTCCCGTCAAACGTCATCAATAAGCCAGCGATCAGCGAAACACGCAGTGTTTGGCGTAATCCGCGGCCTCATTGGCACTCCAGTCACCCTTGGGCTTTTCGTTCATCTGCTTGCACCAGGCCTCGCTCCCCACCTCGGGCGCACACCCGGCGAGGGTCAGGACCAGACCGGCAAGGGCAACGGCAATCACTCGTTTCATCGGCTCTCTCCTCTCTTCTCTTGCTGTTCTCAGGCCGCCCGTGGCGGCCCTCTGCATCAACGGCGGCGGTTTTCCCACCTGGGGGGATCCGCCCGGCACACCACGGACGCGGCACTTAACCCCATTAGTAACTATTCACCATACAAAATCGAAAAAAGTGCTTGACAGGTTTTTTGCGAAAATCTTCCAGTCTTAGCAACAAATCTCAGACCATCGTTATTCACACTCCAGGCGCTGATATTAGGCTCGCTGAAAGATTTTTATTGGCAGTGTGCCCGCGGGGCAGCATCATTTTTTTAGTCGCCTCATGACAGCGTACATCACCTAAAATTCTGTTCTAAAAACCCGTGCGATAATAATCCCATTCAGGATCAAACGGGGCAAGCACAAGAGTGTCGCTACCTCGTGAAAGATTTTGGGACATCCCAGTCCCCAAAATCGACTCGCCAACGCGACAGCCGTTACTGCCCCGACCGTCCTGCGCTCATCACGACTCCGTCCCGCACATTGCAGCAAAGCTGCTCGTGCGCAACTCCGTCATGATGACCACAATGACTCTACGGCGTGTCGGATGCGCTATTTGTATGCCCTACGTCACTCCCTATCGGTCGTAACTGCGGCCATACAACCGCGCCTACGCCTATCGGGGACTAACCGCCTTCGCTTCGCTCTCCATGGCGGTTAGCGGTGGCGGCTTACGTGGATGACTATAATCAGTCTCGCCTACACAGTGCTATCGGCTATATCACCCCTGCCGACAAGCTGGCAGGCAAGGCCCCTGAGATCTTGGCAAACCGGGAACAGAAGCTGGCAGAAGCACGTAACCGACGTGCAGAAAATAGGCAGTTACAATCGGTACATCTGCCCACGGGCAGCCGTGAGGTTGTCTCTTAAATGTGAACCGGAAAACTCCGGTTCAGGCTGAACCAGGACACCAGGGACTCTCGATACCCAGAATTTGCGCGTATAGTTCTTTATCTCTCATAGGGAATCACGTTAACCTACCCACCTGATTTGGGGAAGAGCCCTTGATCATAACCATCCTCGTTTTACTTCTGTGTGGCCGGGCGCCTGCCGGGGCGTCGCGCCCGTTGTTATCTGGCCTGGGATCCGGGTCGTGCTTCGTGCCGGCGATGGCCTTGCACGGGCACTGTTTATCAATGAATCGCGGCCGTTCGGGTCGTCCTGGTTATCGCGGCATCCGGGTTGGCGGCGCGGTGGCCTGACCGGGGCGTGATGCCGGGGGTTGTTGTTTAGACGAGGATTCCATTCACTAACCCCTTGTATCCTAAGAAATCTAGTAACTATTCACCATACAAAATCGAAAAAAGTGCTTGACAGGTTTTTTGCGAAAATCTTCCAGTCTTAGCAACAAATCTCAGACCATCGTTATTCACACTCCAGGCGCTGATATTAGGCTCGCTG
>PQCP01000001.1 GCA_003062205.1 Candidatus Sedimenticola endophacoides
GCAATGTGCGGGACGGAGTCGTGATGAGCGCAGGACGGTCGGGGCAGTAACGGCTGTCGCGTTGGCGAGTCGATTTTGGGGACTGGGATGTCCCAAAATCTTTCACGAGGTAGCGACACTCTTGACAGTTCGGCGGAGACCGCAGCGAACGGCGCTGGCTCGATTGGAACACCCTCGCCGGACTCGACACCGAACAGCGCCTGAGTGCTCTCTGCCGGGGGGTGATCGACGCCACGCAGCAGCAGCTGGAGTACGGCCTGCGCCTGCCCGGAACCGAGATCCCGCCGGGGCGCGACCCGGCCCACCGCCAACGCTGTCTGCGCGCCCTGGCCCTGTACGGGGAGCGCCCGTGAGACGTCCCGGGGAGGTGGCCCTCAACCGCCGCGAACTGGGCCTGCTGGTCCTGCTGCTGGGACTGACCCTGGCGCCCCACCTGCCGCACCTGGCCCCCGGGGTCACCGGCTTCCTGCTCCTGGTCCTCTCGCTGCGCCTGCTGGCACTGAAACAACCGCGCCTGCAACCGGGGCGCCTGGGGCTGTTTCTGCTCACCATCGGGGGCATTGCCACCGTCCTCACCAACTACCCGCTGCTGATCGGCAAGAGCGCCGGCGTGGCCCTGCTCACCGCCATGCTCGGACTCAAACTGCTGGAGCTGAAGAGCCGCCGCGACCTCTTCGTGGCCGTGTTCCTGGCCTACTTCACCCTGATCACCCAGTTCCTCTTCAACCAGGAGATCTGGCTGGTGCTCTATGTACTGCTGCTCTGCGGCCTCAGTGCCCTGCTGATCGAGGCCAGCCGCTGCGAGCACTCCGACTCCCTGCTCGACCCCCTGGGCCAAGCCCTGCGGCTGCTGTTGCAGGCAGCACCGATCATGCTGGTACTATTTCTCTTCTTTCCCCGGCTCCAGGGGCCGTTATGGAACCTCGGCATCGACCAGGGCAGCGCCGTCACCGGCCTCAGCGACCGCATCACCCTGGGCAGCATCAGCCGCCTGATCCGCTCCCCCGCCATCGCCTTCCGGGCCGACTTCGAGGGTCCGGTTCCACCCCCGCAACAGCGCTACTGGCGCGGCCCGGTGCTGTGGCACAGCGACGGGCGCACCTGGAGCCCCGGCGCCCCCCCGGAACCGGCTCAGCGAGCCCTGCAGAGCCAGGGCGCCCCGATCGCCTACCGGATCATCCTGGAACCGAGCCGCCGCGAATGGCTCTACGCCCTCGACCTGCCCCTGCGCACCGAACCGCGCGCCACCATCAGCACCGACTTCCAGGTACTGGCCGAACGCCCGGTGGAGCAGCGCATCACCTACCGGGCCCTGTCGGCCGGCATCTACCACACCGGCGCCCTCACCCCCGACGAACGCCGCCGCGCCCTGCAACTGCCCGACAACGTCACCCCGCGCATGCGCGCCCTGGCCCGGCAATGGCGGCAGGAGAGCGGCGGCGCGGCGGGGATCGCGGCCCTCGCCCTGAACCACTTCCGGCGTGAACCCTACCACTACACCCTCTACCCGCCACCGCTCGGCGACAACCCCAGCGACGAGTTCCTGTTCGAGACCCGGCGAGGGTTCTGCGAGCACTACGCCACCGGCTTCACCCTGCTGATGCGCCTAGCCGGCGTACCCAGCCGGGTCGTCACCGGCTACCAGGGCGGAGAACTGAACCCCCTGGGCGGCTACATGATGATTCGCCAGTACGACGCACACGCCTGGAGCGAGGTGTGGATCGAAGACCGGGGCTGGATACGCATCGACCCGACAGCGGCAATCGCCCCCGAGCGCATCGAACGCACCTTCGAACCCCTGATCGACGACACCCTCGGCGCCTTCGGCACCCCCATCGACTTCAACCTGCCCGAGTCGGGCCTGCTCGGCACACTGGCACAACAGCTGCGCTTCGGCTGGGACAGCCTCAACAGCGGTTGGCACCGCTGGGTGCTCGGCTACACCCAGGAACGCCAACACCGCCTACTCGACCTCCTGGGGCTCGATTTCCTCCGCAACCACCACCGACTTGCCGCCGCCATGGCGGTCCTGGCCGGACTGGTCGTAGTGGCACTGGGGGCGCTCAACTGGTACCGCACACGCGAGCGGCAGGACCCGGCGCAGCGCGCCTATCTGCGCTTCTGCCACCGCCTCGGACGCGCCGGCATCACCCGCAGACCCTGGCAGGGACCGCGCGACTTCGCCCGCGAAGTGGCCCAACGGCGTCCCGACCTGAAACCGGCGGCGGCCCGGATCACCGCCCTCTACATCAGCATCCGCTACGGACGCGGAGACACCCCGAAAAACCGTGCCCGCCTGCGTGCGCAGATCGCGCGCTTCCGGCCGCGCCCCACCCCGACGGAATCGGCCAGCGCAGAATCACCCACGGCCCCACAATAGAGGTAGCGCAAGCCACCACCCTCCGCCGCAGTGTTTAGCCCGAATTATTCATAAAAAAGGCGCACCTCGTTCAACCAATTGATATAATTGGTATTTCGCCAAAAACGCTTCGGTGAAGCTAAACGAGGTCGCCCCATGTCCAAGTCTACCCAAGAACCGCT
>PQCP01000148.1 GCA_003062205.1 Candidatus Sedimenticola endophacoides
TGGCGAAGAACACAGGAGACCGTCCCCTCGGACAATGTTCAAGTTGTTCGAGGGGGTTCTTCTTTATCCATCAGGGATTGTGGACAGGATGGGCGGAATCTACCGCAGATAATCTGGTCATGCACACAGCAGCACGATCAGCGCACCGGCACCGTCCGTCCGCATTTCATGGAGCCTGGCGGAAACGGCCATCACCGCCCGCTCACTCGTGCTCGTTGCGGAACTGCTTGCGCCGGATCAACGCCGCCACCGCCAGCAGCAGACTGCTGGCCAGCATCAGGCCGAACCCCTTGTAGGGGTAGGAGTGGGTGGCGAACTGGGCCACCTTGCCATCACCAAACACGGTCGGCATGAAGGGCTTGACGGTAAAGGCGCCCATCTGGTTGAGGCTGTGGCCGTACCACCAGAGCCAGGCCGAGTAGTCGATGATGAAGAAAAGCGGCAGCGCCAGCGGCACCAGCACCATCAGCCAATAGAGCGGCCCACCATTTCTGCGCGCCCCGTACACCAGCAGACACATGGCTGCGATCAGCCCCCAGAACACCGCATGCCCGGCGAAGGTCATCTTCGCCACCATCGGCCGGATCTCCTGGGGATTGTTGAAGTAGCGCCCCAGGCTCTTCTCATAGTGCCAGCCGAGTATCTGCGAGGCACTGCCTTCCCACTCCAGGCGCTCCGCCTGGGGCCGGCGCTCCTGGTCCTTGCGGAAGGTGACGCGCAGATTGTCGATAAGCCGCTGTTTCTCCGACTTCCCGGCAGCCGCATCCGCCTCCGGCTCCGACGCCTCCTCACCGCTCGCCGCCAGTGAGGCCTTGAGCCTGGCGATCAATGCCTGACCGGCATCCAGCTCCCGGCTCTCTTCAGCGCCCGCCTCCTGATCCAGGGCGGTGACCAGCGCCTCGACGTAACCGCCGTCGTGATAGGCGAGCCCTCCTTCGGTGTAGAAGGTGAGATACATCCAGCCCGAGATGCCTGCGAAGGCCAGCCCCATGATCAGCATACGCGGCCTCGGACGACTACAGGCGAAGCCGATCAGCATCACCCCGAGGATCGACACCAGAAAGGGCGAGAAGGCGCGCTCCACCACCCCGCCGGCGGCGATCGGATACATCCCCACATAGTGGTTGATGGTGTCCATCTCGTGCACGCAGTCGAGGGCGATCTCCTCGCGGATCTCCTCCTTCTCGACCTTGCGGCAGCCATTGAAGACCCCGTTCATGTGAAAGTGGATGCGCACCCCGTCGGGAAACGCCTCCTCCGGATAGTTGGGCGCGGTCAGCGAGACCCACCAGACCGGGGTGTAGAAGAGGAGCGCCAGCAGCGCGGTGGCGATGAGACTGAGCAGGCCGACCTGGAGGGTCCGCTTGGTTTGGGATACTGCATTCATGGTTTGGTTATTTCCGGTTGTCCGCACCCGCTGACGGCGGCGCGCGCAGCGTGCACGAACCGCCCCCCGGGCCCCGCGTCGGCCGCCACCCGCCCAAGCCTAACGGGCGGGCGGGGGGCAGCCGGGGGAGATCACTCGTAGTCGGGGTTGCGCCAATCGACGGAGGGCGCAAGGTCCTCCTGGGGCGGCTTGGTGCGGGCGGTGTAGTTGATCACCATCTGCATATCCTTGTCGCTGAAACCCTTGATCTGCCTCACCATGTCGGGGTTGGCATTGCGGCGCTTGCCGTCACGGATCCACTCGAACTGGCGCAGCATGTACTTGTAGTGCTGGCCCTGCACCCGGGGATAAAACTTGTCGTCGCTGCCCTCGCCAGTCTCTCCGTGGCACTCGGTGCAGTTCTCCTGATAGAGCTTCTTGCCCTGTTCGAACTCCGGGGTACCCTCCTCCCACGGGCCATAGCCGGGCGCCGGGTTCATCGGCAGCGCGGCGATGTAGGCGGTGACGTCGGCGATCAGCTGGGCGGGGTTGATCTCGTCATGCCTGTAGCCGGCCGCGCCCATGATCTGGTCATCCAGGGCGAAGGGGTACATGGTCGGGTTATCGCGGTTCTGGGCACGGATATCCGCCAGCTGTTTGATCAGGACGTTGCGGTGCTGACCGGCCAGCTGAGGGAAGGTGCCATCCTCCAAACCCCAGCCCTCCAGCAGGTGACAGGCGGAGCAGACCTCGTAGACGGCGATGCCGCGCTCGCGATCCGGTTCCAGAATCATCGCTTCCGTCTTCTCGCCTCCGGCCACGTTCCAGTCCTTGACATCCGTGACCTGGGCAGCTTCCTTTCCGGCAAAACCGCTCGCGCACACGGCCAGGCCAACCGCCGCCGCGAGGCTCTTGAACAGGGGTTTCAGGTTCATCGTTCACATCTCCCGTCATGCCGCGCGGCGGTGTCCCGCACCGCCACCGGCGTTACGCCACCGCACACGCCATCGTGTGCGATGCAGTCTGTCACAGGGGCCTTGGCCCCTCTTTGATATGGGTCAAAACGCCCCGGAGGGCGCCGCATACCCGTTCATTGGGTCGCCAGCCAGTCGGCGATGACGCGCATCTCCTCTTCGTTGACCAGACCCATCACGCCCTTCATGGCGGCGGACTGGCCGTTGGCGCGCGCCCCGGACTTGATATCCTTCAACTGGTTGAAGGTGTACTCCGCACTCTGACCCGCGAGCCGGGGATAGACCGGCATGATCGGGGTCTTGGCATCCTTTCCGTGACATGACCAGCAGGTCTTGGTTTTGTAGAGCTCCGCCCCGTCGGCGGCCGCAACGGCTCCACTCACACCCAGGGTCAGCGCCGCGGCCGCGGCCAATGAAACAGCGATTCTTTTCAACATGTCCGTCTCCTCCGGAGAAACACCCAACATTGGATTCAGCGGCAGTATCCGCTCAGCACGCGCCGGGCGCCTTGTTAAAAGTCAAGAAGGCCGGGGGGGTAGGCACGGTAAATCTACGCTCCGGCAAAATTCCCATTACGTGGCATCGCGTTACGCGTCATTTTCAAAATATCGAATACCGCCCGGGTATTGAGCAGAAGCTTTTTCATTTTCTCTGGGATTGACTCATCGGTTTTCTTGCCCTTGAGTAGACCGATGGCAAAGCGTCGCAATCGTGAGATGTTTTCCGGGCCATGTCCGGTTCGGATGCGGCTACGATCTTCGTCATAGCCCGAATGTTTCATAAACCATTAGGTGACCACAAATACCGTACAACCAGACTAGGGTATTAGCCGAGAACTAGGCAGGCCGGTAACTGTTAGCGGGGCGACGATCATTTTTTCGGGGTTGTAGCGTCCATCGCTAACCGCCATGGAGAGCGAAGCGAAGGCGGTTAGTCCCCGATAGGCGTAGGCGCGGTTGTATGGCCGCAGTTACGACCGATAGGGAGTGACGTAGGGCATACAAATAGCGCATCCGACACGCCGTAGAGTCATTGTGGTCATCATGACGGAGTTGCGCACGAGCAGCTTTGCTGCAATGTGCGGGACGGAGTCGTGATGAGCGCAGGACGGTCGGGGCAGTAACGGCTGTCGCGTTGGCGAGTCGATTTTGGGGACTGGGATGTCCCAAAATCTTTCACGAGGTAGCGACACTCTTGACCGCAGGGCATTCGAGCATCTCCACCAAGCGCTTGGTCGGAATCGGTCCAATAAGACCAATGATTCCTCCTTTCCAATGGGGCAAACGTCAGCGGCCGGACCAATCAAAGACAGGGATGCGTTGGTCTCCGAGTTTCCCCTCACCCTGCAATGTGAAGCGGATGGCGATGCGTTCTTCCGTGTTTATGCCTGTTTTTTTCGTGAAGGTATCCTGATTGTCTATGTGCGGGAGGGAACGGGAAACGGCGCGTTGATACGGCTGCTGGAGCGGCGTGACGAGGTTATCCGAAACCTGATCAGAAAACGTCTGCCGGTGTTCACTGATGTGGCTGTTCTCGTTGCCGACCTACAGGATTCGGTGCGAATCTGCTCGGAATTGCCGCCGGACGAGTATTTTGAGCTGATTAACGAGATCTGGGCGGCAATGGAGCCGATCTTTCGCCGTTACTACGGTACACACGGAAAACATGTTGGTGACGGCATGGTCTACTATTTTTTCCCCCAGCCGGACAGCAGCTACATCTTCAATGCGCTGTGCTGTGCCCATGAAATGCACCAGGCAATGCGCCGTATCAGCAAGGGGTGGCAACTGCGCAAGAATTGGCCTACCGAGCTTTATCTCAACACCGGGCTCAATGAAGGGCAGGAGTGGCTCGGGGTGTTTCATGTGGCGACCAAGGTCGAGTTTACGGTTCTCGGTGACACCATCAATCAGGCGGCCCGTCTGTCGGATTTTGCCCGAAACGGTTCACTCTGGGCCACTAAGAATCTTATCAGCCGCATGCCGAGCGAGGAGCGTCGGAGGGTGCGTTTTGGAATCAGACGCAAGGCAATGGACAGCAGTGAAATGTTTGTAAACTCTTCCTACTCCCGGCTCTCGGAACTGGTCGATCTCAACTCGCCTCGCAATGAAAAGTACAAGGATATTGCGACACTGGCGGTTACCGAGATCACTGAAATCGAGACATTGACTAGATAGAGTCCGTCCAGAAAGGCAACATTATATGACGGGTGCTTTACGGGCGGGCGAACAGCGCACTTCTTTTATCTTCATCATCTGATGTTCGAACGTATCCAAGCTATTTTCGGGTAAACGCACTCATTTCATGATTCAAGCCGGAAAAAACCGTATTTCGGACGCACCAACTCCTCAACAGCCGCTTGATCAACACGATGCCCCACCTAGCCCGAATGTTTCATAAACCATTAGGTGACCACAAATACCGTACAACCAGACTAGGGTATTAGCCGAGAACTAGGCAGGCCGGTAACTGTTAGCGGGGCGACGATCATTTTTTCGGGGTTGTAGCGTCCATCGCTAACCGCCATGGAGAGCGAAGCGAAGGCGGTTAGTCCCCGATAGGCGTAGGCGCGGTTGTATGGCCGCAGTTACGACCGATAGGGAGTGACGTAGGGCATACAAATAGCGCATCCGACACGCCGTAGAGTCATTGTGGTCATCATGACGGAGTTGCGCACGAGCAGCTTTGCTGCAATGTGCGGGACGGAGTCGTGATGAGCGCAGGACGGTCGGGGCAGTAACGGCTGTCGCGTTGGCGAGTCGATTTTGGGGACTGGGATGTCCCAAAATCTTTCACGAGGTAGCGACACTCTTGACCGCAGGGCATTCGAGCATCTCCACCAAGCGCTTGGTCGGAATCGGTCCAATAAGACCAATGATTCCTCCTTTCCAATGGGGCAAACGTCAGCGGCCGGACCAATCAAAGACAGGGATGCGTTGGTCTCCGAGTTTCCCCTCACCCTGCAATGTGAAGCGGATGGCGATGCGTTCTTCCGTGTTTATGCCTGTTTTTTTCGTGAAGGTATCCTGATTGTCTATGTGCGGGAGGGAACGGGAAACGGCGCGTTGATACGGCTGCTGGAGCGGCGTGACGAGGTTATCCGAAACCTGATCAGAAAACGTCTGCCGGTGTTCACTGATGTGGCTGTTCTCGTTGCCGACCTACAGGATTCGGTGCGAATCTGCTCGGAATTGCCGCCGGACGAGTATTTTGAGCTGATTAACGAGATCTGGGCGGCAATGGAGCCGATCTTTCGCCGTTACTACGGTACACACGGAAAACATGTTGGTGACGGCATGGTCTACTATTTTTTCCCCCAGCCGGACAGCAGCTACATCTTCAATGCGCTGTGCTGTGCCCATGAAATGCACCAGGCAATGCGCCGTATCAGCAAGGGGTGGCAACTGCGCAAGAATTGGCCTACCGAGCTTTATCTCAACACCGGGCTCAATGAAGGGCAGGAGTGGCTCGGGGTGTTTCATGTGGCGACCAAGGTCGAGTTTACGGTTCTCGGTGACACCATCAATCAGGCGGCCCGTCTGTCGGATTTTGCCCGAAACGGTTCACTCTGGGCCACTAAGAATCTTATCAGCCGCATGCCGAGCGAGGAGCGTCGGAGGGTGCGTTTTGGAATCAGACGCAAGGCAATGGACAGCAGTGAAATGTTTGTAAACTCTTCCTACTCCCGGCTCTCGGAACTGGTCGATCTCAACTCGCCTCGCAATGAAAAGTACAAGGATATTGCGACACTGGCGGTTACCGAGATCACTGAAATCGAGACATTGACTAGATAGAGTCCGTCCAGAAAGGCAACATTATATGACGGGTGCTTTACGGGCGGGCGAACAGCGCACTTCTTTTATCTTCATCATCTGATGTTCGAACGTATCCAAGCTATTTTCGGGTAAACGCACTCATTTCATGATTCAAGCCGGAAAAAACCGTATTTCGGACGCACCAACTCCTCAACAGCCGCTTGATCAACACGATGCCCCACCTAGCCCGAATGTTTCATAAACCATTAGGTGACCACAAATACCGTACAACCAGACTAGGGTATTAGCCGAGAACTAGGCAGGCCGGTAACTGTTAGCGGGGCGACGATCATTTTTTCGGGGTTGTAGCGTCCATCGCTAACCGCCATGGAGAGCGAAGCGAAGGCGGTTAGTCCCCGATAGGCGTAGGCGCGGTTGTATGGCCGCAGTTACGACCGATAGGGAGTGACGTAGGGCATACAAATAGCGCATCCGACACGCCGTAGAGTCATTGTGGTCATCATGACGGAGTTGCGCACGAGCAGCTTTGCTGCAATGTGCGGGACGGAGTCGTGATGAGCGCAGGACGGTCGGGGCAGTAACGGCTGTCGCGTTGGCGAGTCGATTTTGGGGACTGGGATGTCCCAAAATCTTTCACGAGGTAGCGACACTCTTGACCTTCTTGGCTCCATTCTCCTCAAGGTGGGTCTTGGCGCGCAGACCGAGGTCCGCCGTCTTGACCTGATACTGCCACCACTGGTTGGCCCAGAGCATGGCGTTCTGGTAGTCACCAGCGGCGGCGGCGGCCTCCGCCTTCTCACGCGCGCCCTTGGCGAAACCGAGCTGGTCGGTGGCATCCTCGACCAGGGCCACGACGGTCGGGAAGTCCTTGAAGTTGTGGCTGGTGATGAAACCGACCACTTGGTCGATGACCGCCTGGGTGTCCAGGTTGGTCTTGACCTGCTTCTCGTAGTCCGCCTTGGTGTAGGTGGTACCCTCCTGCATCGCCGTCGCCTCGGCCTTGTAGCCCTTCGGACGCACCAGCAGGTAGCCCTGCATCTCAAGATGCAGCGCCGAGCAGAACTCGGTGCAGTAGTAAGGGTAGACGCCCGCCTTCTCGGCGACGAAGGTGGTCGAGGTGGTCTTGCCCGGCTCGATGGAGAGCTGAACGTTCTGACCGTACATCGCGAACCCGTGCACCTCGTCCTCCGCCCGCTCCAGGTTGGTCAGGTGGATGGAGACGGTATCTCCCTCCTCGACCTCGATGATCTCGGGGGTGATGTGGGAACGGATCACGGTACCGCGAACATCCACGGTGCAGTTGCCGCTGGCGTCACAGGTCCGCTCGGTCTTCTCGCGACCGGCGCGGGTGGCGAAGGGGGACTTCTCGTCGCTGCGTGAATCCCAGCCGGACTTGTAGCGGACCACCGGCTTGAGCTTGTCGGCCTTGATGGCGACCGCGTAGTGCGGCTCGCCCAGCGGCAGCGGCATGTCATACAGCAGCTCCATCTTGTCGCCGCTGATGTCGATCAGCTGGTGGTTCTGGGGGTGCAGCGGGCCGACCGGGTTGAAGCGGTCGATGGCCAGCTTGTTCAGCGCCACCAGGTACTTTCCGTCGGGGGAGGTGGTATCGCCCTCCATCGACATCAGGTGACCGATATTGTAGTGCACCGGCAGGGTGTCGAGCACCTTGCCCTGACAGTAGTCCCACTTGGTGACCATGGAGTCCACGTAGATGGAGGTGTAGGCCACGCAGGGCTTGGCGTCATACTGGGTGTGCAGCGGCCCGAGGCCCACATTCACCTGATGCTCCAGGGCGTCCTGCAGCGCGATGATGGGGATGCCGTAGGGGTCCTTGCCCTCGAACTTCTTGTTGTCGATCGCCTGCATGATCTTCTCGAAGGAGTAGACCCAGGTGTGACTGTCGAGCTTGCCGGAGACGGTGATGAATCTGCCGTCCGGGGTGACGTCGACGCCATGGGGCGACTTCGGCTCGGGGATCAGATACAGCAGCCCCTCGGCGATCGCCTGCTCCATGGTGATCAGGTATTGGCCCTTCGACTTCTGGACCTTTCCGACCTTGATCAGCTCCTCGGCCTTCTTCCAGTTGGTCACGTGCATGAAGTCGGTATCCTTGGAGGAGCAGCCCGCCTCGAAGGGGGGACGTCCGCGCTCGATGCCGCCCACATAACGCTCGGAGCAGAAGGAGTTGTTGAAGCCCCAGCCGTAGGAGGGACCCTTACCGGCGTCGGCCAGGTCCTGGCTGTAGGGCGGGAATTCGAAGGTGAAGGAGTTTTCGCTGTCGATACGCCCCTTGTCCTTGTCGAATTTCCAGTAGGTGATACCACCGCGGTACTTTTCGTTGAACTGCTCCAGCGGCACGAACTCATCCTCGAACGGGGCCGCGTACTGGGCGGGGTCGAGGATGTACTCACTGTTGGGGGTGAAGAAGGCGCCGCCGTGCTCCGACTTGAAGAACGGGTTGACCACGATTTGCTTGGTCTCGAAGTCGTGCAGATCGATAATCGCCATGCGCGGGTTGGCCTTGTCGTTGATCGCCAGCCAGCGCCCGTCGCTCTCGCCATCTGTCTCGGAGATCGCCGGGTGATGGGTATCGCCGTAGTTGATATCCTTGCCGTTGATCCGGCCCTGGGCGAGCACCGCCTTCGACTCGTCGTCAAAGCCATAGCCCTGCCACGGCTCGGGGGTGAACACACCGATATACTTCAGGATACGCATGGACGGAATGCCGTAGACGATCACCTGCCCCGACTGTCCGCCGGACGAGAAGACCAGGTACTCGTCACGTCCTCCGGTCGGAGTATAGGTCTTGGCGGCCGCCAGTATATCCTTTTGGGTCAGCCCCCTGCGTTTCATAACGTCTTCCAGTGACTCGGCCGACCAGGCCGTTGACGCCGCCGACAGGCCCATGCCAAGGCCCATCAGCAGTGCCAGGATGCGTTTGTTTGTTGGTTTCATTTCTACTCCCTCGGATGTAACGTACATACGTAGCCGTGCAGTAGCGTGCGCCCGGTCCGGGACCTCGGCCTTGACAAAGGTCAAGCTGGATAGGGGATATGCCCTATTGCAGCCACGGCACGGGGGATTTCCCCCATTTCCACACCGCCCCGCCCCCTTGAGGGAATAAAACCCCCCTCCATCCTCCCTTCCCGCCGGGCGTATTTGACATATGGCAAATACGCCCGGGCGCCGCCTCCTTTACCATCCGGTCTCATGCAGTCGACTCTTCAACGTATCCCGTGACCTCATGCGCAACCCGAGACCGCTGATCACCCCCATTTGCCTGCTGGCCGTGCTGGCCACCGCCCTGCCGTCACACACGGCGCAGGCGATCAGCGACCCGCAGTACCAGAGCATCCGGCGGCTGGGTGAACTCAACGCCATCGCCCTCGACTGCGGCCATCTCGAACAGGTGCGCCAGATCAAGCGCGCGCTGGTCAACAACCTGCCCAAACAGCGCCAGCTCGGCGAGGAGTTCGAACGCATCACCCACCAGCACTTCCTGACGAAACTACAGCAGGGCGGCGAATGCCCCGAGGGGGCCCACCTGGCGCGGCGCGTGGACGAGGCCATCGGCCAACTGGAGCAGGCCTTTCACGACAGCGCACCGGGGGGGCCGGGAGAGTGAGGGAACACCCATGAACCACCGCCATGCCGCGCTGCGTCTGCTGACTCTCCTGCTCCTGCTGCTGGGCGCGTCGCAGCCGCTCCGCGCCGACCCGCAACCGAGCGTCTTCGCCAGCATCAAGCCGATTCACTCCCTGCTGACCGGTCTGATGCGCGGCACCGAGGGGGCGGAGCTGATCGTCGGCAAGGGGCGCACCCCTTTCGACTACCTGCCCGACGCGCAGCAACTGGAGCGGCTCAGGGGCGCGAAACTGGTGGTGTGGGTCGGCCCGGAGCTGGAGTCGTTCCTGATCGAGCCGCTACAGGCGCTCGCACCCGGCACGCGGGTCATCACCCTGCTCGATCGCCCGGAGCTGAAGATCCTCCCCGCGCGCCATGAAGGATACGGCCGCGATCCCTTCCTCTGGCTCGACACCCGCAACGCCATCATCCTGCTGAAGCTGTTCAGCGACGCCCTGATCGAGCACGACCCCGCCCGCGCCCACCTCTACCAGCGCAACTACCGGAGCATGCTGGCAACGCTCCAGGGCATCGACCGCCAACTAGAATACGGCTATCGGGGAATGAAGGGGGGCTCCGGCGCCAACTACCACGACACACTACAATATTTCGAACAGGCCTACGCCCTGAAGATCCGCGCCACCCTAGCGGCCCACCCCGGGGTACGGGCCGACACCGGAAAGCTGCTCGAAACCCGGGCCAGGATCCTGGGCGGGGAGTTCGCCTGCCTGCTTACCGAGCGCGGCCATCGCCCGCAAGCGCTGGAGCTGCTCACCGGCGGGACGGGCATCAACCAGGGCGAACTCGACAGCTTCGGCACCCGCTTCGAGCCCGGAGAGAATCTCTATGTCGATCTGATGATGCACAACACCGAGACCATCCGGCGCTGCCTCCAGGGCGAGGCGCCGCAAGGCCCGGTCCACCAGCCGCTGACGGAGAGCGGGGCCGACCCGGAGGGTATACGGGGACGCTTCATCCTGGTCGATCACAACGGCCGCACCGTCACCGAGAAGGATCTGCTCGGCAAATACCAGCTGATCTACTTCGGCTACACCTTCTGCCCGGACATCTGCCCCACCTCCCTGGCCACCACCTCCCTGGCCCTCGACATGCTCGGCGAGCGGGCGAAGCTTCTCCAGCACTACTTCATCACCATCGACCCCGAGCGGGACACCGTGGCAGCGATGAAACAGTACGTGAAATACTTCAACGACGACCTGATCGGTCTCACCGGCACCCGGAACATGATCGACCGGGTCGCCCGGCAGTTCAACGCGCGCTATGAAAAGATCCTGGAACCGGGGCGCGATCCCCAGCTCTACGCCATGGACCACACCGCCAGCGTCTATCTGATGGCCCCGGACGGGCGCTTCATCACCAAGTTCGCCCACGGCATCACCCCCGAAACCATGGTCGAACTGCTGCGCGAACACCTGCCCGGGGAGTAAACCCGCCGCACTCACCGGACGATCGACTTCCAAGTCAGAGCCCGCAAAAGCGGCCACGCGCGCGGGCCGCCCCGGGTTTTCAGCGCGCGAGGCGGGCCTTCAGATCATGGAGCGTGCGATGCACGCCGTGGCACAGGGCACAGACCTTCACCGCAATATCCCCCAGGGCGCGCCCCGCGGCCTCGCGGTCGGCCGTCTCCAGCGCCGCCCCCAGGACGGCGAACTGGCGTGACCTGTCGGCGAACACCCGATCGGCCGGGACCGCGTCCCGGTGACAGGCGCCGCAGCTCCCGGCCAGGGCATCGAGCCCGCCATCAAGGGCGTGCAGCGCCTCCCGGGCGGCCTGCGCGCGTCCGTCGTCGCTGGCGATCCGCACCCGGTTGACCAGGACAGAGAGCCGCTCCATCGCCTCGGGGTAGGTAAGCGTCCCGCCAGCCCCGTCATCCACCCTCAGGGCGCTGAAATCGGGCGTGCGGTAGAGGGCGACCGTGACCGCGCGATACTCCCGGTGACAACTGTCACAGCTGTGCGAAAGCTTGCGCAGCAGGCGCGGCACCTCGCCGGCGTCGCCCGCCGCCATGGCCGATTCGAGGCGTTGCAGGCTCTCCAGGTCGAGCGCATCACTCCATTGGGGCACCATCTCGCCGATACGGCGGTAGCTCGCCGCGAAGCGCCGCCCCACTCGCGCAACCGCTCCAGCTCGCCAAGGGCGGCATAATCACCGGCCGCCTGCATCTCGCGGCGCAGACCGAACATGGTGTGCAGCCAGACCTGACGCCGGTTGGCGGGCTTGTACCAGGCCGCCAGCGACGGGGGCGGCAGATGCAGCGTCACCTCCTCGGCGGGCTGGGCGCGCGCAGCCCCCCACCCCAGCACGAGCCCCAGGAGCAGCAGCGCCGGCGCGCGCCTCATCCCCCGGTCCGCCCGCGGATATACGCGCCGACCTCCTGGTCGGTACCGTTGATATGGGTGATCAGCCAATCCTTGAGATAGGCGGCCATCGATTCGAACACGTCGTGCCCCTTGGTCTGATAGCCGGCGACAAACTCCTCGACCTTGCCGATCATCTCCCGATGCTCGGCGCAGTGCAGTTCATAATCGGGGTAGTCGTGCTCCTTCATCAGCGCCTCTTCGCGCTCGAAATGAAAACGGGTGTAATCGACCAGTTCATCCAGGGCCTTCTTCTCGAAGGCGTATCCGGTATGGTAGTGCACGGCGGCCTGCAGATTGTTGATCAGCGATAGCAGCTTCTTGTGATCATCGTCGATCAGATCGATCCCGACGCTGTACTCCGGCTTCCAGGTGACGAAGCGCCCGCTCTCCATCCGGTTGTGGAGCACGGGCACCAGCACCAGCAGCGCCAGCAGCACCCAGGGCACGGGATGCCCGACCCCAAGGGCGATGAACACCATGATATCGGCAACCAGGATCACCCCCATGATCAGGGCGAGTATCAACATGCTGACGCTTCTCTTCATTTCAATACCTTCTCTCTCGAATGTCGCCCGGGACGGCGGGAGGATATTGCACTCCTCCCCGGTCGCCCCGACTCATTGTGGAGGCCTGTGTCGCGCGCGCGCACGGACCGCCCTGACACACCGGGCAGTACCCGTTGTGGATTGCTTCGCCGCCTCCCGCCTGACCGCCCGGGAACCACCGAAGGCACCTTATAAACAGCGTCCGGAGCCGACGCCCCCGGGGGCCGACATCATGACGTTTGTCAAAGTAGATCATCATTGCCCCCCCGCCCCTTGATAATTATCAAAGACGGTTTACTCCCCTGCCCTAGAGTGTCACGCGGAGCATGACATTGCGTTTTTGTCCTGACGCCAATTTGACGCTTGGAACCAAGTCATCCATTGGGAGTAAACCTCAAGAGTGTCGCTACCTCGTGAAAGATTTTGGGACATCCCAGTCCCCAAAATCGACTCGCCAACGCGACAGCCGTTACTGCCCCGACCGTCCTGCGCTCATCACGACTCCGTCCCGCACATTGCAGCAAAGCTGCTCGTGCGCAACTCCGTCATGATGACCACAATGACTCTACGGCGTGTCGGATGCGCTATTTGTATGCCCTACGTCACTCCCTATCGGTCGTAACTGCGGCCATACAACCGCGCCTACGCCTATCGGGGACTAACCGCCTTCGCTTCGCTCTCCATGGCGGTTAGCGAACGTGAACAAGAAATATTTCGCCAGATCCGCACTGAGTCTGCTTGTCGGCGCCGCGCTTGGCGGCCTGTCGGCAACCGCCGGTGCCGCCGCCCCGACCCTGTCCGAAGCCGACTTCGAACAGTCCAAGACCATCTACTTCCAGCGCTGCGCGGGCTGCCACGGCACCCTGCGCAAGGGCGCCACCGGCAAGAGCCTCGAGCCGGCGAACACCATGAAACTCGGCCAGGAGCGCCTGGAGAAGATTATCACCTACGGAACGGAAGGTGGTATGAACAATTTTGATGACATCATGAGCGCCGATGAAATCAAAAAGATGGCCACCTACATCCAGATGGAGCCGCCGATTCCGCCCGAGATGTCCCTGGAACTGATGAAGGAGCGTCACCATGTCTTCGTCGATCCCAAGGACTACCCGACCAAACCCCTGCACGGGCGCAACTGGGAGAACTTCTTCCTGGTCATCGAGCGTGATGTAGGCAAGGTTGCCGTTATCGACGGCGACACGAAAGAGGTGGTCGCCCACGTACCCACCGGCTACGCCGTGCACGTACTGAAGGCCGCCGAGCACCACGACAAACTGCACGCCGAGAACGCCGGCCGCTTCTGGTACACCCAGGGCCGTGACGGCAAACTGACCAAGATCGACCTGTGGCAGACCCCTGACAAGATGAAGGTCGCCGAAGTGCAGATCGCCTATGACGCACGCGACGTGGCCGTATCCGGCGACGGCAAGTACGTGGTGGGCGGCGGCTACTGGCCACCGCACTTCGTAATCGCCGACGCGCACACCATGGAGCCCCTGAAGGTGGTCTCGGCCCGCGGCGTGAACGTCGACGGCGAATACGTCAACGAGTCACGCGTCGCCGCCATCTACGACACCCCCAACCAGTCCAGCTGGCTGGTCTCCATGAAGGAGCTGGGGCAGATGTGGCAGGTGCACTACGACGATATCGACAACCTGAAGATCACCAAAATGGACACCGCCAAGTTCCTGCATGACGGTTTCTACGACCCCAGCGGACGCTACTTCCAGATCGCCGCCAACGCCTCCAACAAGATGGTGGTGGTGGACACCGAGACCGACAAGAGTGTCGCTACCTCGTGAAAGATTTTGGGACATCCCAGTCCCCAAAATCGACTCGCCAACGCGACAGCCGTTACTGCCCCGACCGTCCTGCGCTCATCACGACTCCGTCCCGCACATTGCAGCAAAGCTGCTCGTGCGCAACTCCGTCATGATGACCACAATGACTCTACGGCGTGTCGGATGCGCTATTTGTATGCCCTACGTCACTCCCTATCGGTCGTAACTGCGGCCATACAACCGCGCCTACGCCTATCGGGGACTAACCGCCTTCGCTTCGCTCTCCATGGCGGTTAGCGGAAGCTGGAGGCGTTGATCGACACCGACAAGCTGCCTCACCCAGGCCCCGGCGCCAACTGGAACGACCCCAAGTGCGGCCCCGTGGGCGGCACCACCCACCTGGGTGTGGGCAAGGTCACCGTCTGGGGCAACGATCCGGCCGGCCACAAGGACCAGGCCTGGAAGATCTGCTACGAGGTCGAGACCGACGGTCCCGGCGTGTTCATCCGCACCCACCCCAAGAGCGACTACTACTGGGCTGACCAGACCAAGCACCCCGAGCCCGAGGTGCAGCAGTCGGTGCAGGTCATCTCCAAGGAGAGCCGCGAGATCGTCAAGACCATCCGCCTGACCGAAAAGCCCGGCTACGCCGCCGTGCACATCGAGTTCAACAACGATGGATCCGAGGTGTGGGTATCGGTCTGGAACCGCAAGGACAGCAAGGAGCCCAACGGCGAGATCATCATCTATGACGCCAAGAGCCTGGAAGAGAAGGGCCGCGTCAAGGGTCTCTACGCACCGACCGGAAAATTCAACGTCCACAACCGCGTCAACCACGTGACCTGATCAGGGGTCGCTTCACACCCGGCAGGCGTCCACCCGCCTGCCGGGTTTTTTCAGGGTGACACTGAATGGGCATCGCGTCGGTGCGCATTCACAGTTTCCCTAACCAACCTTCCATTTAGTCTAGCGGCGCGGGCGCCACACCCGGCCGTACCGGGGTGCGACTACAATGTCTGAGCTTCCTGTAAAGCCGAGTTTCTACTCCCGCCGTATCATCCTGGGCGCCACCGTAGGCAGCGCCCTGGTGTTCTTTATCATCGGCATCATCTTCTGGGGCGGCTTCAACACCGCCATGGAGGCGACCAACACAATGGAGTTCTGCATCAGTTGCCACGAGATGAAGGACAATGTCTACCAGGAGTACAAGCACACCATCCACTACTCCAACCGCACCGGCGTGCGCGCCGCCTGTTCCGACTGCCACGTGCCCGACCCCTGGGTGCACAAGATGGTGCGCAAGATCCAGGCGAGCAACGAGGTGTACCACAAGATCATGGGCACCGTGGACACCAAGGAGAAGTTCGACGAACACCGTCTGACCATGGCCAAGCGGGTCTGGAAGGCGATGAAGCAGACCGATTCCCGGGAGTGCCGCAACTGCCATAACTTCGAGTCCATGAACCCGGAGTTCCAGAAACCACGCGCGCGCAAACAGCACCTCAACGCCTTCGAGAGCGGCCAGACCTGTATCGACTGCCACAAGGGCATCGCCCACAAGGATGTGCGTAAGCAATGGGATGGACTCCTCCCCACCCCTACGACAAACGGCGTCGAGGCGTCAGAATGGGAGCTGAACTAGCACCATTCACACGAAACAGATGAGGAGGAAGTCCACCATGAAGATTAGCCAC
>PQCP01000091.1 GCA_003062205.1 Candidatus Sedimenticola endophacoides
TAATCTTCATGGTGGACTTCCTCCTCATCTGTTTCGTGTGAATGGTGCTAGTTCAGCTCCCATTCTGACGCCTCGACGCCGTTTGTCGTAGGGGTGGGGAGGAGTCCATCCCATTGCTTACGGTACACCGGCAAACAAGCAGCAGCTGGAGGACGCCTTTCTGGTGTTCAACCAGATGTCGGAGCAGCTGGTCGATTCCTATCACCAGTTGCAGCAGCGGGTGGCCCGGCTCGGCGAGGAGCTGGCGGCGGCGCGCGGCGAGCGCATGGTCGAGCTGGCCGAGAAGGAGCGGCTGGCCAACCGCCTCAGCAAGCTGCTGGACGGCCTGCCGGCGGCGGTGCTCCTGGTCGACGGCGCGGAGCGCATCCAACAGTACAATCCCGCGGCGCTTCAGCTGTTCCCGGGCATCAGCGCCGGTGAGTGCTGGGAGCGGTTGCTCGGCGGGGCCGTTCGGGCCGATCCCCTGGGCAAGGAGCTGCGTCTTGAGAATGGCCGGTTGGTGAACCTGATCCAGCGTTCGCTCACCCCCGAACCGGGGCGCATCCTGCTGTTGATCGATATCACCGAGACCCGGGAGCTGGAGCTGCGCATGGAGCGCCAGGAGCGGCTCAGCGCGCTGGGCGAGATGGCGGCGCAGCTGGCCCATCAGATCAGGACCCCGCTCAGCTCGGCGCTGCTCTATACATCGCACCTGGGGCGGGAGGATCTCAGCCTCGCCCAGCGGGCGCGTTTCTCCGGCCGCTGCCGCGAGCGCCTGCTGCACATGGAACGGCAGATCAATGACATGCTCGCCTTTGCACGGGGTGGGAGCATGCGGCCCGAACGGGTCGGTCTTGTCTCGCTGCTCACCGATCTGTGTCACTCCATCGCCCCCCTGTTCGCCGCGCGCGGCGCCACCGTCGAGTGTGGCGGGCTGGAGCGCGGCGAACTCACCATTTGCGCCAACCCCGACGCCCTGCTGGGCGCCCTCTCCAACCTCGCCATCAACGCCCTGGAGCACGGTGGGGAGGGGGTGCATCTGCGTATCGGTCTGAGCGCGGAGGGCGGCGAGTGGGTGCGGATCGAATTCCGGGACAACGGACCCGGCATACCCGAAGCGGCGCGCGCGCGCCTCTTCGATCCCTTTTTCACCACCCGCACCGACGGCACCGGCCTCGGTCTGGCGGTGGTGCAATCGGTGGTGCTCGATCACCACGGCGCCATCGAGCTGGCCACCTCCCCATCGGGCGGGGCCTGTTTTCAGTTGCGTTTTCCCATCGCCGCCGGGGAGTGTGGCGGCGCCAGGCGGCACGAGGAGACGGCCGCCCCCTGAGGAGAGAGAGTCATGCGTCGGGAAATGGTTCTGGTGGTAGAGGATGATCCGGCCCTGCGGGAGGCGTTGAGCGACACCCTGGAGCTGGCCGGCTATGGGGTCATTACCGCCGCGGACGGGGAGAGCGCCCTGGAGGCGATGCGCCAGACCCAGGTCGGCATGGTGGTCAGCGACGTACAGATGACGCCGATGAACGGTCAGGAGCTGCTGGGCCGGATCAAGCGCGGATTCCCATCGGTTCCGGTGCTGCTGATGACCGCCTACGGAAACATTGAGAAGGCGGTGACGGCGATGCGCGACGGCGCGGTGGACTACCTGGCCAAACCGTTCGAGCCGGAACTGCTGCTGGCGAAGGTGGAACAGTCGATCCGTCCGCCCGATCCGGGTGACGGCCGGCTGGTGGCGGAGGATCTGCGCACCCGCGAACTCCTGGAGCTTGCGCGCCGCGTGGCCCAGTGCGACGCCACCGTCATGATCGGCGGCGAGAGCGGCACCGGAAAGGAGGTGTTCGCCCGCTATATCCACCGCAACTCGGCCCGCTCCCAGGGGCCGTTCATCGCCATCAACTGTGCCGCCATCCCCGACAACATGCTGGAGGCGGTGCTGTTCGGTCATGAGAAGGGGGCCTATACCGGGGCCTATCACTCGGCGCCCGGGAAGTTCGAGCAGGCCCAGGGCGGCACGCTGCTGCTGGACGAGATCTCCGAGATGAGTCTGGCCCTGCAGGCCAAGTTGCTGCGGGTGCTCCAGGAGCGGGAGGTGGAGCGGGTCGGCGGGCGCAAGCTGATCACCCTCGATGTGCGGGTGCTCGCCACCTCCAACCGCAACCTGCGCGAGGAGGTATCGGCCGGGCGCTTTCGCGAGGATCTCTTCTACCGTCTGAATGTGTTCCCCCTCTATCTGCCGCCGCTGCGCGAGCGTACCCGCGACGTGCTGCCCCTGGCCCGCTTTCTGCTGCGCCAGCACTGTCGGCAGATGGGTATACCCGAGCCGCTGTTTTGCACGGTGGCCGAGCAGCGGTTGCTCAGCCACGCCTGGCCGGGCAACGTGCGTGAGCTGGACAACGTGGTGCAGCGTGCCCTGATCCTCTGCAATGGCCATGAGATCGGCCCGGACGACCTCTCGTTCGAGATCGCCGCCGAGCTGGCCGTGGCCCGGCACGCCACGGCGGAGCCCAAGGGGTTGAGTGAGGATCTGCGCTCGGTCGAGGAGCAGATGATTCTCGACGCCCTGCGCGAGAACAACGGCAGCCGCAAGGAGGTGGCCGAGCGGCTCGGGATCAGCCAGCGCACACTGCGCTACAAGATCGCGCGGCTGCGGGATGCCGGTGTGGCGATCCCCGGATAGCGGAGCGGGGGAGTTGGTGCGTTATCTGCATGTAATCGGGTGCGGCGTCAAAAAAACGGAGAGGGTGTCTCATGAGTAACGCCAACATCGATCAGGTCCTGGCCACCATGCGGGCGATCAGTGCCCAGGCCAGCGGCTCCCCCCAGGGTGCGCGGGAGTCGTCACCGGTGGAGTTCAGCCAGCTGTTGAAGCAGTCCATCGACCGGGTGAACGAGACGCAACAGCAGGCGGGTGAGATGAAGGAGGCGTTCGAGCTGGGCAGCGGCGAGGCCGATCTGGCGGAGGTGATGATTGCCGTGCAGAAGTCCAGTCTCTCCTTCGAGGCGATGGTCCAGGTGCGCAACAAACTGGTGGAGGCATACAAGGAAGTGATGAATATGCCGATATAGCCGCTTGTATTTGAAGGATAAATAAAGCTGAAGGCGCGGACGGTTATGGCTACTGAAATGGCAAAGGCAGGCACTTCGGCCCCGCGGCAGGCGCAGGGCCTGGGACAGAATCTGGTGCTGAGGCAGCTCGGTGTGATGGTCGGTATCGCCGTCAGTGTCGCCCTCGGGGTGGCGGTCGTGCTCTGGTCCCAGACCCCCAGCTACAGCCTGCTTTACGGCAGCCTGGGCCAGAAGGAGGCGGTGGAGGTGGTGGCCGCCCTGGAGCAGGCCGGTATCCCGTTCAAGGTGGAAGAGAGCAACGGCGCGGTACTGGTGGCCAGCGGCAAACTCCATGAGGCGCGGATGCAACTTGCCGCGCAGGGGTTGCCACGCGGCGACTCGCTGGGCTTCGAGCTGTTACAGCAGGAGAGCAGTTTCGGCACCAGCCGGGCCCTGGAGGCGGCGCGTTTCCACCGTGCCCTGGAGGGTGAACTGGCACGCACCGTCGGCCATCTGGCAAACGTCGAGTCGGCCCGGGTCCATGTGGCCACACCCAAGCAGTCGGTGTTCGTGCGCAAGCGCAACCCGCCCAGCGCCTCGGTGGTGGTCAAGCTCTTCTCCGGGCGCAATCTGGACAAGGGGCAGGTGGCGGCCATCGTCCACCTGGTCGCCTCCAGCGTCCCCAATCTCGACCCCGACCGGGTGACGGTGGTGGATCATCGCGGAAACCTGCTGAGCGGGCAGATGGATACCCGCGAGATGATGCTCACCGCCACTCAGTTCGAGTACACCAAGAATCTTGAGGAGCACTACCGCGCACGCATCGAGGAGATCCTGACCCCGATACTGGGCATCGACAGTGTGCGTGCCCAGGTCACCGCCGAGGTGGACTTCACCGTCACCGAGCAGACCGCGGAGCGTTTCAATCCCGACCTTCCGGCCCTGCGCAGCGAACAGATCAATGAACAGTCGAGCCGCCTCGGCGGCGCGGCCGAAGGGATCCCCGGCGCCCTGAGCAACCAACCGCCGGCGGCGGGCAGCGCGCCCCAGGTGGCCGCCGGTGGGCAACCCGGCGAGGGCGGCGAGGCGCCGTTGAGCGCCAGCAAGCGTGCCACGCGCAACTACGAGCTGGACAAGACCATCAGCCATACCCGGCTGTCGGGAGGCAATCTGCAACGCCTGTCGGTCGCCGTGGTGGTCGATGACAAGAGTGCCGTGGACGATACGGGCGCCGTGACCCGCAGCGAACGCACCCCCGAAGAGATCAACCGCTACACCCAACTGGTCAAAAAGGCGATCGGCTTCAACACCCAGCGCGGCGACAGCGTGCAGGTGATCAACGCCTCGTTCATGGCCCCGCCCGCCCTGGAGCCGCTGCCCGAAGTGCCGATCTGGGAGCAGGCGTGGGTGTGGGATCTTGCCAAACAGGTGGGAGGGATCATACTTGTACTGGTGTTGATCCTGTTTGTCCTCAAACCGGCCATGACCCGGCTGACCGCCGTGCCGGTGCCCTCCGAGTCGGAACTGGAAGGAGGCGCGGGCGCGGGCGCGGGCGCGGCCGGGGGCGAGGGTGGCGCGCGCGCCCTGGCGGCGGGCGGGGCAGGCGCCGAGGCGATGCAACTGCCGGGGCCGCACGAGTACGAGCAGACCCTGGACGCCGCCAGGAGAATGGTGCGCGACGACCCCAAGCGGGTGGCCCAGGTGGTGAAACGGTGGGTGGCTGAAGATGCCGGATGAGCTGAGCAGCGGTGAACAACTCAGCGGCGTGGACCGGGCGGCGATCCTGCTGCTCGCCCTCGGCGAGGAGGACGCCTCGTCCCTGCTCTCGCACATGGGGCCGAAGGAGGTGCAGGAGCTGGGTGTGGCGATGGCCGGGCTGACCAATGTCAGCACCACCCAGATGGCCAAGGTGATGGGCGCATTCATCGAATCGGTGAAGACCCAGACCAACCTCGGGCTCGACTCCGATAAATACATCCGCAGCGTGCTGACCAGGGCGCTCGGTTCCGACAAGGCCAGCGGCGTGATCGACCGCATTCTGCTCGGGCGCAACAGCAAGGGGCTGGAGCAGCTCAAATGGATGGACCCCCGGGCAATTGCCGAGATGATCCGCACGGAGCACCCACAGATCGTCTCCATCGTGCTGTCGTTTCTCGATTCAGATCAGGCGGCCGGGGTACTCAACGAGATGAGCGAAGAGATGCGCGCCGACATCATTCGCTAACCGCCATGGAGAGCGAAGCGAAGGCGGTTAGTCCCCGATAGGCGTAGGCGCGGTTGTATGGCCGCAGTTACGACCGATAGGGAGTGACGTAGGGCATACAAATAGCGCATCCGACACGCCGTAGAGTCATTGTGGTCATCATGACGGAGTTGCGCACGAGCAGCTTTGCTGCAATGTGCGGGACGGAGTCGTGATGAGCGCAGGACGGTCGGGGCAGTAACGGCTGTCGCGTTGGCGAGTCGATTTTGGGGACTGGGATGTCCCAAAATCTTTCACGAGGTAGCGACACTCTTGCAGCGCATTGCCACCATGGAGGGGATCCAGCCGAGCGCGCTACAGGAGCTGGATCAGATCCTGGAGAAGCAGTTCGCCGGGGCCAGCAACATCAAGTCCTCATCGCTCGGCGGGGTGCGCACGGCGGCCAATATCCTAAACCTGGTCAACAGCTCCGAAGAGGTGATGGAGAAGATCTCCGGCGAGGACGAGGATCTGGCCCAGAAGCTGCAAGACATGATGTTCGTCTTCGACAACCTGATCGATGTCGATGACCGGGGCATCCAGACCCTGCTGCGCGAGGTCTCCTCGGAGCAGCTTCTGGTGGCCCTGCGCGGCGCTGACGCCCAGCTCTCGGAGAAGATCTTCAAGAACATGTCGAAGCGCGCCGCGGAGATGCTCAAGGACGATCTGGAAGCCGCCGCCCCGGTACGCCTGAGCGAGGTCGAGGGGGCGCAGAAGGAGATCCTCACGATCGCCAGGCGTCTTGCCGACGCCGGCGAGATCATGCTTGGAGGCGCGGGTGGAGAAGAGTTCGTCTAAGATCATCCGCAACGGACAGGACGGCGAGGTACGCCAGTGGAGTCCGCCGCAGATGGGTTCGCGCGGCGGCGGGCCGGGCGGTTCCCCCATGGGCGGACCACTCACCGCCGAACAGCTCTCCACCCTGCAGAAACAGGCCTACGACGAGGGTTTCGAGGAGGGCAAGCAGGCCGGTTTCGAATTTGGCCACAACGAAGCGCTGGTTCAGGCGGCGGAGCAGGCAGGTACGCGCCTGCAACTGCTCGACAGGGTGCTCCAGACCCTGCAGGAACCCCTGCGCGAACTCGATGAACAGGTGGAGGCGGAGCTGGTCGAGCTGAGCGCGGCCATGGTGCGCCAGCTGGTACGGCGGGAGATCCAGCTCGATCCCGCGCAGATCATCGGGGTGGTGCGCGACGCCCTGGGCGTGTTGCCGGTCTCCGCACGCGGCATCCGCCTGGTGCTGCACCCCGAGGATGCGGCCCTGATCCGCCAGGTCTATGCGGTGGAGCAGAAGGAGCTGAGCTGGGAGATCATCGAGGACCCGGTACTGGGCCGTGGCGGCTGCCGCGTGATCACCGACACCTCCCAGGTCGACGCCACCCTGGAGTCGCGCCTGGCCGCGCTCATCGCCCCGGTGCTGAGCGGAGAGCGCGACATCGACGCCGACGCCACGGACGAAACGGGGGGCTGAGCATGAACCAGCCCAATCCGCAACGCGGCGAGATCTGGGCCCAGCGCCTGAGGCACCTCAGGAGCAACCTGGGCAGCGGCTCCAAACTGGTGTTGGAGGGGCGCCTGACCCGCATGGTCGGACTCACCCTGGAGGCGGTCGGCTGCCGGGCCGCCATCGGCGGCCAGTGCGACATCATCTCCAGCAGCGGTGAAAAGATCGAGGCCGAGGTGGTCGGTTTCTCCGGCGAGAGCCTCTATCTCATGCCCACCGGCGATATCCGCGGCCTGGAGCAGGATGCCCGGGTAGTGCCTACCGGGCGCAGTTGCGAGGCGGTGGTGGGCGAGCATCTCCTGGGGCGAGTGGTCGACGGCGCCGGCCGCCCCCTGGATGGCAAGGGCCCGCTGCCCGCCGGACTGCATCGTCCGCTGACCGGAAAGAGCTTCAACCCCCTGGCACGCACCCCCATCGACCAGCCCCTGGACGTGGGGGTGCGCGCCATCAACGCCCTGCTCAGCGTCGGGCGCGGCCAGCGCCTCGGCCTGTTCGCGGGCTCCGGTGTCGGCAAGAGCGTGTTGATGGGGATGATGACACGCTACACCAACGCCGACGTCACGGTGGTGGCGCTGATCGGCGAGCGCGGGCGCGAGGTGAAGGAGTTCGTGCAGAAGATCCTCGGCGAGAAGGGGATGGCGCGCGCCGTGGTGGTGGCGGTACCGGCAGACAATCCGCCGTTGCGGCGCATCCACGGGGCGATGCTCGCCACCAGCATCGCCGAACACTTCCGCGACCAGGGCAAGCAGGTCCTGCTGCTGATGGATTCGCTGACCCGCTTCGCCCAGGCCCAGCGCGAGATCGGCCTCGCCATCCACGAACCGCCAGCCACCAAGGGGTACCCACCCTCGGTCTTCGCCAAGATGCCGCAACTGGTCGAGCGTGCCGGAAACGGCGACAAATCGGGTGGATCGATCACGGCGTTCTATACTGTATTGACAGAGGGGGACGATCAGAACGACCCGATCGCCGACGCCGCGCGTGCGATCCTCGACGGGCACATCGTCTTGTCGCGCCAACTGTCCGACGCGGGCCACTACCCGGCCATCGATATCGAGGCGTCCATCAGCCGTGCCATGAACGATGTCATCACCCCGGAGCATCTGGAGGCGGCGCGCGCGTTCCGGCATCTCTATTCGGTCTATCGTCAGAATCAGGACCTCATCAACATCGGCGCCTACGAGGCGGGCTCCGACGAGATGATCGACGCGGCCATCGACGCCATGCCCTCCCTGGAGGCGTTTCTCCGGCAGGACATGTTCACGCCGGTGGAACTGAGCGAGAGCCTGGAGGATCTGATGAGCCTGTTCCCCCCGGCAACGGGAAATCTACAAAGGGTCTAGTGACGGCTTATGGTCAAATCAAAACGCTTTCAGCCGGTCAGGCGGGTCGCCGAATCGAGGGAGCGGAACGCGGCAAGGGAGCTGGGCGACGCCAAACGCTGGGTGCAGCTCCAGGAGGAGAAGCTGCGGGAGTTGCGGGACTACCACCTGGAGTATCTGCAACGCTTCCAGGAAGCTGCCAGGGCCGGCATGAGCGCCTCCCAGCTGCTCGAATACCGGGCCTTTATCGAAAAGCTCGAACGCGCCATCGGCGAACAGGAGGAGGCGGTGGCCGAGGGTCAGCGCCGTTGCGAGCTGAACCGTGAACAGTGGCTGGAGAAGCACCGTCGCCACCAGGTCATCGGCAAGGTGGTGGAGCGGGTAGAGAGCGCCGAAGGGAAGGTCGAGCAGGTGCGCGAGCAGAAGGCCACCGACGAGCTGAACCTCCACCCGGGGAGAAAGTAGCACCACCGCCGTCACGGCGGCTGCATCTCATCGCCCGCCGGGTTGCCGCGACCGGATGGCAACCCTCCGTTTCGCCTACGGTTTTTACCGCTGCCCATCTGTCTTGGGCGCTTCTCCACCCCCTCTTTTTCCCCTGTCCCCCCGCTGTTTTGAGGTGTAGAATTTCGTTCATGGCGTTGTCGTTACGCTCTGTGGCGGCGCACACAAGGGGGCGGATACCGCGCAGGCGGTGCCCGCCACACAAGGAGTAAGGAGAAGAAAATGGGTATCAACGATGAGCTATACACCCTGGGCACCCAGTGGGGGCCCAACAGTGCCGCGCGCAACGCCGCCTACAATGCGTATCTGCAGAACACGGCCACCGCACAAATGGGTGATGCGGTCTGGTACTTTATCAACCGGTGGGCGGAGCGCAGGCGCTTTCGCGCCAACGTGGACAGATACATCAACGCCCTCACCAGCGACTACGCCCGTAGCCTGGAGCGGATTCACCGCCAGCTAAAGGCGGATCTGGAGGATAAGGCGTGGGCCATGGGCCAAAAGGAGAGGGACGCGAATCTCTATCGGTGTTCCATGGAGATGGAGCAGACGGCGCTTCGGGATCTGCTCCTGGAGGAGATCGCCGCCGGGGTGTTTCCCCGCGACGCGGCCAATGCCCACTATCAGCGGGCGCTCGGAGCCACCCTGACCGAGGCCGTGGAGCGGATGCGCGCCGATCCCGAGCGGGCCCGCTACCTGGACACTGAGAATGGGGCGAAGCGGTTTACGCTGACCAACCGCGCCATCGACAGCAACGCCTTCGCCGACGAGGAGGAGTTTATCTACACCTACGGGGAGCTGCCGACCTGGCTGGCCGGGCTTCCGGCCCCGGCCGACTACCGCCACCCCACCCCCCTGGAGATATTTGATCATGCGGCGGCGCCCGACCCCGGCCCGGAGCCGGAGAAGGAGGCGCAGGCCCCCATCAATCATCATCCCTCGCTAACCGCCATGGAGAGCGAAGCGAAGGCGGTTAGTCCCCGATAGGCGTAGGCGCGGTTGTATGGCCGCAGTTACGACCGATAGGGAGTGACGTAGGGCATACAAATAGCGCATCCGACACGCCGTAGAGTCATTGTGGTCATCATGACGGAGTTGCGCACGAGCAGCTTTGCTGCAATGTGCGGGACGGAGTCGTGATGAGCGCAGGACGGTCGGGGCAGTAACGGCTGTCGCGTTGGCGAGTCGATTTTGGGGACTGGGATGTCCCAAAATCTTTCACGAGGTAGCGACACTCTTGTTATCAAGGCGACCAGCGCGGCCTTTGACGACGAGCTGCTTGCCATGGCCCGGGTGCGAGACTATGAGATCGAGTATCTGCGGCAGCAGCAGAACATCCATGGGGTCTATTTCAATCTGGCCCGGGATATCGCCGTGGAGTACATGGAGCAGGAGCGGAGCCTCCGCGCCGAGCTGCATGAGAAACTGCGCGAGCGCCGGGAGGAGCATCGGATTGATATGCACCGCAGCGCCACCATGCGCGAGATCCGGGGTGCGGAGCGCCGGGCCCTGGCCCTGACCCTGCTTCGGCTTCGCGGGCGCGATCGCCACAGCCAGGCGGACCAGGCGCGCTACCTCGCCCACCTCGACGCCCGGATGGAGCAGGACCGCAAGAGCATGTTGGCCATAGCGCATAACGAGTACCGGCGCGATGTGATCGATCAGGCGGGTTGGGTCAAAGAATGCGCCCGCATGGAGCGCGACGTCGCACAACAGGCGCGCGAAGCCGCCCGGGTACTCTAGCCCGAATGTTTCATAAACCATTAGGTGACCACAAATACCGTACAACCAGACTAGGGTATTAGCCGAGAACTAGGCAGGCCGGTAACTGTTAGCGGGGCGACGATCATTTTTTCGGGGTTGTAGCGTCCATCGCTAACCGCCATGGAGAGCGAAGCGAAGGCGGTTAGTCCCCGATAGGCGTAGGCGCGGTTGTATGGCCGCAGTTACGACCGATAGGGAGTGACGTAGGGCATACAAATAGCGCATCCGACACGCCGTAGAGTCATTGTGGTCATCATGACGGAGTTGCGCACGAGCAGCTTTGCTGCAATGTGCGGGACGGAGTCGTGATGAGCGCAGGACGGTCGGGGCAGTAACGGCTGTCGCGTTGGCGAGTCGATTTTGGGGACTGGGATGTCCCAAAATCTTTCACGAGGTAGCGACACTCTTGTTATCAAGGCGACCAGCGCGGCCTTTGACGACGAGCTGCTTGCCATGGCCCGGGTGCGAGACTATGAGATCGAGTATCTGCGGCAGCAGCAGAACATCCATGGGGTCTATTTCAATCTGGCCCGGGATATCGCCGTGGAGTACATGGAGCAGGAGCGGAGCCTCCGCGCCGAGCTGCATGAGAAACTGCGCGAGCGCCGGGAGGAGCATCGGATTGATATGCACCGCAGCGCCACCATGCGCGAGATCCGGGGTGCGGAGCGCCGGGCCCTGGCCCTGACCCTGCTTCGGCTTCGCGGGCGCGATCGCCACAGCCAGGCGGACCAGGCGCGCTACCTCGCCCACCTCGACGCCCGGATGGAGCAGGACCGCAAGAGCATGTTGGCCATAGCGCATAACGAGTACCGGCGCGATGTGATCGATCAGGCGGGTTGGGTCAAAGAATGCGCCCGCATGGAGCGCGACGTCGCACAACAGGCGCGCGAAGCCGCCCGGGTACTCTAGCCCGAATGTTTCATAAACCATTAGGTGACCACAAATACCGTACAACCAGACTAGGGTATTAGCCGAGAACTAGGCAGGCCGGTAACTGTTAGCGGGGCGACGATCATTTTTTCGGGGTTGTAGCGTCCATCGCTAACCGCCATGGAGAGCGAAGCGAAGGCGGTTAGTCCCCGATAGGCGTAGGCGCGGTTGTATGGCCGCAGTTACGACCGATAGGGAGTGACGTAGGGCATACAAATAGCGCATCCGACACGCCGTAGAGTCATTGTGGTCATCATGACGGAGTTGCGCACGAGCAGCTTTGCTGCAATGTGCGGGACGGAGTCGTGATGAGCGCAGGACGGTCGGGGCAGTAACGGCTGTCGCGTTGGCGAGTCGATTTTGGGGACTGGGATGTCCCAAAATCTTTCACGAGGTAGCGACACTCTTGTTATCAAGGCGACCAGCGCGGCCTTTGACGACGAGCTGCTTGCCATGGCCCGGGTGCGAGACTATGAGATCGAGTATCTGCGGCAGCAGCAGAACATCCATGGGGTCTATTTCAATCTGGCCCGGGATATCGCCGTGGAGTACATGGAGCAGGAGCGGAGCCTCCGCGCCGAGCTGCATGAGAAACTGCGCGAGCGCCGGGAGGAGCATCGGATTGATATGCACCGCAGCGCCACCATGCGCGAGATCCGGGGTGCGGAGCGCCGGGCCCTGGCCCTGACCCTGCTTCGGCTTCGCGGGCGCGATCGCCACAGCCAGGCGGACCAGGCGCGCTACCTCGCCCACCTCGACGCCCGGATGGAGCAGGACCGCAAGAGCATGTTGGCCATAGCGCATAACGAGTACCGGCGCGATGTGATCGATCAGGCGGGTTGGGTCAAAGAATGCGCCCGCATGGAGCGCGACGTCGCACAACAGGCGCGCGAAGCCGCCCGGGTACTCTAGCCCGAATGTTTCATAAACCATTAGGTGACCACAAATACCGTACAACCAGACTAGGGTATTAGCCGAGAACTAGGCAGGCCGGTAACTGTTAGCGGGGCGACGATCATTTTTTCGGGGTTGTAGCGTCCATCGCTAACCGCCATGGAGAGCGAAGCGAAGGCGGTTAGTCCCCGATAGGCGTAGGCGCGGTTGTATGGCCGCAGTTACGACCGATAGGGAGTGACGTAGGGCATACAAATAGCGCATCCGACACGCCGTAGAGTCATTGTGGTCATCATGACGGAGTTGCGCACGAGCAGCTTTGCTGCAATGTGCGGGACGGAGTCGTGATGAGCGCAGGACGGTCGGGGCAGTAACGGCTGTCGCGTTGGCGAGTCGATTTTGGGGACTGGGATGTCCCAAAATCTTTCACGAGGTAGCGACACTCTTGTTATCAAGGCGACCAGCGCGGCCTTTGACGACGAGCTGCTTGCCATGGCCCGGGTGCGAGACTATGAGATCGAGTATCTGCGGCAGCAGCAGAACATCCATGGGGTCTATTTCAATCTGGCCCGGGATATCGCCGTGGAGTACATGGAGCAGGAGCGGAGCCTCCGCGCCGAGCTGCATGAGAAACTGCGCGAGCGCCGGGAGGAGCATCGGATTGATATGCACCGCAGCGCCACCATGCGCGAGATCCGGGGTGCGGAGCGCCGGGCCCTGGCCCTGACCCTGCTTCGGCTTCGCGGGCGCGATCGCCACAGCCAGGCGGACCAGGCGCGCTACCTCGCCCACCTCGACGCCCGGATGGAGCAGGACCGCAAGAGCATGTTGGCCATAGCGCATAACGAGTACCGGCGCGATGTGATCGATCAGGCGGGTTGGGTCAAAGAATGCGCCCGCATGGAGCGCGACGTCGCACAACAGGCGCGCGAAGCCGCCCGGGTACTCTAGCCCGAATGTTTCATAAACCATTAGGTGACCACAAATACCGTACAACCAGACTAGGGTATTAGCCGAGAACTAGGCAGGCCGGTAACTGTTAGCGGGGCGACGATCATTTTTTCGGGGTTGTAGCGTCCATCGCTAACCGCCATGGAGAGCGAAGCGAAGG
Organism: Candidatus Sedimenticola endophacoides; assembly: GCA_003062205.1. Classification (GTDB taxonomy): domain Bacteria; phylum Pseudomonadota; class Gammaproteobacteria; order Chromatiales; family Chromatiaceae; genus Sedimenticola_A; species Sedimenticola_A endophacoides. The sequence goes on from PQCP01000091.1 coordinate 13,302, forward strand.
CGGTTAGTCCCCGATAGGCGTAGGCGCGGTTGTATGGCCGCAGTTACGACCGATAGGGAGTGACGTAGGGCATACAAATAGCGCATCCGACACGCCGTAGAGTCATTGTGGTCATCATGACGGAGTTGCGCACGAGCAGCTTTGCTGCAATGTGCGGGACGGAGTCGTGATGAGCGCAGGACGGTCGGGGCAGTAACGGCTGTCGCGTTGGCGAGTCGATTTTGGGGACTGGGATGTCCCAAAATCTTTCACGAGGTAGCGACACTCTTGTTATCAAGGCGACCAGCGCGGCCTTTGACGACGAGCTGCTTGCCATGGCCCGGGTGCGAGACTATGAGATCGAGTATCTGCGGCAGCAGCAGAACATCCATGGGGTCTATTTCAATCTGGCCCGGGATATCGCCGTGGAGTACATGGAGCAGGAGCGGAGCCTCCGCGCCGAGCTGCATGAGAAACTGCGCGAGCGCCGGGAGGAGCATCGGATTGATATGCACCGCAGCGCCACCATGCGCGAGATCCGGGGTGCGGAGCGCCGGGCCCTGGCCCTGACCCTGCTTCGGCTTCGCGGGCGCGATCGCCACAGCCAGGCGGACCAGGCGCGCTACCTCGCCCACCTCGACGCCCGGATGGAGCAGGACCGCAAGAGCATGTTGGCCATAGCGCATAACGAGTACCGGCGCGATGTGATCGATCAGGCGGGTTGGGTCAAAGAATGCGCCCGCATGGAGCGCGACGTCGCACAACAGGCGCGCGAAGCCGCCCGGGTACTCTAGCCCGAATGTTTCATAAACCATTAGGTGACCACAAATACCGTACAACCAGACTAGGGTATTAGCCGAGAACTAGGCAGGCCGGTAACTGTTAGCGGGGCGACGATCATTTTTTCGGGGTTGTAGCGTCCATCGCTAACCGCCATGGAGAGCGAAGCGAAGGCGGTTAGTCCCCGATAGGCGTAGGCGCGGTTGTATGGCCGCAGTTACGACCGATAGGGAGTGACGTAGGGCATACAAATAGCGCATCCGACACGCCGTAGAGTCATTGTGGTCATCATGACGGAGTTGCGCACGAGCAGCTTTGCTGCAATGTGCGGGACGGAGTCGTGATGAGCGCAGGACGGTCGGGGCAGTAACGGCTGTCGCGTTGGCGAGTCGATTTTGGGGACTGGGATGTCCCAAAATCTTTCACGAGGTAGCGACACTCTTGACCATTATCGACGTTCTGCGCCGGGGGATAGTGAACGCTATCTGGTGCTATTAAAACAGACGATGAAATCCTCGCCCAAGGAAAATTCATGCTGGCGAGAATTTGCCTGAAAAATTCATCAGTTAGTACCTATTGGCGACCTAACCCATTGATTTTTCGATAATGCAACGTATTAAACCCCCTTAATACAGATGGAAAGGTAACTAATTGAACCTATTGAACAACTTCGTAAGCATGGATTCGCCCTGGTTCGACACCTCCAACACAGTTCGGAGCACCAGCGCGGAGACCCGGAAGCGATAACAAGAGCCGGGTCGGCAAACCGATTCGAATCAACCAGGGGCGTGCCCTGACACGGCCAACGAGGAGGCGGAACATGACAGAAGTGACCAGCATTGCCATCTCGGTCGGTTTCATGGCCGGACTCGGCCTGCTGCTGGCGGGGGTCCTGGTGATCGCCAACAAGCGTCTTTTCGTCTATGAGGATCCCCGCATCGACGATGTCGAGGAGATGCTGCCCAGCGCCAACTGCGGTGCCTGCGGCTCTCCGGGCTGCCGTCCCTTCGCCGAGGGGCTGATCGGCGGCAACTACGAACCCTCCCAGTGTACCGTCAACTCCAAGGAGCTGAACAAGGCCATCGCCGATTATCTCGGGGTGGATCTCGGCAACGCCCTGAAGCGGGTCGCGCGTCTGGCCTGCGCCGGTGGCAAGCAGGTCGCCTTCCAGCGCGCCAGCTACGAGGGGCTCAGCTCCTGCCGGGGCGCGGCGCTGGTCTCCGGCGGCGGCAAGGGGTGTGTCTGGGGCTGTCTCGGCCTTGGTGACTGTGATGATGTCTGCACCTTCGACGCCATCACCATGAACCGCTACGGCCTGCCGGTGGTCGACGGGGAGAGGTGTACCGCCTGCGGCGATTGCGTCGACGTCTGTCCCAAGGATCTGTTTGAAATCCACCCCGTAGACCATCAGCTGTCGCTAACCGCCATGGAGAGCGAAGCGAAGGCGGTTAGTCCCCGATAGGCGTAGGCGCGGTTGTATGGCCGCAGTTACGACCGATAGGGAGTGACGTAGGGCATACAAATAGCGCATCCGACACGCCGTAGAGTCATTGTGGTCATCATGACGGAGTTGCGCACGAGCAGCTTTGCTGCAATGTGCGGGACGGAGTCGTGATGAGCGCAGGACGGTCGGGGCAGTAACGGCTGTCGCGTTGGCGAGTCGATTTTGGGGACTGGGATGTCCCAAAATCTTTCACGAGGTAGCGACACTCTTGTTGTTGCCTGCAAGAATCAGGAGAAGGGCGACGAGGCCGAGGCCCAGTGCGAGGTGATCTGCACCGCCTGCGAGCGCTGCGTGGTGGACTCTCCCGAGGGCTTGGTCGTGGTCAGGAATAATCTCGCCACGGTCGATTATGCCCGCAACCGGTTGGCCTCGAAGGTGGCCATCGAGCGCTGTCCCACCGGCGCCATCGTCTGGTTCGACCCCAAGGGTGGAGATTATCAGGTAGGAAAGGATGCCAGGAAGGTGATTCGAAAAGAGGCTTTGCCGGTAGGTTGAGCGAGCGTTTTTCAGCTGAGAGTGGCGCCCGCTGCTTCGGCCGTTAGAGACATGAAACGAGGTAAACAGTCCATGTTCGGAAAGAAAGAAGAGCAGAAGCAGGTGAAGTACCCCGGCACGCGCATGGCGATGGATGGCAACGCCGCCGTCATCATGTGCGAACGCGAGGCATCGGATGCGGCCGGGGCCTACCCCATCACTCCCTCCACCCAGATGGGCGAGTACTGGGCGGAAGAGGCGGCCAAGGGGCATCTGAATATCTCCCAGAGGGAGCTGATCTTTGTTGAGCCCGAGTCCGAACACGCCGCCGCGGCGGTCACCGCCGGCATGTCCATGTCCGGCCTTCGCGCCACCAATTTCTCCTCCGCTCAGGGCGTGGCCTTCATGCACGAGTCGCTCTACGCGGCCGTGGGCAAGCGCCTTCCCTATGTGCTGAACATCGGCTGCCGCGCCATCACCAAGGCCTCGCTCAACGTCCACTGCGGCCACGACGATTACCACTGCATCGACGATACCGGTTTCTTTCAGGTGATGGCCTGTGACGCCCAGGGCGCGGCCGATCTCAACCTGATCGCGCGCAAGACCGCCGAGCTGAGCCTGACCCCGGCGGCAGTGGCCCAGGACGGCTTCCTCACCACCCACCTGATCGAGCCCCTACAGGTACCCGAGCGTGAGCTGATCGAGGAGTTCCTGGGGCTGCCCGACGATATCATCGACTGTCCCACCGCGGCCCAGCGCATGGTCTATGGCGAGAAGCGGCGCCGGGTTCCGGAGCTGTGGGACGTGGACAGTCCCACGGTGTCGGGTTCGGTGCAGAACCAGGACGCCTATATGCAGGCGGTCGCCGCCCAGCGCCCCTACTTCTTCAGCCACATCGCGTCGACCTTCGATCAGTGCGCCGAGCGCTACGCGGGGCTGACCGGACGTCAGTACCGGCGAATCAACACCTACCGCACCGAGGATGCCGAGTATCTGATCGTCGGTATGGGATCGATGATCATCCAGGCCCAGGCGGTGGCCGACTACCTGCGCGAGAGTCGCGGCATCAAGCTCGGAGTGGTCGATGTCACCATGTACCGCCCGTTCCCGGGTGATCTGCTCGGGCAGGTGCTCAAGGGACGCAAGGGGGTTGCCGTCCTGGAGCGTACCGACCAGCCGCTGGCCGAGGATCTGCCGCTGATGCGTGAGACCCGGGCCGCGATCGCCAAGTGCCTGGAGAACGGTGCAGCCGGTGAGGTGGTCTACGCCGGATACGAGAGCTACAAGGCGGGGGAGGCCCCGGTACTCTACTCCGGGTGCTACGGCCTGGGCAGCCGCGACATGCAGCCCGAGGCGCTGGTGGGTACAGTGGAGAACATGCTGCCCGGTGGCGGGCGCAAGAAGTTTTTTTATCTGTCGGTGGACTTCGTGCGCGACGAGGCGGCCAATCCCAAGCAGGAGATCCACATCCAGCGGCTGCTGGAGGAGTATCCCCAGGTCCGGGATATGGCGGTGCGCGGCAGCGAGAACCCCAACCTGCTGCCCAAGGGGAGCATCACGGTGCGCATGCACTCGGTTGGCGGCTGGGGCGCCATCACCACCGGCAAGAACCTGGTGATGACCCTCTATGATCTGCTTGGATACGATATCAAGGCCAACCCCAAATACGGTTCCGAGAAGAAGGGCCAGCCGACCACCTACTATCTGTCGGCCGCGCCGGAGCGCATCCGCGTCAACTGCGAATACCACTATGTGGACGTGGTGTTGTCGCCGGACCCCAATGTATTCGGCCACTCCAACCCGCTCTACGGGCTCAAGTCCGGTGGTTCGTTCATCATCCAGTCCAGCCTGGACAGTCCCGAGGCGGTGTGGGCGACCTTTCCCTACAGCGCCCGCAAGTTCATCATCGACAACGAGATCCGGGTTTTCTACGTGGATGGGTTCAAGATCGCCAAGGAGGAGGCGACCAACCCCGAGCTGCAGTTCCGGATGCAGGGTAACGCCTTCCAGGGCGCCTTCTTCGCCGCCTCGCCGCTGATGGAGCGGGCCAACCTGGATGAGCAGGGGCTGTTTGACGCGATCGAGGCCCAGCTCCAGGATAAATTCGGCGCCAAGGGCGCCGCGGTGGTGGCCGACAACCTGCGTGTGGTGCGCCGCGGTTTCGAGGAGATCCATGAGATCAGCGACAAGCGTCTCGACGCCGACGCCGCGCGGGGTGGGCGCAAGGAGGCGGGTTTGCCGGTGATGCTGAAGAAGATGCCCGAGGGCGATGGCGGGGTCTCCGACATTCACGCCTTCTGGGAACGTACCGGCAGCTTCTATCTCTCCGGCCAGGGCGAGGAGAATCTGGCCGACCCCTATATCGGCATGAGCGTCTTTCCCGCCTCCACCGGCGTCTATCGCGACATGACCAATATCCGCTTCGAGTACCCGGACTGGGTGGCGGAAAACTGCACCGCCTGCGGCAACTGTTATTCGATCTGCCCCGACTCGGCCATTCCCGGCCTGGTCAACACCATCGGCGAGGTGTTTGGCGCCGTCATTGAGCGGATCGAGCGGCGTGGTACCCCCACGCTCTATCTGCGCCGCGAGACCCGCAACGTGGAGAAGCGTCTGCGCGCCCTGCTCGACGAGGCGGGCGAGGCGGCCGAGGTGCGCCGCCTGCTTGACCAGGCGATTCTCGAAGTGCTGAATGAGGCGCAGATGGAGGGCAGCGCCCAGGAGAGTCTGGAGCGTGAGTTCGGGCTCTTCGTGGAGGCGATCGGTGAGTTCCGCTTCGCCGTCACCAAGCCGTACTACAGCAACAAGGAGAAGAAGCAGAAGAACTCCGGCGGGCTCTTCTCCATCACCGTCAATCCCTACACCTGCAAGGGGTGCATGGAGTGCGTGGACGTGTGTGACGACGGGGCCCTGGTGGCGCTGCCCCAGACCCAGGAGGCGATCGACAAGCTGCGTCGCGACTGGGAGTTCTGGATCGATCTGCCCACCACCAACCCACAGTACAGCCGCATCGATGATCTGGACGAGAAGGTCGGAGCCCTGGAGACCATGCTCCTGGACAAGGCCAGCTACGAGTCGATGAACGCAGGTGACGGCTCCTGCCTGGGATGTGGCGAGAAGACCGCGGTACACCTGTTCACCTCCACGGTGACCGCCCTGATGCAGCCCCGGGTCAAGGCGCAGGTGGCGAAGATCGAGCGCCTGATCGCCGAGCTCGATCAGCATATTCGCCTGCGTCTGTCCGCTTCGGTCGATCTGGGCGATGTCGCGGCGGTTAGTGCCGCGGTCGATGCCAGCGCCGACACCGATCTCACCCTCTCCCACCTCTCCGCCTCCCTGGAGGCGGGTAAGGCGAGTGCCCCGATTGACCAGAAGTGGCTGCGCTGGGCGACCCAGCTGTTGGAGAAGCTGCGCTATCAGAAGTGGCTCTACACCGAAGGCAAGACCGGGCGCGGCCGCGCCGAGATGGGCATTATCAACTCTACCGGCTGCACCTCGGTATGGGGCTCCACCTTTCCCTACAATCCGTATCCCTTCCCCTGGACCAGCCATCTGTTCCAGGACTCCCCGTCGGTGGCCATGGGCATCTTCGAGGGACACATGACCAAGATGGCCGAGGGGTTCAAGGCGATCCGCATGGCCGAACTGGAGCTGGCCGGGAAGTACAAGCCGGAGCAGCACGACGACTTTTTCCGACGCTTCAATTGGAAGCAGTTCACCGATCAGGAGTTCCGCCTCTGCCCGCCGGTGGTGGCAGTGGGCGGCGACGGGGCGATGTACGATATCGGCTTCCAGAACCTCTCGCGGCAGATGATGTCCGGAGTCCCGGTGAAGGTGATGATCCTCGACACCCAAGTCTATTCCAACACCGGCGGCCAGGCCTGTACCTCCGGTTTTATCAGCCAGGTGGCGGACATGTCGCCCTACGGCAAGGCATGGAAGGGCAAGTCGGAGATCCGCAAGGAGATGAGCCTGATCGGGGCCGCCCACCGCACCTCGTTCATCCTGCAGAGCTCGGCGGCCAATGTCACCCACATGCTCGAAGGCTTCATCGACGGTCTCAACAGCCGGCGCCCGGCGGTGTTCAACATCTACACCACCTGTCAGCCCGAGCACGGGGTGGGCGACGACGCCTCCGCCCGTCAGGCGCGCATGGCGCTTGACTCCCGCGCCTACCCGATGTTCCGCTTCGATCCCGATGCCGGCACCACCTTCGAGGAGTGCGGCAGTATCGAGGGCAACCCGGCGATCGGCAGCGACTGGAGCCGCTACACCATCAACTACCTGGATGAGAACGGCAAGGAGGCGCAGTTGGAGGTGCCCCTGACCTTCGCTGATTTCGCCCTCACCGAGGGGCGTTTCCGCAAGCAGTTCAGGATGGCGCCGCCGGAGACCTGGAACGACGACATGGTGCAGATGCACGAGTTCCTGCGTCTGGATGAGGATGAGCGCGAGGGCAAATTCCCCTACGTCTGGGGCGTGGACCGCAAGAACCGCCTGATCCGCATCCTCTGCACCCAGGAGCTGGCCCTCTCGTGCAAGGAGCGGCTCGACTTCTGGCACCAGCTGCGGGCCATCGCCGGTGAAAATCCCAACCGGATCGATCCGCAACAGGTGGCCAATCAGGCCAAGGCCGAGATGGCCCAGTCCCTGGCGGCGACTCTGCTCAAGCTCTCCGGCGGTAATGTCTCCGCCATGGCAGACAACCTCTCGGGTGCCGCCGCGTCGGCACCGGCGGCCGGGGGCGAGGCGCTCGATGGCTATGAGCCGGTCTGGATCGAGACCCCGGAGTGCACCGCCTGTGACGAGTGCGTGGAGATCGCCCCCGGCATCTTCCAGTACAATGACGAGAAGCTGGCGATCGTGGTCAACCCCCAGGGCGGCAGTTACGAGTCCATCGTCAAGGCGGCGGAGAAGTGCACCGCCGAGGTGATCCACCCCGGCACCCCCTGGAGCAGCGGCGAGAAGAACCTCGATAAGCTGATCAAGCGGGCGGAGAAGTTCCAGTAAGTGGCACGGGGTCTGGCAGGGCGGGGTCCGGTCGGGAAGAGATTCCCGCCGGATATCGCGGTGCCGGAGGGTCCCGCTGGGTGTGATCTATGAGAAGACTTCAAATGGGCTTTATCAACCTGTTTCGAAAGCACAACACCTTCAGTCACGGTATTCATCCCCTTGAGCACAAGGAGAGCACCGCAGGGCTGAAGATCCGACGGCTGCCGTTTGCGCCGCGCATGGTGGTGCCGCTGTTGCAGCATCGCGGGGCTCCCGCGGTGGCGCTGGTCAAGCCCGGCCAGGAGGTGGTGCGCGGCGAGCCGATCGCCGAGCCGGGCGGCTTTGTTTCGGTGCCGATGCACGCGCCGGTCACCGGGCGGGTGAAGGCGGTCGGTGAGTTGGTGCCGACGGCAGAGGGTCCGAAAACCCCGGCGATCGTCATCGACACCTACGAGGCGTCCACCCAGCAGGTGCTCTTCGACTCTCCCCGGGATCCGGCCCGCCTCACCCCGGAGCAACTGGTCGAGGCGGTGCGCGAGACCGGCATGGTGGGCCTGGGCGGGGCGGCCTTTCCCAGTCACGTTAAGCTGCTGCCGCCCAAGGGCAAGAAGATCGATCTGGTGGTGATCAACGGTTGCGAGTGTGAACCCTATCTGACCTGCGACCACCGGGTGATGCTGGAACAGACGGGAAAGATGCTCGCCGGTATCCGCATGGTGATGCGGGCCCTGGGGGCGGAGCGTGCGATCATCGGCGTGGAGGACAACAAGCTCGACGCCGTGGAGCGAATCCGCGCCGAGTTGCCCGCTGACCTGGATATCCGTTGCGAGGCGGTGGAGACCAAGTATCCCCAGGGTGCGGAGAAGCTGCTGATCACCAGCCTCACCGGCAGGGAGGTCCCCTCCGGTGGTATCCCGGCCGATATCGGCATCGCCGTCTATAACGTCGGCACCATGGCACAGCTGGGGGATCTGGTCCCGCGGGGCCGCGGCCTGATCGAGCGGGTCGTGACCGTCTCCGGCCATGGAGTGCGCCACCCCGGAAACTACCTGGTCCCGATTGGCACGCCGTTGCGCTTTCTGCTGGAACAGGTGGAGGCCGATGTGGGCGCCTGCGAGGTGGTGCTCGGCGGACCCATGATGGGTATGTCCACCGCATCGCTCGATGTGGCGATCACCAAGGGCGTCTCTGGGGTGGTGGTGTTCGAGCACCGCGAACAGGATGGACTGGACCGGCCGGTCTTCCCCTGCATCAAGTGCAGTGCCTGCCTCGATGCCTGCCCGTTGCACCTCAACCCCTCCATGCTAGGGCAGTTGGCGGGGGTGCGCGACTACGCCAGAATGGAACAGGAGTATCACCTCAACGACTGCTTCGAATGCGGCAGCTGCAGCTATGTTTGTCCCTCGAACATTCCGCTGACCCAGTACTTTCGCATCGCCAAGGCGGTCAATCGCGAGACCAGGGAGACGGCATAGAGGATCGGTGAACACGTTCTCCGGTGCGTCCCAGGCCGGAAGGTCGTGCAATGTGAATGGCCTGTTCGCGAGTGACCGGTGGGTTGCGGCGGCGAGCCCAAATTTGAGTAACCCAGACACGAGCTTATGATAAAAAAAGCACCGGTGGAGATTCGTACTTCCCCGCATATGAAGAAGGTGATCAGCGTCGGACAGATCATGCGCAACGTGGTCTACGCGCTGCTGCCGCTGTGCGCCTGGGCGGTCTATCAGTTCGGGATCAGTGCCTTGGCCCTGATCCTGGTGACGACGCTCTCCTGTGCGCTGACCGAACGCTTTTTCTGCTGGATGTCGGGGCGACCCACCACACTGAGCGACTTCAGCGTGATCATCACAGGTCTGCTGCTGGCGCTGACCCTGCCGCCGGGGTTTCCCCTGTGGATGGGCGCGGTGGCCGGTTTTATCGCCGTCGGTCTCGGTAAATCGCTGTTCGGCGGTATCGGCTACAATGTGATGAACCCGGCGTTGGTGGGGCGCGCCTTTGTACAGGCGGCCTTTCCGGTGGCGATCACCACCTGGACGCCCGCCTTCGCCCCGGGGCGTTTTGTCGAGTTCATCCCTTCCACCCTGGCGCTGCCATTCATGAGTCCGGTCGATACCGCCGACTGGGTCAAGAGCCACGCGGTGGATGGTTTCACCGGCGCCACACCCCTGGCCCTGCAGAAATTCGAGCGGATCACCGTTGATTCAAGCGATCTCCTGTTCGGCATGGTGGCGGGCTCGGCGGGCGAGACGGCGGCGCTGCTGATCTTTCTCTGCGGTGCTTACCTGGCGCTGCGCCGGATGATGGATTGGCGTATACCTGCGGCGGTGTTCACCGGTGTGGTACTGGTCGCCCTGCCGTTTCACCTATACCAACCGGAGGCCTTCCCGTCGCCCCTGTTTATGCTCCTCTCCGGTGGTTTGATGCTGGGTGCGATGTTCATGGCCAGCGATATGGTGGGGTCACCGCTGACGGCCAGGGGGGTGTGGCTTTACGGCCTGCTGATCGGCTCGCTGACCGTACTGATCCGCCTGTTCGGGGGGCTCACCGAGGGGGTGATGTACGCTATCCTGGTGGCCAATGCCCTGACCCCGTTGATCGACTCGATTACCCAGCCGCGCGTCTACGGGACCGGTGGTGGGAAGGAGGCGCGGTCATGAGCGGCGTGGAACAGGTGCAGGAGCCGCCCCGGACCCCCAGCTTCGCCATGCTGCGTACACTGGGTGGCGTGGCGATGATGGCGGGGCTGCTGGTGGTGCTGGTGTTTCAGGTCACCAAACCGATCATCGAGGAGAACAAGCGTATCGCCATCGAGAAGGCGGTGTTCCGGGTGGTGCCGGGGGCGGCGTCGCGCAAGGATTTTGTGCTCGGGGCGGAGGGGCTGCTGCCAGCGGCCGAGGCGCAGGCGGGCGGTGAGACGATCTATGCCGCCTACGATGCCCAGGGCGCCCTGCTGGGGGTGGCCATGGAGGCGGCGGCCACCGGCTATCAGGATGTGATCCGCATCCTCTACGGCTATAACCCGGCCTGTGAATGCGTGACCGGAATCAAGGTGCTGAAGATGGCTGAGACCCCGGGGCTGGGGGATAAGATCGCCTTTGATCCGGAGTTTCTGAAGAACTTCGAGGCGCTGGACGCCCGGCTCGCTCCCGGCCGCGACGGGTTGCTCAACGAGATCGTGGCGGTTAAACACGGCAACAAGACGGCACCCTGGCAGGTCGACTCCATCTCTGGTGCCACCATCTCGTCGAAGGCGATCGCGCGCATGATCAATCAGAGCGGTCAGCGGATGTTTCCGCTGATCATGCGCCACCTCGACCGGTTGCGCGCCGGAGGGTGAGGGGGAGAGGGCCGGGCCCGTGCTGACGGGCGGTGGCCGCGATACCCACGAACAAAGAATGGTAGGAGCTCATGTCGGCATTACCGAATAGAGAAGAGAAGATCACACTGGACACCTTCCTGCGCGGACTCTGGGAGGAGAACCCGGTGTTCGTCATGCTGCTGGGCCTTTGCCCGGTGTTGGCGGTGACCAACTCCACCATGAATGCCATCGCCATGGGGCTGGCCACCACCTTCGTGCTGGTGGCATCGAGCACACTGGTTTCGCTGCTGCGGCGGGTGATACCGAAGCAGGTGCGCATCGCCACCTATATCATCATCATCGCCACCTTCGTGACCATCGTGGATTATGTGATCCAGGCGATCAGCCTCGATCTCTACAACGCCCTGGGGGCGTTCATTCAGCTGATCGTGGCCAATTGCGTGATCCTGGGGCGGGCCGAGGCCTACGCCTCGAAACAGCGCGTCGGCGCCTCCGTGGTCAATGCCCTTGGCATGGGCGCGGGTTTTACCGTGGCGCTGCTCTGTCTGGGTACCGTGCGCGAGCTGCTCGGGGCAGGAACCATTCTCGGTTTCCAGATATTCAGTGCGAATTTCGAGCCCTGGGTGGTGATGATCCTGCCGCCGGGTGGGTTCTTCGTACTCGGTGCCTGGCTGCTGTTGTTCGAATATTTGAAGCAGCGCAAAGAGCGCAAACTACTCGATAGCGAGGGGGCGATCAGCTGATGGATCCGAACAGCCTGACATTCATCTTTCTCAACGCAGCGCTGATCAATAATTTCGTGCTGGCGCTGTTTCTCGGCCTGTGCCCGTTTCTTGGGGTTTCGGCAAAACGCGAGACGGCCTGGAACATGGGGCTGGCAACGATGTTCGTGATGCTGGTCAGCTCGGTCTCCGCCTACGCCATCAACTGGATGCTGACCGAGCTGGAGATCGAGTTCCTGCGCCTGATCTGCTATATCGCGGTGATCGCCTCGGCCGTGCAGTTGGTGGAGATGACGGTAAAGAAGTTCAGCCCGGCGCTGTTCAGGGCCCTGGGTATCTTCCTGCCGCTGATCACCACCAACTGCGCGATCCTTGGGCTGGCTCTGTTTCAGACCTTCCGCGAGTACGATTTCCTGCAGAGTCTCGCCTTCAGTCTGGGCGCCGGCGCGGGTTTCACCCTGGCCCTGATGCTGATGGCCGGACTGCGTGAAAAGCTGGAGCTGGCCCGGGTGCCGAGCGTCAGCCGGGGAGCGGCCATGAGTCTGATGTTGGCCGGCCTGCTGTCGCTCGCCTTCATGGGGTTTGCCGGACTCGGGGGCTCCCATGCTTAAGTTTCTGCTGGCGAGTCTGGTGATCATGGTGGTGCTGACCGGCTGGGTCCTGGTCCAGCAGATGGCCCGGCGCTTTGCCAGGAATCATCCGGAGTTCGGCCCCTATGTGGAGAAGGCAGGCTGTGGAGGCCATTGCAGTTGCGCCCGGGGGGGGAGTTGCCGCAACGGATGAAATCCCGCTTAAGCCTTTAAATTCTTGCGCCCCCGATTGGAGAAATATACCCTAGGGGCCTACCAGAATTTTATGCTGACTGGCGGTGGATGTTTGGATGAGGCTCATGCAATGGGTTGAGTCCGGCGTAGCCGATCGGTTGCTACGCTCTTTCTGGTGCATGCAATAAACGGATCGGTTTGGCAAACTCGAGACGTGGCATAGATGCGTACGAAGTAAGAGGATGAATGATGAGCAATGACGAGTTGGGTAATACCTTCGAGGCTGAGATTGTCGGAACGGAGCGGGTGACTCCGTCGAGTCGGGACGAGGTGCGACAGATCACACTGCGTATTGACGATCCAGCGTTTCGCTATGTTGAGGGGCAGAGCGTGGGTGTGGTGGTGGAGGGCCCGCATCCGTTCGGCAACCGGTATCACCTGCGCCGTTATGCCATTGCCAATGATCGTGGCATGGGGGAGGACGGGATGGTCGAGTTATCGATCCTGGTCCGCCGCTGCTTCTATATCGACGAGGTGAGCGGAGAGCGTTATCCGGGGATCGCCTCCAACTACCTGTGCGACCGTTCGGTTGGGGACCGGATCACCCTCACCGGTCCCTACCGGAGCCCGTTCAAGGCCCCATCGGATCCCAGTTCCAACCTGGTGATGGTCGGCACCGGTACCGGCGTCGCGCCGTTTCGGGGATTCATCAAGCGCATCTACCGGGAGAAGGGTGCGTGGCAGGGTAAGGTACGCCTCTTTTACGGCGCCAAAAATGGCATGGACCTGCTCTATATGAACGACATCAATGGCGACCTCACCAACTACCTGGACGAGCAGACCTTTCAGGCCTTCAATGGGATTGCCGGACGTCCCCTTGGTGATGATACGGCGGGCCTTGAACGGAGCCTTGACGAGAACGCCGGTGAGATATGGGATTTGCTCCAGGAGTCCAATACCTATCTGTTTCTGGCCGGTCTGAAGCCGGTGGCGGGTGCCTTCGACAAGAAGATGTCGCAGCTGGCCGGTTCCGAACAGGCGTGGGAGCGGGTCAAGGCGAAAATCTCCGCCGAAGGTAGATTGTCGGAACTGCTCTACAGTTGACCCAGGCCCGGGGCTTTGCCCCGGGCTACCGGCCGATCACTTTTCCAGATCCCGGTGTAGCGTCTCCAGGGTGCTGGTGTTGATTCTCTCCACGGTGCATCGCGCCGGACCCTCCGCGCGCCGGAACATGAGATAGGCGCTGGGATGTTCCGACTGTTGATCGTAGATCCGTAGGAAGACCTCTTTCAAATAGCTGCCCTCCCGCATCGCCGGGGTGCAGTTGGTGACCAGCGCCTCCACCTGCAGACCGCCGTCGTTGCTGCGCGACAGGGGTGGGCCCTCAATCTCCTCAAGCTCCATTGCACAGATGTGCGTGGTCTTATCTTCCATAACGTTTATCGATGCGCTGCCATGGCTGCTGATCATAAGGCGCATGGCGATCTGGCCGCGGGTGGTGCATTGGGCGTCGAGGGCATTCTCTGAGGCCGCCGCGCCGAGCGAGCAGATGGCGCCGCTCAGTAGAAAAAATGCCTTGATGGTGTTATGCATAGGTAGTTTCCCGGGAGCCATTTGTTTGTTTTAAAGGAGTGTGCGGGGGAAACCTTAAACGGTGCTTAACCGATGTCGCTATCCGGCGAACCCGAAACTCCGAAGCCTGGTGGGGAATTACTCCGTGCCTGGGGGGCGGCAATGTCCGGAGAGGCCGGAAAGTGCACATGGATTCCGGCTCCCTTCCTCTCCAGACCTTTACTCAGGGTGATCCTGCCTCCGTGCAGGTCGACGATCCGGTTGACAATGGAGAGGCCGAGGCCGCTGCCCTCGCTGTGGCGTTGCCTGCCCCGCGTGAAGCGCTTGAATACGTTAGCCTCTTCTCCGGTTGGGATGCCCGGCCCGCTGTCCAGAACCGAAAGCCGTGGTTCACCGGCGTGTTCGAAGCGTACCATCACATGCCCCGATTCTGGTGTGTAGCGGATCGCGTTGTCGACCAGGTTGCGCAGCAGCAGCAGCAGCGATGCGCGGTTGGCGGCAATGCAGCAGCCGTCGTCCTCCGCTAACCGCCATGGAGAGCGAAGCGAAGGCGGTTAGTCCCCGATAGGCGTAGGCGCGGTTGTATGGCCGCAGTTACGACCGATAGGGAGTGACGTAGGGCATACAAATAGCGCATCCGACACGCCGTAGAGTCATTGTGGTCATCATGACGGAGTTGCGCACGAGCAGCTTTGCTGCAATGTGCGGGACGGAGTCGTGATGAGCGCAGGACGGTCGGGGCAGTAACGGCTGTCGCGTTGGCGAGTCGATTTTGGGGACTGGGATGTCCCAAAATCTTTCACGAGGTAGCGACACTCTTGCACGCGGATGTCGATGGCAATGCCTTTGCGTCGCGCCAGTGGCTGCATGAGTTCAACCGCTTCACGGCATAGGTGCCCCATGTCCACCCGCTCCAGGGGCAATTCGTCCTGGGAGTCCATCCGTGCCAGGGCGAGCAACTGATCGAGCATGTGCGCGGCACGCTCCGAGCCGACTACGATCTGCTCCAGGGCATGGCGGCGCTTCCCCTCCTCCCGGACCAGCATCGCCACCTCGGCCTGGAGCTTTATCCCGGCCAGCGGGGTCCGCAGTTCGTGGGCCGCGTCGGCGGTGAAGCGCCGTTCGTTCTGGAACGCCATCTCCAGGCGTTTGAACAGGTAGTTCAGGGCGCGGAGCAGGGGGATGATTTCGCGTGGCTTGTCCTTCAGGGCGATCGAATGCAGCTGCTTCGGATCGCGGGACGAAACCTCTTCCGTAACCCGGGTCAACGGGCTCAGGCTGTTGCCGACGCTGAACCAGATGATGAAGGTGAGAAAGGGGATGCCGATGATCAGGGGCAGGGTGATCGATTGCATCACTTCATCCACCAGTTCATCCCGGACATCGTAGCTCTCGGCTGTCCATACGGACGCTCCGCTACTGGGGTCGCGCATGGTGAAGACGCGCCACAGGTGGCCGTCGTCGCTGGTGAGATCCTGGAATCCATCGGTGGGTTGGCCTCTGAACCGTGGGGTGTCGGCTGGTTGCAGGCGTTCGTCGAGGTTGGGGAGGTGGACTGAGAAGCTGAATTTCACCTCGTATTTGTGGTGTGTCGTGGCGCCAATCCGGGAGAGACGGGTCTTCAGTTCGAGTAGGTGTTCCCGGCTTTGTGCCTGGGGGATCAGAGAGAGGATGTTCTTGGCCGATTGCACCAGGGAGGCGTCATAGACCTCCTCCGCCTCATGTCGGGCGGAGTCGAAGATGGCCAGCGAGATGAAGGCCCAGAACAGACAGAGCGTACTCAGGAGCAGGATCAGCAGGCGGTTGCGGATGGAGTTGATCATGGTTGCTGCGTGTTCAGGCAGTAGCCAAGGCCCCGGACCGTACGAATTACCTCCCTGCCCAGTTTCTTGCGCAGGTGGTGGATATGCACCTCTACGGCGTTGCTCTCGACGCCGCTGTCCCAGCTGTAGAGACTCTCCTCCAGTTGGCTGCGCGACAGGATCCGGCCACGGTTCTCCATCAGGCGCTGCAGGATGGCGAACTCCTTCATCGAGAGGGAGATCGGTTCGCCGTTCCGGCTGAGAGTGTGTCCCGCCGGATCGAGCCGCAGGTCGTTATGGGTCAACACCGGATTGGCGATCCCGGCACGCCTGCGTCCGAGGGCGCGCAGCCGGGCATTGAGTTCATCCAGGGAGAAGGGTTTGGTCAGATAGTCGTCAGCGCCGCTGTCGAGACCCTTGACCCGGTGTAACTATTCACCATACAAAATCGAAAAAAGTGCTTGACAGGTTTTTTGCGAAAATCTTCCAGTCTTAGCAACAAATCTCAGACCATCGTTATTCACACTCCAGGCGCTGATATTAGGCTCGCTGAAAGATTTTTATTGGCAGTGTGCCCGCGGGGCAGCATCATTTTTTTAGTCGCCTCATGACAGCGTACATCACCTAAAATTCTGTTCTAAAAACCCGTGCGATAATAATCCCATTCAGGATCAAACGGGGCAAGCACAAGAGTGTCGCTACCTCGTGAAAGATTTTGGGACATCCCAGTCCCCAAAATCGACTCGCCAACGCGACAGCCGTTACTGCCCCGACCGTCCTGCGCTCATCACGACTCCGTCCCGCACATTGCAGCAAAGCTGCTCGTGCGCAACTCCGTCATGATGACCACAATGACTCTACGGCGTGTCGGATGCGCTATTTGTATGCCCTACGTCACTCCCTATCGGTCGTAACTGCGGCCATACAACCGCGCCTACGCCTATCGGGGACTAACCGCCTTCGCTTCGCTCTCCATGGCGGTTAGCGATGGACGCTACAACCCCGAAAAAATGATCGTCGCCCCGCTAACAGTTACCGGCCTGCCTAGTTCTCGGCTAATACCCTAGTCTGGTTGTACGGTATTTGTGGTCACCTAATGGTTTATGAAACATTCGGGCTAAGACAGGTCATCGGCCGTTGTGTTTACTGCCATCAAATAATCAGATGATCACCACATCAGATTACGTGGGCACTCTCATCAACGGGGAGAAATCTCAGCGGTTCTTGGGTAGACTTGGACATGGGGCGACCTCGTTTAGCTTCACCGAAGCGTTTTTGGCGAAATACCAATTATATCAATTGGTTGAACGAGGTGCGCCCTTTTTTATGAATAATTCGGGTGTAACTATTCACCATACAAAATCGAAAAAAGTGCTTGACAGGTTTTTTGCGAAAATCTTCCAGTCTTAGCAACAAATCTCAGACCATCGTTATTCACACTCCAGGCGCTGATATTAGGCTCGCTGAAAGATTTTTATTGGCAGTGTGCCCGCGGGGCAGCATCATTTTTTTAGTCGCCTCATGACAGCGTACATCACCTAAAATTCTGTTCTAAAAACCCGTGCGATAATAATCCCATTCAGGATCAAACGGGGCAAGCACAAGAGTGTCGCTACCTCGTGAAAGATTTTGGGACATCCCAGTCCCCAAAATCGACTCGCCAACGCGACAGCCGTTACTGCCCCGACCGTCCTGCGCTCATCACGACTCCGTCCCGCACATTGCAGCAAAGCTGCTCGTGCGCAACTCCGTCATGATGACCACAATGACTCTACGGCGTGTCGGATGCGCTATTTGTATGCCCTACGTCACTCCCTATCGGTCGTAACTGCGGCCATACAACCGCGCCTACGCCTATCGGGGACTAACCGCCTTCGCTTCGCTCTCCATGGCGGTTAGCGATGGACGCTACAACCCCGAAAAAATGATCGTCGCCCCGCTAACAGTTACCGGCCTGCCTAGTTCTCGGCTAATACCCTAGTCTGGTTGTACGGTATTTGTGGTCACCTAATGGTTTATGAAACATTCGGGCTAAGACAGGTCATCGGCCGTTGTGTTTACTGCCATCAAATAATCAGATGATCACCACATCAGATTACGTGGGCACTCTCATCAACGGGGAGAAATCTCAGCGGTTCTTGGGTAGACTTGGACATGGGGCGACCTCGTTTAGCTTCACCGAAGCGTTTTTGGCGAAATACCAATTATATCAATTGGTTGAACGAGGTGCGCCCTTTTTTATGAATAATTCGGGTGTAACTATTCACCATACAAAATCGAAAAAAGTGCTTGACAGGTTTTTTGCGAAAATCTTCCAGTCTTAGCAACAAATCTCAGACCATCGTTATTCACACTCCAGGCGCTGATATTAGGCTCGCTGAAAGATTTTTATTGGCAGTGTGCCCGCGGGGCAGCATCATTCTTTTAGTCGCCTCATGACAGCGTACATCACCTAACCCGAATGTTTCATAAACCATTAGGTGACCACAAATACCGTACAACCAGACTAGGGTATTAGCCGAGAACTAGGCAGGCCGGTAACTGTTAGCGGGGCGACGATCATTTTTTCGGGGTTGTAGCGTCCATCGCTAACCGCCATGGAGAGCGAAGCGAAGGCGGTTAGTCCCCGATAGGCGTAGGCGCGGTTGTATGGCCGCAGTTACGACCGATAGGGAGTGACGTAGGGCATACAAATAGCGCATCCGACACGCCGTAGAGTCATTGTGGTCATCATGACGGAGTTGCGCACGAGCAGCTTTGCTGCAATGTGCGGGACGGAGTCGTGATGAGCGCAGGACGGTCGGGGCAGTAACGGCTGTCGCGTTGGCGAGTCGATTTTGGGGACTGGGATGTCCCAAAATCTTTCACGAGGTAGCGACACTCTTGAATAAATGTGTCCTGTGTGAATCTCCGCTATGTTTTAGTCACGTTGGTCTTGAAAATATCTGGTTGCTTCCGATCCATGGAGGGAGCGAAGATCTTCTGTCGAGTTCGCAGCTACCTGTCAACTTGCCGTAAGCAGGGCGTCTCAGCCACAGAAGCATTGGCATTGCTTTTTCAAGGCAAGAATCCAGACTTCATGGAATTGGATAAAGCCTGATGTGGCTAATCATGGCAAAATGAGCTGAATAGTTACGACCCGGTCCGGGATGGCGTCCCGGGCGGTCAGGATCAGTACCGGAAGTTGATTGCCGCTCTGTCGTATTTCACTCAGCAGAACCAGCCCGTCCTTGCCCGGAAGGGTGAGATCCAGGATCAGCGCGTCGTACTCCTCGGCACGCAGCGCGTGTTCACCCGACTCCGCATCCTCCACCCAGTCGACGGCGTTTCCCGAGGCGTTGAGCCCGGTCTGAATCGCGTTTCCGAGGATCTGATCGTCTTCAATAAGCAGCAGTCGCATCGTTATTACCCATTAACAGTCCCGAACCCGGGGCATGGGATGCGGGGAGGCATCGATTCTGTATCGGGAACCTTAAGAGATCCTTAGCCCGCATTGCCCGGTCCGTGGACGGAGTCATCCGGAGGAGTGGCTGTCGCTCCGCTGGTTGTCCCAGAGATACGGGGTTCAGCCGATTCACACCCGTTGCTGTTCCGCGGCAGGGGGGTATCTGACGACGCACCCTGCATGATCCCCCATGCGCCCTGGTGGTTTCGCGCGGTATGGGAAGATCCTGCAACCGGGTTTGTCCGGTAGCTTCAATAGCCTGGTTCCCTTTGCGGGTTAAGCCCGCTTTAAGACTCCAGGTGTAGATTTCCACGCTGTTCCACCCCGGCGCCTGCCGGGTTTGAGAAGGGCTGATCGCACACCCCCCGTGGTGATCAAGCCGGCCGTTCGGGTCCGTGACATAGACCCGCCATTCGCCTTGCCCGATCTGTCGGCTGGATTTGCCCCCGGTAATTGTCCCTGTAAACGGGCCAATCCGGCAGCCCCCGGATCAATGTAGCAAACCCACATCGATTAAAGGAGAGTTAATGATGAAGAGATTTCACCTGGCCTGCCTGGGCGTTCTGCTGACGCTTCCCGGATTCGCCTGTGCCGACAGCAGTATCGAGTACTCCACCTCCCGTGGGGGTCGGCTATATGACAAGTGGTTCAAGGAGGCGGATCGTCCCTCGCCGAAGGCTGCCAATCCCGCCTATCCCGATACGGGAAAGTACAAGGGGAAAAAGGCCAGTGACTGGCGCTGCAAGGAGTGTCATGGGTGGGACTACAAGGGCCGCGACGGGATCTACGCCAAGGGCAAGCACTTTACCGGCGTTGCGGGCGTACTGGGCAGCGATGCCGCCGATCACATGCAGCGGATATTGCGGGATGCCAATCACGGCTATGGCGAGGCGATGCTTGACGAGCATGATGCGCGGGATCTGGCCAACTTTCTGCGCCACGGTGTAATCGATATGGCACCGTATATCGATTCGACCAGCGGTGATCCGGTCGATGCAGATGCGGCACGCGGCCAGGTCTATTACGAGACGGTCTGCGCCAACTGCCACGGTCTGGATGGCAAGGCGGAGGATACCGCACCCCCCCTGGGCAAGGTGGCCCGCAGCAACCCCTGGGAGGTGCTGCACAAGATAGTCAACGGTCAGCCGGGTGCCGAGATGCCATCGATGCGGGCCTTCGATATGCAGGTCTCGCTGGATCTTGTGAAGTACCTGCGGACACTGCCTGCGGAGTGACGCACCGGGGCGCTGCCGGTCGCTCCGGCGGCGCCCGTCCGCTTTTCAGCTTCAGTTCATCCCCTCCCGATATGCTTTCAGAACGCGAAACATTTTATCGCGTACGCTCGTCACGGCCGCCGAGGCCCGGGATTCTGGATGAGAGGAGATGAAACATGAAAAAATATGCGCGATTGATCGGGGGTGCCGTCGTTGCGGCTGTGTTGAACGCGCCGGTTGCCCTGGCGGCCGACAAGCGGGAGTTCGTAAAGCTCCCGGATGAGATCCGGGATGGGGTGATCGTGAATATGCGAGATCATCTCCAGACCCTGCTGGATCTGCTAAAGCACCTTTCCGAGGGTGATTTCGAGATGGCCGCGAACGCGGCCGAAACACGAATCGGTCTGAGTTCCCCGGCATCCCATAGCGCCAACTACATGGCGCCCCTGATCCCAGAGGAGATGCGCACGATCGGTACCCGGATGCACACCGCTGCAAGCCGTTTCGCGGAGCGGACCCGCAGAGGGGATCTCGACCAGGCCTACGATGCCCTGGGGGTGATCACGGCGGCCTGCACCACCTGCCACTACAGGTACCGGATACGTTGAGCGGAGGTATTTCACCGGCGCGCCGGGGTGTGGCATCAATCGTCTGCTGCGGGGTGGGGGAACTCCTTGATGTAGAGGTCCTGCTTGGTGTAGGGGATCTCGATCGAATCGGCCATGAAGCGCTTGTAGACGCTGCTGTTGAGCTGTTCCAGGATCCGTCCCCTGAGTTCCGGGTGGTCGATCCAGCACAGCAGTTCGAAGTCCAGGCCGGAGGGGCCGAAGAGCCGGAAGCGAACCCGGGGCTCGGGGTCCGTGCAGATCTGATCACAACCCTGCGCGACCTCCATCAGCACCGCCTTGACGCGATCGATATCGGATCCGTAGGCGACGCTCACCTGGACCCTGACCCGGTACTTTTCATGAGGGCCGCCGGATTCGTTGACGATGCGGCTATTGCCCATGATGGCGTTGGGGATGGTCACCTCCACATCGTCGCGGGTCAGGATGCGGGTGCTGCGGATGCCGATGTGGGTCACCTTGCCCCGCTCGCCGCTGTCGAGGACCACGTAGTCGCCGATCTTATAGGGTGAATCGGCGAGGATGAAGACGCCGGAGAAGAGGTTGGCCAGGGTGTCCTTGGCGGCGAAACCGACGGCGATACCGGCAATGCCCGCCGAGGCGAGCCAGGCGGTCATGTCGATGTTCCAGGCGCTGAAGATCAGACGCTAACCGCCATGGAGAGCGAAGCGAAGGCGGTTAGTCCCCGATAGGCGTAGGCGCGGTTGTATGGCCGCAGTTACGACCGATAGGGAGTGACGTAGGGCATACAAATAGCGCATCCGACACGCCGTAGAGTCATTGTGGTCATCATGACGGAGTTGCGCACGAGCAGCTTTGCTGCAATGTGCGGGACGGAGTCGTGATGAGCGCAGGACGGTCGGGGCAGTAACGGCTGTCGCGTTGGCGAGTCGATTTTGGGGACTGGGATGTCCCAAAATCTTTCACGAGGTAGCGACACTCTTGATGATCAGCAGGGTCGCCACCGAGGAGCGGATCAGCGTGTCGATCCGTTCGCCGGGGGTGAGCAGCGACAGCGCCAGCAACAGACCCGCCAGGATCACCGTCCAGACCAGTGGCCGGTGCAGCAGCTCCACGATTCTGTCGTCGAGCCGGTTGCGGGTGCGGCTGGTGATGCGTCTCAGTAAACGGGTGATGATCAACGCGATCAGGTTGGCCAGGGTGATCGAGATGAACAGGACGACCAGGGCCTTGAGGGAGGGGTAGTCCCCGAATAATCCAATCACCGGCTGCAGGTACTCTATCAGCTGCTTCTCGTCCATCGGTTCTCCCGTGTTTATCTACAGAACCGGTTGAGCATGTTCCGGTCCTTTTCGGCGTGTGCCGGGTCCCCCTGCGCAAGCGCCCGCTTGACCGCGATCTCCCAGTGGGCGCAGGGGGGGGCGAACGTCTCTTCGAGGATATAGCGCGCGATCTTGCGCAGCATTTCGTCCGGCAGCGGCATCGGCGGCATCAGCCCGAGCTGTCGCAGCGCCTCGTCGTGGATCGCCTGCTCCAGGCTGGGGGCCCTGACGAAGCCGGCCATGCGCTCGATGAAATCCTCCTCGTCCAGGGTGGCGTTGCGGTAGCGCCGCTGCACACCCCACATGGGTGGACCCAGGGGTGGATCCATCTGGGGATTGTGGCACACATGGCAGGCCGGATAGAACGCCTTGCCCTCCAGCGCCTCGGGTGACAGGGCCTGGCTGTGGACGCTGGCGAGGAGCAGGGTGAGCGCCAGGCCGCAGCGGATGGATGAGTGGAGCATACGAATTTCTCCCCCGTCGCGGGATGGCGACCGTTCGGGTGATATGGGCTGGGGCTATTTGTCCTACGATTGGAAGGCGCTGTCAACGCGCTTTGTGGACCGGGCCAGCCCCGTTACTCCGGTTCCGAGTAGCCGGGGGGCAGCCTGCCGGAGACCAGATAGGCGAAGGCGATCACCTCGGCAATGGCGCGGTAGAGGGCCTCCGGTATCTCATCGCCCAGGGGAATTTGGGCCAGTATCGCCGCCAGTTCCGGGTCGTTCTGCAGGGGAACGCCGTGGTGCTGCGCGAGGGCGAAGATCCGCGCCGCCACTTCGCCCTGGCCGGTGGCGGTGATCCGGGGCGCGTTGCGGCCGTCGTAGAGCAGCGCCACGGCGGTGTCTGGGTACTGATCGTAGGTTTTGCTCATGCCTGTTCGTCCACCAGTGACCGGATGCCGGGCGGGGTGGGGTCTTGCTCTTCGGCCTCGCCCTGGCTGGCCGAGAGGGTGAGCACCTCAAGACCGACTCCGGTCAGCGCCGCGTCCAGGCTCGGCAGTGCCTGTTCGATCCTGGTGGCGCTGGACTCCCGTTCGGCCACGAACCGGGTGGTGACCCGCTTCTCCTGGAGACTGATCCGGGCCGTTACCGGACCCAATGGTTCCAGGTCGAATACCAGGTTTACGCGCCAGGGCTGTCCGGTCTCCTCCGCCTGCCCGTTGTCCGGGTCACGCTCAATGCGCAACAGAAAATTATCGGTCTCCTCCTGACGGTTGATGGGCAGTTCAAACTGCCACACCTGTTTGGGTGGATCGTCCGTCGGAAGCGAGGCGAGCTGGTGCAGTTGCACACGTGCCAGGGCGCTCTCGGCATGGCCGCGCAACTCCGCGAGAAGGCGTGGTACCCCGGAGAAATCACCGCTGCCCTGGCGGGTGGCGGCGGGCTCACGCCCTGGAGGGGCCTGCTCGAACAGCTGACCGGGCGGGGTGCTTTTGAGCAACAGCAGCAGTTGCAGCAGGCGCTAACCGCCATGGAGAGCGAAGCGAAGGCGGTTAGTCCCCGATAGGCGTAGGCGCGGTTGTATGGCCGCAGTTACGACCGATAGGGAGTGACGTAGGGCATACAAATAGCGCATCCGACACGCCGTAGAGTCATTGTGGTCATCATGACGGAGTTGCGCACGAGCAGCTTTGCTGCAATGTGCGGGACGGAGTCGTGATGAGCGCAGGACGGTCGGGGCAGTAACGGCTGTCGCGTTGGCGAGTCGATTTTGGGGACTGGGATGTCCCAAAATCTTTCACGAGGTAGCGACACTCTTGTTGACCTTGAAGTCGCTGCCCACCGGCGCACCACCCCGGGCCAGACCGGCCTCAAGGAACAGACCCGACTGGTCGAGGGCCTGGCGCAGCCGCTCGGGGATGGCACGGGCGGGTGTCTCCAGGGCGTGGCCGGACAACCGCTCCAGCAGATCGGCGAGGCGTGGGGCGGGCTCTCCGGTGACGCTCGCCCGCGCCGTCTGCGCATGCTGGAGATGCCTTTGAGGCTCTGCGACGTGCTCCCGTGTCTGCGGGGGAGGCGTCCGGGAGAGGCCGGCCGTCGGATCGACGGGGGGCGCCGAAGGCTGTCGCAGCAGCGGCCCGGCGGGCTCGGTGCGGATCGCCGGAGCGCTGTGTGTTGTTCTCTGCGCGGCGTATGGTGGCCCGGGCGGCACGGGGGGGGATGGGCCGTTTTCGCTGTAGATCCTGGCGCGACCGGTCAGGGTCGGCGGTATGGCGGGGGCGCGCTCGGCGCGCCCGGGGGGAAGGGCCTCGGCGGCGCCTCCCCGGAGAGGTTTGAGGGGGCTGCCCGCGGCGGGTTTTGCATCTGGACTCGCCGGGAGCGGTTGTGTGGAGCGGGCGATCTCCGCAATGGTCGTTCCGGGGGGCGGGCGGTGTGGGCTGTGTGCGGCGGTGGGGTGGCGGGTTCCGTCGTGGCGGTGCCTCTCCGCCGCCGAGGGTCGGGGTGCCGTTGCGGAGGGGTCGGACAGCAGACTGCGCAGCCGCTCCAGCAGCAGGCCCAGGGGGGCCTGCCGGGGCAGGATCGCACGCAGCGCCCTGGCCTCCACTCCGCCGCCGCCCGCCTCCCCCCCGAGCAGCAGCATCTGCGGCAGCCTGCCACCCTTGATCACGCTCAGCAGCAGACGCTCTCCCGGCTTCAGGGTAAGCGGGGTTCTGACCTCCACTTCGAGGTTGGCGATGCGTAGGATGGCGCGCTGATCCTCCGTCGCCCGCACAACGCTGGCCTTCAGGATCTGACCCGGGCTCAGGGTCTGCTTCGCGCTGTCCGGGCGGGGCCCGGAGTGGAGGCGTGGCGGGTGTCTGAGATCGTGAATCTCCATGGCTCTAAGTGTATGCCAATACCGGTAAAGTTATCGTCCGAACTGGCGAAGCATTGACAAAAGGAATATAAAGATCGATATGGGCGAAGAATCCACAGAGCAGGGCCGCCAGACCCTCTGGTACGTGCGGCGCAAGGGGGCGGCCAAGGGGCCCTTTCCGAGCGGTGCCATGCGCCGCTTCCTGCTGCTGGGCAGGGTTCGCCTCAGTGACCAGGTGAGCCGCGACGGGCGGCATTGGATGAGCCTCTCCGAGGTACCGGAGATGATGCCCCCGGAGGTGCGGCGGGCCCTGGCCGAGGGGCGCGGGATTGAGGAGTTTCTCAGCAGCCGCAGCCGAGAGGATGAGCGGGATGGGCGTGACCGGCGCACCGCCGCCGATGATGTGAAGTTCGCCGAGCGGCGCAGGGGCGAGCGTCGCAATGAGGAGGATGAACAGCTCAAGCGCTTGCGCGAGTCGAAGACAAGGCTGCGCGAGGAGCGCGCGCGGGGCGGAAGCATCCCGGTGCTGGCCGCCGCAACCGTCTCCCTGCTGGTGATCCTGGCGGTGGGATACGGACTGTTCACCGGACTGCCGGAGTCGGGGTCTGACCCCGATTGCATGGCCGCCGCAGCCCCCGGTGTCAACTGGCAGAATTGTCGGCAGGACGGGCTTGCCGCCGAATCCGCCGATCTGAACGGGGCCAATCTCAACAATGCCGTGATGCGCGATGCCCGGTTTACCGGCAGTCGCCTCAACGGCGGGGATCTGCGCTACGGTGACTTCAGCGGCGCCGATCTCAGTTACGCCGAACTGCGCGGGGCGCGTCTGAAGGGGGCGGGACTGCGCAACGCCGACCTCTCCTATGCCGATCTCAGCATGGCTGATCTCAGCTATGCCGACATGAAAGGCGCCAATATCGGGGCCGCGACCCTGGAAGGGGCCCGCCTTGACCGCGCCGTCTGGGTCGATGGACGCCGCTGTGCCAGCGGCTCGGTGGGTGACTGCCTGTCCGGCTCAGGGCCGTCCGAATGACTCGGTCCGGTAGCGGAAGATCCTGATCTGCTCCGACCAGTGGTCGGGCGGCAGTCCCGCCTTCTGCTTCAAGTGCCTGATAAATAGCTCAGGGCGTGGCAGTTGCTCCCAGACCGAGGGCAGAAAGGTGCCCCGGCGTCCCCCCTCCACCAGAATCAGACCGTCCACGCCCGGGTGTAGCTGCGCGATCAGATCCTGCTCCGATGCGAAGGCCATCTCCTGGCTTGGGGTGAGGACCGAAATGTGGATCTCCAGATCCCCCAGCTCGGGCTCGCTCAGGGGCGGGAAGCGCGGATCGCCGAAGGCGGCCGAGTGGGCGCTCTCGACCACGTCGCTGACCAGGGGCTGGAACGCCTCAAGGTGGCCGATGCAGCCACGCAGGGCATGGTGGCGGTTGAGGGTGACGAAGCAGGCGCGTCGGGCCCGCAATTCAGCGCAATAGGCACTGCTGTCGATGGGTAGCGGTCCGCCACCGTCGAGTCCATGGCGAATCGAAGCCACGGCGAGGTCGAGGAGGGTCTCCCGCCCCTGTGGGGAGATCGATTCCACAACCTCAGTAGAATGCGTAGGCGCCATAGCCGACCACCTTGTGACGGGGTCCGGCGGTATCGCCGGAGTTGCGCTGATCAAGGGTCAGGGCCCGCAGGTGGTGCCTGCGGGCGGCCAGCAGCAGCCCCTTGATCGGATTGCGGCCACAGGCGTGGTCGCGCGACAGGGCGGCCGGATCGAGCTGTTCTATGGCGCGGGTCGCGGCGCTGTCCATCTCCCGGGCCTGCGTGTATTCGTGGTAATGAGAGAGGTCCGAGCTGATAACGATCAGTGTCTCGGCTCCTCCCCAGAGCCGCTCCAGCAGCTGCTCCACCTCTTCGCCACCGGCGTCTCCGACCAGAAATGGCACCAGGCGGAAGCCGGGCAGCGACTCCTGCAAAAAGGGCAGATGCACCTCCAGGGCGTGTTCATGCTCAAACGCCTGGTCGATCAGATGCAGTTGCGGCAGGTCGGTGATCGAGGCCAGGGCATCGGTGTCCACCTCGACCTCTCCCAGCGGGGTCTGGAAATAGTCCGCGCTGCTGTAGGCGATACCGTGGAAGGCCAGGCGATGGGAGGGGGCCAGCAGGACCACGCGCTTGATCAGCTGCCCGGCCTCCTCCAACTGGGCGTAGGCGCTGCCGGCGATGGGTCCGGAGTAGATGTAGCCCGCGTGGGGTGCGATCAGGGCCTTGGGGGTGGGGATGTCGGCATTTTTCCCCCCGGCGATGAAGCCGCGGACATCGTCCCTGAGCTGCTCCGGGCTGGCCGGATAGAAGAGTCCCGCGACGGCGGGCAGGTGAATCTTTTTCATCAGCGCGATCCTCAAGCGAAGGCGATCCGGCCCGCACTCCCCACCCGGTGACACTGGCACGACTTGTCAGGGGCGACAGAAAAGCGGAGCAGTCCGACAGACTGCTCACTTAACTGTGTAACTCAAACGGTGAAAAATCAAGGGTGGAGGGGCGCAATCTGCCTATGCTTCAGGGCATGGAGAACATCCAGACCGCTTATCCTACCCGCTTCTGGCATGCCCTGGAGGGTGGCCGGGTGCAGTGCGACCTCTGCCCCCGGGCGTGCCGGCTCAAGGAGGGCCAGCAGGGGCTCTGCTTCGTGCGTGCCTGCAGGGGGGGCAGGATTGTCCTCACCACCTATGGGCGCTCCAGCGGGTTCTGCATCGACCCGGTGGAGAAGAAGCCCCTCAATCACTTTTTGCCCGGTACCCCGATCCTCTCGTTCGGCACAGCCGGCTGCAACCTCTCCTGCCGTTTTTGCCAGAACTGGGATATGAGCAAATCACGCCAGATGGACACCCTGGCCGACGCCGCCTCACCCCGGCTGATCGCCCGCAGGAGCGCCGAGCTGGGTTGCCGCAGCGTCGCCTTTACCTACAACGATCCGGTGATCTTCCACGAGTACGCCATCGACACCGCCCAGGCCTGCCATGAGCAGGGAATCCGCACCGTTGCCGTCACGGCTGCCTACATCTCTGCGGGGCAGCCGCGCGCGGAGTTTTTTGCCCACATGGATGCGGCGAATGTCGATCTGAAGGCGTTCAGCGAGCGCTTCTACCATAAGCTCACCGGCGGACACCTGCAGCCGGTGCTGGACAACCTGATCTATCTGAAGCATGAAACCGGGGTCTGGATTGAATTGACCACCCTGCTGATTCCGGGCCAGAACGACTCCGATGACGAGCTCGACCGGATGACCGCCTGGGTCGTCGAGCACCTGGGGCCGGATGTGCCGATGCACTTTACCGCCTTCCATCCCGATTGGAAGATGCGTGATACCCCGCCCACGCCCCCGGCCACTCTCGGGCGCGCCCGCAGGATCGCCCTGGACAACGGTGTGCGCCACCCCTACACCGGCAATGTGCATGACCGGGTGGGTGGCAGCACCTTCTGCCACCGCTGCGGAGAACTTCTGATCGAGCGCGACTGGTATCGACTGGGGCGCTGGAACCTCACCGCCGACGGAACGTGCCGTTTCTGCGGGAGCCGCTGCGCCGGGGTATTCGACAGCGCCGGACCGGGCGACTGGGGCCCGCGTCGTCAGCCGGTGCGCCTGGCCGGGGCGTGAGACGGGGTTGGCATCGTGCGTCCCGATCCGGGATAATCCCGGCTTTTCCCCGGAGCCCCGTCCATGTGGTTTAAAAACCTCCTCATCTACCGTCTGAGCCAGCCCTTCACCCTTACCCCGGAACAGTTGCACGAGGCCCTGTGTGAACGGGTGACCCGCGAATGCGGCAGCCTGGAGATGTCGACCATCGGTTGGGCCCCCCCCCTGGGACGCGACGCCGAACTGCTGACCCATGCGGTGGCCGCCTGCACCATGGTGTGCGCACGCCGCGAGGAGCGGGTGTTGCCCACGGCGGTGGTCAGGGAGCACCTTGCGCAGCGGGTGGCGGAGATCGAGGAGGCCGAGGGCCGCAAGGTGCGCCGCCGCGAGCAGATGGAGCTAAAGGAGAACATCCTTACGGAACTGATGCCGAGGGCTTTTACCAGGGCATCGTCGACCTACGCTTATATCGACGGCGAGCACGGCTGGCTGGTGGTGGACGCGGCCAGCGCCAAGCGGGCCGAGGAGCTGATCACGCTGCTGCGCGAGACCCTTGGGAGCTTTCCGCTGAAGCCCCTGGAGGTGGCGCAGTCGCCTGCGTCGGTGATGACCGCCTGGCTCGCAGGGCGGCCGGTCCGGGAGTTTCAGATCCAGGACGAGTGCGAGTTGCGCGACACCGTGGAGGAGGGCGGGGTGGTACGCTGCCGTCGCCAGGACCTGGCGGGCGGAGAGATTCAGGCCCACCTGGAGGCCGGCAAACAGGTCGCGCGGCTGGCCGTGGAGTGGCATGAACGCCTGGCCCTGGTGCTGACCGAGGAGCTGGCGATCAAGCGCCTGCGCTTCCTGGACGTGATCCTGGAGGAGGCGGCCGAGGCCGAGGATGCCGCGACCCGCTTCGACGTCGACTTCGCCCTGATGAGCCTGGAGCTGGGCCGCTTTATCCCGCGTCTGATCGACACCTTCGGCGGTATCGCCGAAGAGGGATAGCCGCGCGCGCTTCGGAGGCTACCCTTCGTCTCCACCCCGCACGAAGATCTCGATGCGACGGTTTTGGGAGCGCCCCTCGGGGGTCTCGTTGTCCCCAACCGGCCGGGTGTCCGCGTGGCCCAGGGCCACCAGACGCTCGGCTCCCACACCCTCGTTGATCAGATAGCGCACCACCTCGGTGGCCCGGGCCGAGGAGAGGGCCCAGTTGTTGCCGTAAGGGCTGGTTACATCCTGGCGGAACGGACGGTTGTCGGTGTGCCCGGAGACCTGGATCACCCGTGGCGCGCTCTGGCGCAGTAACGGGGCCAGCTGCCGCAGGGCATTTCGGCCCTGGGGTGAGAGCCGCGCGGAGCCGGACGGGTAGAGCATGCTGTCGAGGAGGGTGATCTCCAGGCGCTGCTGGAAACGCTTGATGGTCATCTGCTTGGCGCTCAGCTCCTTCTCCAGGGTCTGATTGACCTGGTCAAGCCGTTGCTTCAGCGATTGATTGCTCTCCTGCAGGTCCGCCGTGCGGTCATGCAACTGGCGCACCCGGCTTCGCTCCCGTGCCAGATGCTCCTGCAACTGCTGCAGCTGCTCCTGGTCCAGGTTCAGGGCCTCCAGTTGGGTCTGCAACTGCGCGAGCCGCTCCCGCAGTTCCCGGTTCTCCTCCCGCAGCCCCCGGTTGACCTCGCCGCCCTGGGCCAGCTGATCTTCCAGGGTGCGCTTCTGCTCGGACAGACGGGCCTGTTCCCGGGTGATGCGGGACAGCTCGTCCCGCCCCTGTTGCAGGCTCAGCTCGACCCGCTGACGCTCGTCCTGTTGCTGTTGCAGGGTCTTCTCTATCTGCTCGCGCTCCTCCCGTTGCTGAAGCAGGGTCTGCTCCATCTGCTCATGGGCCACCACCAACTGTTGCCGGAGCCCGGTCAGCGCTGTCTGCTCCCGGCTCAGCAACTGTTCTGCCGCCTCGGCCCGCTGTTCCATTGCGTCCCCGTTCTGTCGCAGTGAGGCAATGGTCTCGGCGTCTCGTTGTCGCTCCCCGCGCACCATCTCCAACTCCCGCTCCCGCTCCTGAAGCAACCCATTGAGGCGCTGTTGTTCTCCGCGCGCTTCGGCGCGGTCGCGCTGCAGACCGTCGAGCTGCCGAGACAGTTCGATCGTTTGGTTCTGGTAATGGTAGATGGCCCCCCCTGAGGTGAGGGTGAGCAGGGTCAGAAGGAGGCCGACGCCCAGACTGATCTGGCCCCGCTCCCGAATGGGGGATACAGCGACTTTCAGCATGACTACCTCCGGTACAAACCAGATGGACTGGATGGAAATAGTATATTTTTTTCGGCCTATTCGCCTATAGAAAACACTTATCTATCAGAGGGGGGTGTTTATGGGTATCTCGGCGGCGCCTATGGGAATCAACGAGCATGGGGTAGCAGAATGCAATTGCTTGCACCCCCTTGAGAAACAAGGGCAAGACAAACAAAAAGCTTGACCGGTTTTTTCAAGGCTGGCAGGGCACGGATGACAGGGCATCAGGGCATCAGGGCATCAGGGCATGGACACCCACCCGGTGGGAGGTTTGAACATCGGCCCCGTTGCACCCTGTTGAGGGGGGTTGGGATATCCAGGCTAGGGCAGGTGCACCGGAACCGGCGGTTCCCAGCCGGGGGCCCGGTGTTCGGCGACCACCTTGGTGTAGATGCCGCCACGTACGTAGAAGTCGGCACTGAGGCGCATGAAGCGGGGCTCGGTGGCCGCGCTCAGATCGGTGAGGATGCGGTTGGTCACCGCCTCGTGAAAGGCGCCCTCTTCGCGAAATGACCACATATACATCTTTAGCGATTTCAGCTCGACACAGCGCGCCTCGGGAATGTATTCGATGGTCAGTTCGGCGAAATCGGGCTGGCCGGTCTTGGGGCAGAGGCAGGTGAATTCGGGAACCCGTATGCGGATGGTATAGTCCCGCTCCGGTGTCGGGTTGTCGAAGGTTTCCAGTGTCTTGCTGGGCTGGCTGGGCATTGGGGTTGCTCCGGGTGCAAAGGGCGCAATTATACGCGACTCGGAGCGCACCCTGAAGGGCCAGGCAAGGCTGTACAGTTATTGAACTAAAAAATATAAAAACACATTATATTCAGTTAAATACTGAATTATTCTCGCGTATTTTATTACATACAAGCTCCCTTGTCAGCGGAACCTTGTGGGGGTATCTTAGCGCCCTATGCGTCTAGAGAAGATCAAAATCGCCGGATTCAAGTCGTTTGTCGATCCGACTACCGTTCATCTGCCGAGCAATCTGGTGGGTATTGTCGGTCCGAATGGCTGTGGCAAGTCGAATGTGATCGATGCCGTGCGCTGGGTGATGGGTGAGACCTCCGCCAAGATGCTGCGCGGCGCCTCCATGGCCGATGTCATCTTCAACGGCTCCACCAGCCGCAAGCCGGTGGGCAGTGCCAGTATCGAACTGGTGTTCGACAATGCCGACGGCAGCGCCGGGGGGCAGTACGCCCAGTACGCCCAGATCGCCGTGAAACGGCAGGTTTCGCGGGACGGACAGTCCAACTATTACATGAACGGGGTCAAGTGCCGGCGGCGCGATATCACCGACCTGTTTCTGGGCACCGGTCTGGGGCCGCGCAGTTATTCCATTATCGAACAGGGGATGATTTCGCGCCTGATCGAGGCCAAGCCCGAGGATCTGCGGGCCTTCCTGGAGGAGGCCGCCGGTATCTCCAAATACAAGGAGCGGCGGCGCGAGACCGAAAACCGCATCAAACACACCCGGGAGAATCTTGATCGTCTGAACGACCTGCGCGAGGAGGTGGAGAAGCAGCTGCAGCACCTCAAGCGTCAGGCGGCCACCGCCGAGCGCTACAAGGAGTACAAGGAGCAGGAACGCAAGATACAGGCGGAGTTGCTGGCCCTGCGTTGGCGCGCCCTGGACCAGGAGCTGGGGCGGCGCGAACGGGTCATCTCCGAGCAGCAGACCGACCTGGAGGCGGCGATTGCCCGGCAGCGTCGCTTCGAGGCGGAGATCGAGCAGAATCGCGAGGGTCATGCGGAGACCAACGAGCACTTCAACGAGGTGCAGGGGCGCTTCTATGCGGTGGGTGGCGAGATCGCCCGTCTGGAGCAGGCGATCCAGTTCGCCAGGGACAGCCGCAACCAGATCAAGCAGGATCTGTTGCAGACCGAACAGGCCTGGCAGGAGTCCACCGACCACCGCCAGCAGGATCAGACCCGCCTGGAAGAGTTGATCGCCACCCTGGAGGAGGAGGAGCCGCGGCTTGAGGAGGCGAAGGAGATTGAAGTCGACTCGGCGCAGCGCCTGAACGAGGCGGAGCAGGCGATGCAGACCTGGCAGGGCGATTGGGAACAGTTCAACCGTCAGGCCGCGGAACCGGCCCAGACGGCTCAGGTGGAGCGGACCCGGATCAACCACATCGAACAGCAGGAGCAGAACGTACAGCGGCGCATCGGCAAGCTGGGTGAGGAGGCGGCACGCCTTGAGGATCCCCAGCTGCAACAGGAGATCGGTGAACTGGAGATGCGTGACGAGCAGTGCCAGGAGCGCGAACTCCGGTTGCAGGAGCGCCTTGCCGGGATGCTCGACCAGCTGGTCACCCTGCGCGAGCAGAGCGCCAATGCCGGCAACGATCTGGATCAGGCGCGCGCCACCCTGCAGACCGCACGCGGGCGTCACGCCTCGCTGGAGGCCCTGCAACAGGCGGCGCTCGGTAAGGAGGAGGGGGAGACCACACAGTGGCTGGAGCGCAGGGGGCTGCACCAGGCGGCGCGGCTGGCCGAGCGCATCGAGGTCGAGGCGGGTTGGCAGCGGGCAGTGGAGACGGTGCTCGGTTTTCATCTGCAGGCGGTCTGTGTCGAGGGGCTTGATGAGCCGGGCCGTGAGCTGGCCGCGTTGGAGCGGGGCAGTATCACCCTGTTTGACGGAGGCGCCCCGGCCGCGCGCGCTGCCGCGCCCCTGGGGGGGATCCTGGAGAAGGTGCGCGCGCCCTGGCCCCTGGATGGGGTGCTGGGGGGGGTGCGCACGGCGCAGACCCTTGACCAGGCCCTGCAACAACGTCCGCACCTAGGCCCCGGAGAGTCGATCGTCACCCGCGACGGTGTCTGGCTCGGCGCCGGTTGGCTGCGGCTCTGCCGTGACGAGGGCGGCACCGCCGGGGTGCTGGAGCGTGGCGAGGAGATCCGTCGGCTGGCCGAACAGATCGAGACCCTGGAGCAGCGGGCCGGGGAGTTGGCTGAACAGGTGGAGACGATGCGCCTGCGCATGCGTGAGGCGGAGCAGGGCCGCGAGCAGGTTCAGCAGGAGCTGAACGAGACGGGCCGCACCCTCTCCGAGATCCGCCAGAAGCTGAGCAGCAAGCGCACCCGCGCCGAACATCTGGCCAACCGCACACGCCACATCCATGGCGAGATCGAGGAGTTGCATGAACAGCTCGGCGAGGGGCGCGAAAGACTGGAGACGGCCCGTGCCGCGCTGCACCGCGCCCTGGAAGAGATGGAGAACCTGGGGGCGCGCCGCGATGAGCTGATTCAGCGCCGTGACGAGACACGCCAGCGGCTGGATGCGATCCGCTCCGAGTCGGGTCGGCAGCGCTCGCTGGCCCATGAGATCGCGCTGCGCGTGGAGTCGATGCGCAGTTCGCGGGATTCGCTGCGCCAGAGCCTGGATCGCATGCAGGGTCAGTTGGCACACCTCAAGAGCCGCCGCGAGGAGCTGAAGGAGGCCCTGGAGGCAAGTCAGGCGCCGATGCTGGAGCAGGCCGGGGAGCTGGAGCGGCAGCTGGCCCGGCGTGTCGAGGTCGAGACCGAACTGGGCCGTTCACGCCAGGTGCTGGAGGAGATCGACGCCCGCCTGCGGGGGCGCGAGAATGACCGCGCCCAGGCCGAGCAGGAGGTGCAGCGGGTGCGCTCGGTCCTGGATCAGTCGAAGATGGACCGCCAGGAGGTGTTGGTGCGCGCCAGGACCCTTGAGGAGCAGCTCAACGAGAGCGGCTTTCAGCGCGAGCGGCTGTTTCTCGACTTGGCGGAGGATGCCACGGTACAGGGTTGGCAGGAGGAGGTGGAGCGCATGGATCAGCGCATCAAACGTCTTGGGCCGATCAACCTGGCGGCGATCGACGAGTTTCAGGAGCAGTCGGAGCGCATGACCTACCTGGATGCCCAGTACACCGACGTGACCGAATCCCTGAATACCCTGGAGAACGCCATTCGCAAGATCGATCGCGAGACCCGGACCCGTTTCAAGGAGACCTACGACAAGGTCAACATCGGGCTCCAGGAGAAATTCCCCCAGCTGTTTGGTGGCGGGCACGCCTATCTACAGCTGACCGGCGAGGATCTGCTCGATACCGGTGTGACGGTGATGGCGCGGCCGCCGGGTAAGCGCAACTCCAGTATCCATCTGCTCTCCGGCGGCGAGAAGGCGCTGACCGCGGTGGCCCTGGTGTTCGCTATCTTCGAACTCAATCCGGCGCCGTTCTGCATGCTGGACGAGGTCGATGCCCCCCTGGATGACGCCAACGTGGGCCGGTTTTGCGACATGGTCAAGTCGATGTCGGACCGGGTTCAGTTCATCTTCATCACTCATAATAAGATCACCATGGAGATCGCCCACCAGCTGACCGGTGTTACCATGCATGAACCGGGCTGTTCGCGGCTGGTCTCGGTGGATGTGGAGGAGGCTGCGCAGATGGCGGCGATGTAGCCGGCGCCCCAGGCCCGGCCCGGCAGTGCGCGCGGGCGTCCGCTAACCGCCATGGAGAGCGAAGCGAAGGCGGTTAGTCCCCGATAGGCGTAGGCGCGGTTGTATGGCCGCAGTTACGACCGATAGGGAGTGACGTAGGGCATACAAATAGCGCATCCGACACGCCGTAGAGTCATTGTGGTCATCATGACGGAGTTGCGCACGAGCAGCTTTGCTGCAATGTGCGGGACGGAGTCGTGATGAGCGCAGGACGGTCGGGGCAGTAACGGCTGTCGCGTTGGCGAGTCGATTTTGGGGACTGGGATGTCCCAAAATCTTTCACGAGGTAGCGACACTCTTGGTTTTGAAACCAACCCCAACAGAGCAACACACAAGCAGATGGATGCCGATATTCTTCGTTTAATCCTCTTTCTGGCGGGCATCGGCCTGATCCTCGGGATCTATTTCTGGGACCGGCAGCGCAAGCTCGGCACCAAGATACACGCCATCCGCCGCGCCCAGGAGTCGATCGAGCACGAGATCAACACCAGCCGCAGTCTGCAGGAGCGGGCAGGCAAGGCGGAAAAGGGCACCGGACACCCCCTCGGCGTACTGGCCGAGGACCCGTTTGCCAGGGGGCGCGGGCCGGGGGCGCTGGAAGAGGAGCCCGAGCTGGATCTGGACGAGGAGCTGGAGCGGCTGGATGAGACGGTCAGTGAGCCGTTCAGCGCGAATCCTCCATCGATCGGTACTGGAGGGGGCGGGCAGACCGCTTTCTCCTTTTCGGCGGTGGAGCGGGAGGAGTGGGATGACCAGTCCGCACAACAGCTCCCGGGCAAGATCCTGCAGCTCAACGTGGTCACGAGAGACGAGGGGATGGAGGTGGCGGACATCTATCGCGCGGCCCACGAGGTGGGGCTGCGCTATGGCGACATGCAGATATTCCACCGCCACCTCGACGGGGCCGACAGCCCGGTGATCTTCAGCATGGCCAGCCTGGTCGAGCCGGGGATCTTTCCGGCGCTGCCGGGAGACGGCTTCTCGACCCCGGGCCTGACTCTGTTCGCCCGCCTGCCCGGGCCGCTGGACGGCCTTCAGGTCTTCTCCGACATGCTGATGAGCGCCGAGCGCCTGGCCGCCGAACTCAACGGCAGCCTCCAGGATGCGACCCACAGCGATCTGACCCGGCAGACCATCGAGCATGTCCGTGAAGAGATCCTGGAGCATCGCCGCCAGGTGCATCTGGCCAAGATCAAATCCAAATGAGCGCCACCCGGGAGGAGCGGGATCGGGCGGCGCTGCTGCGCGAGCGGATCAACCACCACAATTATCGCTACTACGTACTGGACGATCCGGAGATTCCGGATGTCGAGTACGACCGCCTGCTGCGCGAGTTGCAGAGGCTCGAACAGCTCCACCCCGAGCTGAAAAGCGCCGACTCCCCGACCCGGCGGGTGGGGGGAGAGCCCCTGGAGGTGTTCGCCGAGGTGCTCCACCGCGTTCCCATGCTGTCGCTGGAGAACGCCTTTTCGGAGCAGGAGATGAGCGCCTTCGATAAGCGGGTGCGCGAGCGGTTGGAGGCGTCAGGGGAGGTGATCTATGCCGCCGAGCCCAAGCTCGACGGCCTCGCCATCAACCTGCGCTACGAGGCGGGGGTGCTGGTGCAGGCCGCCACCCGGGGCGATGGGACGCGGGGTGAGGATGTGACCCACAACGTGCGCACCATCCCCAGCGTTCCCCTGCGCCTGCTGGGCGGGGGGTGGCCTCCGCTGCTTGAGGTGCGCGGCGAGATCTTCATGCCCCGGGCCGGTTTCGAAGCCCTTAACGAGCGCGCGCGCGCGCGCGGCGAGAAGGGATTCGCCAATCCACGCAACGCCGCCGCGGGCTCCCTGCGCCAGCTCGATCCGCGAGTCGCCGCCCGGCGCCCCCTGGCGTTCTACTGCTACGGATTTGGCGAGATCAGCGATGGCCCCTTGGCTGAGAGCCACAGCGGCGGTATTCGCAGGCTGGCCGGATGGGGGCTGCCGGTCTCCCCCGAACTGGAGTGTGTGGAGGGGGTCGAGGGATGCAATCGCTACTACGCCGCGATCGGGGCGCGCCGCGACGCCCTCGACTACGATATCGACGGCGTGGTGTTCAAGGTCGACCGGTTGGAGCAGCAGCAGGCGCTGGGCTTCGTCTCTCGGGCCCCGCGCTGGGCCATCGCCCGTAAATTCCCCGCCCAGGAGGAGATGACCCGGCTGCGGCGTATCGAGATACAGGTCGGGCGCACCGGCGCCCTTACCCCGGTCGCCCGGCTGGAGCCGGTGAACGTGGCTGGGGTCACCGTCACCAACGCCACCCTGCACAACGAGGACGAGATCCGACGCAAGGATATCCGCGAGGGGGACACGGTCATTGTGCGCCGTGCCGGCGATGTGATCCCCCAGGTGGTGCGGGTGGTCCCCGAGCGGCGTCCGGCCGCCGCAGTCCCCTTTGTCATGCCCAACCACTGCCCCGAATGCGGGGCCGAGGTGATCGGCGATGCCGACCAGGCGGCGGTGCGCTGCAGCGGCGGGCTGTTCTGTCCCGCCCAGCGTAAGGAGGCGATCCGGCACTTCGCCGCCCGCCGCGCCATGGATATCGAGGGGCTTGGGGAGAAGCTGATCGAACAGTTGGTGGAGCGGGGTCTGGTCACCACCCCTGCGGATCTGTTCGGCCTGGACACGGTGACCCTGGCCGGGCTGGAGCGCATGGGGGGCAAATCGGCCGAAAACCTGGTTCGGGCCCTGGAGGCGAGCAAAACCACCACCCTGGCCCGGTTTCTCTTCGCCCTCGGCATCCGTGAGGTGGGGGAGGCGACCGCCCGGGCCCTGGCCAACCACTACGGCGACCTGGAGCGGCTGCGCCAGGCCGATGTAGAGGATCTGCAGGGGGTGCCCGACGTTGGTCCGGTGGTTGCCGAGCATGTCGTCACCTTCTTCCGGCAGGCCCACAACCTGGAGGTGCTGGGGCAGCTTCTCGCCGCCGGCATCCGCTGGGAGACCCCGGTGGGGGGCGTCGCGGCCCGCCCCCTGGCCGGACACACGGTGGTGCTCACCGGCACCCTGAGCCGCCCCCGGGGCGAGTTCAAGGAGCGCCTGCAATCCCTGGGGGCGAAGGTTACCGGCAGCGTCTCCAGGAAAACCGATTTCGTGGTGGCGGGGTCCGAGGCGGGCGCCAAGCTGGCTACAGCCGGGCGTCTGGGGGTGGAGGTGCTGGACGAGGAGGGGCTGGAGCGTCTGCTGCAGCGCTTTGAACAGGAGTAGCGCGGGTGGCCCAGCGGGCGCCGATCCGGGGTGTAGTCGCGGCGCGGCCGATACTGTTGCGGAGCGCCCCGGAGGATTGATCCCGGTTCGGAGTGATGCCCGGTATCATTCCGGAGACCGCACGCGGGGCTTGCCAAGCGCCGTGCCTTCGGCCACGCTTTACGAAACCACGGTATTGCCACCGGACGTTGGATGAGGAGTGCCGATCAAGTGAAACGCGGTCTATTGCTGATATCCGGCTGGTTGTCCCTGGCCCTCGGACTGGTCGGCCTGTTGCTGCCGCTGTTGCCCACGACCCCGTTTCTGTTGCTTGCCGCCTGGTGTTTTTCGCGCAGTTCTGAGCGTTGGCACCGCTGGCTGCTGGAGAACCGCTGGTTCGGCGATGTGGTGCGCCGCTGGGAGGAGCAGCGCTGCATGGAGCGCCGGTTCAAGCGGCGCGCCAT
The DNA here is from genome assembly GCA_003062205.1 of Candidatus Sedimenticola endophacoides. GTDB lineage: Bacteria > Pseudomonadota > Gammaproteobacteria > Chromatiales > Chromatiaceae > Sedimenticola_A > Sedimenticola_A endophacoides. Next base: position 52,590 of record PQCP01000091.1, read on the forward strand.
CGCCCTGGTGCTGGTCGGTTTCAGCGCGACCCTGTTGCTGGTGCCGCTGGCCATCCCGGTCCGTGCCGGATTGGTGGCGCTGGCCCTGGGGATCGTGTTTTTCATCTACCGCATCCCGGAGCAGCCGGTGGTGCGGGTCCGCGCCCCGATCTCGGGATGAGCGGCCCGCGCGGGGGCTTCGGCGCGAGGGGGAAGGCGATGTACGGTCGCTGGTTGTCTGCCTGTCTGGCGCTGTTGCTGTTGAGCGGTTGCATGTCGGTGCAGGAGATCCGCGATCAGCGGATCGCGCGTAACGCCCCCCTGTTCGACGGCTTTCCAGCGAACGTGCAGCAGATGGTCCGTGATGGTGTGATCGATGTCGGCTTCACCCGCGATATGGTACGCCTCGCCTGGGGAGAGCCCCACGAGGTCTTCACCCGCGCCAGCGAGGCCGGCACCACCAACATCTGGTACTATCTGCGCCCGCGCGTGCGGTCGGGCAGTGATTTCATGCTCACCCCCATCTACTATCTCGACAGTGCCGGAAATGCCCGGCTGACCCTGCGCAGCGTCTGGTATGACCGGGATAGTGTCGAGTACTATACCGCCGCCCGGGTGGAGTTCTCCGGGAGCGGGATTGTCCTCGCCATCGAGCGTCTGCGCGAGTGACGGCCCCCTCCGGTGCGCCGATTCCGCACCGGTCGTTGCGTTTCCCGGACGGATCTTCCTAACCCGTTGTTTTGCAAATTTGTTTCTATTTACATCGCGAGGGGTTGCGGCTAAGCTGTGCCCCCTTTGCCGAGCGCTGATATCTGGAGATCGATTTGAGTTCAACCAGCAATGTCGTTTTTACCGTCAACCCCGGGGGGCGGCTGAGTGGTCGTCTGCGGGTGCCTGGGGACAAATCGATCTCTCACCGTTCGGTGATGCTCGGTTCCCTGGCAGAGGGCACGACCCGGGTATCGGGCTTTCTGGAGGGCGCCGACGCCCTGGCTACCCTGCGGGCCTTCCGCCGGATGGGTGTGCGGATCGAGGGGCCCGACAGCGGGCGGCTGGTGATCCATGGGGTGGGGATGCATGGCCTCAAGGAGCCGGATGGTCCGATCGATCTGGGCAATTCCGGGACCTCGATGCGCCTGCTTTCAGGGTTGTTGGCGGGGCAGGGGCTGCGCCTGACCCTGACCGGAGACAGCTCGCTCTCCAGTCGTCCCATGCGCCGCGTCACCGAACCGCTGGCGCGGATGCGGGCCGATGTGCGCAGCGCCGCGGACGGTACCGCGCCCCTGGAGATTCACCCGGTGCAGCGCCTCGCTCCGCTCGACTATCCGATGCCGGTGGCCAGCGCCCAGGTGAAGTCCTGCGTACTGCTGGCCGGGCTCTATGCCGGCGGCCGGACCTGTGTCAGCGAACCGGCACCGACCCGTGACCACACCGAGCGGATGTTGGAGGGCTTCGGCTATCCCGTGCACCGGGACGGCAGCCGGGTCTGCCTCGAAGGGGGCGGGCGGCTGCAAGCGACCGATATCGAGATCCCCGCGGATATCTCCTCGGCCGCCTTCTTTCTGGTCGGCGCCTCTATCGCGGAGGGTTCCGATCTGGTGCTGGAGCATGTGGGGATGAACCCCACCCGGGATGGCGTGATCAACATCCTGCGCCTGATGGGGGCCGATATCGAGGTGCTCAATCTGCGCAGCGTCGGCGGCGAGCCGGTGGCGGATCTGCGGGTGCGTTCGGCCAGGCTCCGGGGCATCCGTATCCCCGAGGATCAGGTGCCGCTGGCGATTGATGAGTTTCCCGTGCTGTTCGTTGCCGCCGCCTGCGCCGAGGGCGAGACGCTGCTGACCGGCGCCGAGGAGTTGCGGGTCAAGGAGAGCGACCGGATACAGGTGATGGCTGACGGGCTCTCCGCGCTGGGGGTGCGGGCGCAGCCGACCCCGGACGGGATCCGCATCCAGGGTGGACCGATCAGCGGAGGGCGGGTCAATGGCCACGGTGACCACCGCATCTCCATGGCCTTTGCCATCGCCGCGCTGCGTGCCGCAGGGGCGCTGCACATCGACGATTGCGCTAACGTGGATACCTCTTTCCCCGGATTCGTCGAACTGGCCCGCGCCGCCGGGCTTGATATCCGTGCGGCGGGAGCGGCCTGATATGGCGCGGGTGATCACGGTGGACGGCCCCAGCGGATCCGGCAAGGGAACCCTCGCCCGGCTCGTGGCCGGGCGTCTGGGGTGGCACTGCCTGGACAGCGGGGCGCTGTACCGCCTGCTGGGGCTGGCGGTGGAGCGCTCCGGGATCGGCTTCGACGACCCGGAGGGGGTCGCCGCACTGGCCCGCGGCATGCAGGTGGAGTTTCGCGGCGACGCCATCTACCTGGACGGAGGGGATGTGAGCCTGCTGATCCGCACCGAGACCGCCGGAAACAACGCCTCGAAGGTGGCGGCCATCCCCGCAGTGCGCGAGGCGCTGTTGCAGTGGCAGCGTGATTACGCGCGTCCCCCGGGTCTGGTGGCCGATGGTAGGGATATGGGGAGCGTGGTTTTCCCCGCCGCCGAGGTGAAAATATTTCTGGATGCGAGTGCCGGAGAGCGCGCGAACAGGCGCTATAAGCAGTTGAAAGAAAAGGGGTTGGATGCTAAACTCTCCGACCTTATTGCTGAGATTGAGGAGCGCGACGCGCGTGATCGCAATCGCAGCGTGGCACCGCTCATGGCCCCCGATGGGGCATTGGTGGTGGATTCGACGGCACTTTCCATAACGGAGGTGCTGGATCTGGTGTTGGAGCGGGTGCGCGGCGCCTTCCCCGACACTGCAATTTGACCGGCCCCGCAAGGGCTTTTCTTTAACCTCTAACCGTGGTGGCGACCGAGGTTGTCACAGGGAAATCGGCTCCGGCCGATTGGGAATTTCTACTCATGACCGAAAGCTTTGCAGAACTTTTTGAACAATCAATCGCCAATACCCAGCTGCGCTCCGGCGCGATTGTGATTGGCACCGTTCTCGATATCACCAACGATGCTGTTATCGTGAACGCCGGACTGAAGTCCGAAGGCGTTATCCCCAAGAATCAGTTCCTGAACATGGACGGCGAACTCGAAGTCGCCGTCGGCGATCAGGTCGAAGTGGCCCTGGATGCCGTTGAAGACGGCTTCGGCGCGACCCGGCTGTCGCGCGAAAAGGCCAAGCGTCAGCAGGCCTGGCGCGTTCTGGAAGCAGCTTTCGAAGCGGAGGAGACGGTTGTCGGCCGCATCAACGGCAAGGTCAAGGGCGGCTTCACCGTCGAGCTTGGCGACATCCGCGCATTCCTGCCCGGCTCCCTGGTCGATGTGCGCCCGGTGCGCGACACCACCTACCTCGAAGGCAAGGATCTCGAGTTCAAGGTGATCAAGCTCGATCAGCGCCGCAACAATGTGGTCGTCTCCCGCCGCGCGGTGGTCGAGACCGAATACAGCGCCGAGCGCGATCAACTGCTCGAATCCCTCCAGGAGGGGCAGGAGGTCAAGGGTATCGTTAAGAACCTCACCGACTACGGCGCGTTCGTTGATCTGGGCGGTATCGATGGCCTGCTGCACATCACCGACATGGCGTGGAAGCGCGTCAAGCATCCTTCCGGAGTAGTCGAGATCGGTGACGAGATCACCATCAAGGTCCTCAAGTTCGATCGTGAGAAACAGCGTGTCTCCCTCGGTCTCAAGCAGATGGGTGACGATCCGTGGGTCAACCTGTCGCGCCGCTACCCGGAGAACACCCGCCTGTTCGGCAAGGTGACCAATCTGGCCGACTACGGCTGCTTCGTGGAGATCGAGGAGGGTGTCGAGGGTCTGGTACACGTCTCCGAGATGGATTGGACCAACAAGAACATCCACCCCTCCAAGCTGGTCCAGCTGGGCGACGAGGTGGAGGTGATGGTACTGGACATCGACGAGGAGCGCCGCCGCATCTCCCTCGGTATGAAACAGTGCCAGTCCAACCCCTGGGAGCTCTTCTCCGAGACGCGCAAGAAGGGCGATCAGGTCTCCGGAAAGATCAAGTCCATCACCGATTTCGGTATCTTTATCGGCCTGGATGGCGGTATCGACGGTCTGGTTCACCTCTCCGACATCTCCTGGGACGAGAACGGCGAAGAGGCGGTGCGCAACTTCAAGAAGGGCCAGGAGCTGGATACGGTGGTCCTCTCGGTGGATCCCGAGCGTGAGCGTATCTCGCTCGGTATCAAGCAGCTCGACAAAGACCCCTTCTCCTCCTACCTGGCTACCAACAGCAAGGGGAGTGTCGTTACCGGCACAGTCAAGGAGGTCGATGCGCGCGGAGCCGTGATCACCCTGGACGAGAACATCGAGGGGTATCTGCGGGCCTCCGAGATCTCCCGCGAGCGTATCGACGATGCCCGTTCCGCCCTCAAGGAAGGCGACACCGTCGAGGCCAAATTCATGGGCGTCGATCGCAAGAACCGCACCATCTCCCTCTCCATCAAGGCGAAGGACATGGATGAGGAGCAGGCGGCGATCAAGTCCTACTCCCGTGGTGCCGCCACCGGAGCGACCCTGGGCGATCTGCTCAAGGATCAGATGGGCCAGGGCGACGACTGAGGTTCGCCGATTCGCTTTATCGTGTGATCTGGCCGGGGCCCTCCGGGGCTCCGGTTCATCAATACAGGGTAAAACACAATAATGACAAAATCCGAGCTTATCGAAGTCATCGCGAGAGAGCAGGGACACCTGGCGTACCGCGATATCGAATTGGCGGTCAAGTGCATGCTGGAGCAGATGAGCCAGGCCCTGGCCACAGGGGAACGCATCGAGATTCGTGGATTCGGAAGTTTCTCTCTGCACTATCGGCCTCCCAGACAGGGACGCAACCCCAAGACGGGTGAGTCGGTGGCGCTTTCCGGAAAGCACGTACCCCACTTCAAGCCGGGCAAGGAGTTGCGCGAGCGGGTCAACGGCGCGTTCGAAGAGCGGCTGCTGAAATAGTGCTGAGCGCACTCTCTCGCCAATCCCGGATCTCTCCTCCCATTGCATGGCGGGCAGGGTAGGCTCGGGTCATCGGCGCGGGGGCACCCCCCGAGGGTAGGCGGGCCATCCGGTCCAAATGGCTTGGAACCCGCTGATGACACCTCCGCTGTTACAATCCATTCCCTATCGCGCAGACAGCGCCATGCTGTTCGCGCCATTCGCCGCTGAGCCCTGGTCGGCACTTCTCGACAGCGCATGGCCTGCGGCACGGCAGGGCCGTTACGACATTATCGTCGCCGACCCCACCACCACCCTATCCACCATCGGCTCCACCACCGAAGTGGCCGGTCGTGAGCGCCGCTATCAGACCCGGGAGGACCCCTTCACCCTGGTGGCAAAGGCCCTGGGCCGACCCGTGCACCGCTCCACCGAACTGCCCTTCAGCGGCGGTGCGCTCGGTTTTTTCGGATACGACCTGGGCGCTGGGATCGAGTCCCTGCGCCGCAGCAACCCGGTGGAGGGCGGTCTGCCCGACATGGCCATCGGTATCTACGACTGGGCCCTGGTGGTGGATCACCACAAGCGCCAAAGCTGGCTCGTGGGGCAGGGGCGTGACGCGCGCACCCGCGCGCGCTGGGCGCAACTGACCGAGCGCTTCAGCCGGCCGGGGCCCGTTATGGGCAAACCGTCCTTCGCAGTGCGTGCGGCGCCCCGATCCAACATGAGCCGGGCGCGGTACACCACCGCATTTGAACGGATCCAGCGCTACATCACCGAGGGCGACTGCTATCAGGTCAACCTCGCCCAACGCTTCAGCGCATATGTCGAGGGGGATCCGTGGCACCTCTACCGCCTGTTGCGCGAACTAAATCCCGCTCCCTATTCCGCCTATCTTCATCACCCGGCGGGCGAGGTGCTTAGCTGTTCGCCGGAACGTTTCCTGCGGGTCACGGACGGCAGGGTGGAGACGCAGCCGATCAAGGGCACCCGCCCAAGGGCGATGACCGAGCAACAGGATCGGGCCAACCGCGAGGCGCTGGCCGCCTCGGCCAAGGACCGGGCCGAGAACCTGATGATTGTCGATCTCCTGCGCAATGACCTGGGCAAGAACTGCCGCATCGGCAGCATCGTGGTGCCGGGACTGTTTGAGGTGGAGTCGTTTGCCACGGTGCACCACCTGGTGAGCACAATCCGGGGGGAACTGGCTCCGGGAAAGGGCGCCCTGGATCTGCTGCGCGGCGCCTTTCCGGGGGGGTCGATCACAGGCGCCCCGAAACGGCGCGCGATGGAGATCATCGAAGAGCTGGAGCCCTGCAGGCGCGGAGTCTATTGCGGTGCCATCGGCTATATCGGATTCGACGGCGCTATGGACACCAACATCGCCATCCGCACCCTCACGCACACCCGGGGAGAGGTCAGCTTCTCCGCCGGTGGCGGCATCGTCGCCGACTCTGACTGCGCTGCCGAATACCGCGAAACCTTCGACAAGGCCCGGGCGATGTTGACCCTGTTCGGCGAATCCACCGCCACCTGATTCCCTGTTGGCGCCAGACGCATCACCGTGCGGAAGGGATAGTGCCGCAAAGATCTCCCGCTCCCAGCCGATGATGCCGTGGCATTGGATGGGCAATGAGTGTTTTTCCGATTCATGCCGTCAAGCCTGGGGGACGGGGCCGGTAACGGGCAGGCCTCCACGGCGTGGGGGCGTGCTGCCGCCGTAAATCCAGGTCTATTCTGTAAGCTAGCAGGGATCGGCGGGAGTTGACCGTGCAAAATGGCGTGATTTTCATTGATTTTCTGCGTTGAGGTGCCTACCCTCCACCCATCAGTTGACGGGAAGCTGCGCCAGTCCCATCGTTTATCGGACACAATTGCATGGTGTTTGGTGGGGCCGGGGTTCCTCAGACACTATGGGAAATGCCAATGGCTATTTGCCACACAATGCGGAACCGATCCAGTGATCGACGCAGACCGGGAGGATTGTCATGACCCGGTGAAGTTGTGTATGGTCGCTGGAAGACAAACCGGGAAGGGAAATAAAAATGTTGATAAGCAATATGGAAATCATACCCGACACCCGCATCCAGGAGCACTTGGGCGTGGTTCAGGGAAACAGCGTGCGTGCCAAGCATGTGGGCCGCGACATCATGGCCAGCCTCAAGAATATCTTCGGTGGTGAATTGAAGGGTTACACCGAGCTGCTGCAGGAGTCCCGCGACGAGGCAGTGGAACGGATGACCATGCAGGCCCAACAGCTGGGGGCCAACGCGGTTCTGAACGTCCGCTTTTCCACCTCCAGCATCGCCCAGGGTGCAGCCGAGATCCTGGCCTATGGCACTGCCGTGATCCTGGAGTAGGCCATGTTCGAACTGATCATCTTCCTGGTGTTGCTGACACTGGGCTATGGCTTTGGCCGCTATGCTGAGAAGCGGCATTACCGCTCTCTGATCGAAAGGGAACAGAAACTCTCGTCGTTACCCGCGGTCGCATCCCGCTTCCCCCCCATGAGGGGCGCCTACCGCCAGGTACTGGTAAACGGCAATGTGGTCATCTCGGTGGATTACTTCAAACGTTTTCTGGCCGTGCTTCGCAACCTGTTCGGTGGCAGGGTGACCGCCTACGAGTCCCTTATGGATCGTGCCCGCCGCGAGGCCATCCTGCGTATGAAGGAGCAGGCGGAGGGGATGGGTGCCCGCTACGTCTTTAATTTGAAGCTGGAGACTGCCTCCATCTCCAAGGGGCGGCGCGATACCGTCGGTTCCGTTGAAGTGCTCGCCTACGGCACCGCCCTCATACCCGAGGCCGCCGCTGGCTGAGCCATGCGTTACCGGGACATCCCGCCGCCCGAGGGAATCAACGTCACCCAGGTGCATCCGCTCAAGGAACTGGCGCTGCTACTGAGCGGTGCCGTTGCCGCCGTGGTGGCGCTGGCGTTTCTGTTGGCCACCTTTGGTGGAACCCTGGCTCGCATGATCCCGGTGAAAATGGAGATGTCGCTGGTCTCTGGCTACGAAGCCCCAGAGCACACCCAGAAGGAACTGACCCGCTTTGTGCGGGAACTGGGGAAGCGGCTCGCCGACCAGATGGAGATGCCCGAGGAACTGGAGGTGCAGATCCATGTTGTCGATGACGATACGGTCAACGCCTTTGCCACACTCGGTGGTCACATTATTCTTTACCAGGGCCTGCTGGAGAGAATTCCCCACGAGAACGCGCTGGCCTTCCTGATTGCCCATGAGCTCGCACATCTGAAGTACCGCGATCCCATCGCTGCATTTGGACAGGGCGCCGCTGTCAATATCGGCCTTGGATTGCTGCTGGGCTCTTCCAATCTATCGGTACTGGAGAGTGCCGGGCTGCTGACCACCCTCAGATTCTCCAGGGAAATGGAGACCCGGGCCGATGATGCGGCAATCGAGGCGGTAATCCGCATCTACGGCCACGCAACCGGCGCAGCGGAACTCTTCCGGGTGCTCAAGAGTGTCGCTACCTCGTGAAAGATTTTGGGACATCCCAGTCCCCAAAATCGACTCGCCAACGCGACAGCCGTTACTGCCCCGACCGTCCTGCGCTCATCACGACTCCGTCCCGCACATTGCAGCAAAGCTGCTCGTGCGCAACTCCGTCATGATGACCACAATGACTCTACGGCGTGTCGGATGCGCTATTTGTATGCCCTACGTCACTCCCTATCGGTCGTAACTGCGGCCATACAACCGCGCCTACGCCTATCGGGGACTAACCGCCTTCGCTTCGCTCTCCATGGCGGTTAGATTGAAAGAGCGTGAGGGGAGTTACTCGCCCCCAGCCCTCTTCAGCACCCACCCGGGACTGGACGAGCGTATCCATCGATTGAACGTCCTGCATCGGGATGAGCACCGGATCACCCCGTTGCCCCTGGAGTTTTCCGACTGGATTGGGTCGACGAACCACCTGAGGTAGCGGGTGGCCGCCAATCGTTGCGTTGGCCGAGCTGTTCGCACTCTGAAATCGCTGGAACGGATCTTGACGGGCGGTGTGATTTTGTGCCCAATTTGTTCTCATTGTAGATACCGATGAGGATTATGAACTATCTCATGTGGTGCATTTTGTCATCAAATTGCCTCATTTCAGCCCGGTAATAATCAACATTGTTTTGTTAGCCCGAATTATTCATAAAAAAGGGCGCACCTCGTTCAACCAATTGATATAATTGGTATTTCGCCAAAAACGCTTCGGTGAAGCTAAACGAGGTCGCCCCATGTCCAAGTCTACCCAAGAACCGC
>PQCP01000149.1 GCA_003062205.1 Candidatus Sedimenticola endophacoides
GGCTAATCTTCATGGTGGACTTCCTCCTCATCTGTTTCGTGTGAATGGTGCTAGTTCAGCTCCCATTCTGACGCCTCGACGCCGTTTGTCGTAGGGGTGGGGAGGAGTCCATCCCATTGCTTACGCTGTTTCTCATCTTCATGGCCTGGACCACCCGCCTGCGCGCCCTGGTCCACGCGCGCACCAGGGACCTTGCCACCGCCAACCGGATGCTGGGCGAAAGCGAGGAGAAGTACCGCACCATCTTCGAACGCTCCGAGGATCCCATGTGGATCATCAGCGGCGACCACTTCACCCTGGCCAACGAAGCGGCCGCCCGACTGCTTAAGTACGCGGGGCCGGAGGCGCTGGTGGATACGCCGCCCTGGAGGTTATCACCAGAGCGCCAGCCCGATGGACGCCGCTCCATGGGAAAGGCACGGGAGATGATCCGGGTGGCCATGCAACACGGCTACCACCGCTTCGAGTGGCACCACCTCAAGCGTGACGGCACGGTGTTCCCCGTAGAGGTCTTCCTCACCCGCATCCCCTATGAGGGGAGACAGGCTATTTTTTGCGTCTGGAACGACATCAGCGAACGCAAACGGGCCGAGGAGGAGATCCACCGCCTTGCCACCCACGACGCACTGACCGGGCTCGCCAGCCTGCGCCTGGCCGAGGACCGCATGGATGTGATGATCGCCAAGGCGTCGCGTGACAACACCAAGGCGGCGGTGCTGTTCATCGACCTCGACCGCTTCAAGGATGTCAACGACACCCATGGCCATAACGCGGGCGATATCGTCCTCAAGGAGATCGCTACCCGCATGGAGGGACTGGTGCGCAAGACCGATACCGTGGCCCGTATCGGCGGTGACGAATTTCTGGTGATCATGGACCGGGTTGAGGGCCGCGAGGTGCTGGGCGCGGTGGCCGACAAGATCATCCGCGCCGTGCGCCACCCCATCGCCCTGGGACGGGAGGGCCTCACCGTGCGCGTGGGCGTCAGCATCGGCATCACCCCGTTCCCTGACCACGGAAAAAACCGGGAGGAACTGGTCAAACGCGCGGACAGCGCCATGTACGAGGCCAAACGCGAGGGGCGAAGCGGCTACCGGATCGCCTCCTGAAACCTGCCCGCGCGCACCCGCCGGGCCATCAATAAAAATGGCCTGCCTGCCCCCAGGGCAAGACAGGCCAAATCCGCTCTCACTACTCGTTGTTATTCTTTGTCGCTGGAAGGCGCGGACTCGGCGGCGTCCTCCATGCACTCCTTCAGGAACAGCTCCATCTCGGCGGCGGGCACCTCCTCTTCGGCGGCCGCCTTCTTGCACTCGACCATGCGGTCATCTTCGGCAACGGCCTGGCCAAAGGGAAGGACCAGGGCCGCAAGGATCAAACCATACGCAATGTTACGCATTCAGGGTATCTCCGGAAATCGTTGAAATTGGCGCGATGGGCACCCGTTCGGGTGCCCATCGCGCGGGGCTATTCTGCGCGTGCGGAGATCGGAGGTGCTAACGAATTGTTGTCATTGTGACCATCATATTTCTCGATGGCGCCGGGGAGATAAACTGCATCTCAGGAGGGGTCCGGCATCCCCCAACGGCGGGACAGTTCGCTCTCCACACCCAGATGGTCAAGCACCCGCGCCACCATGAAATCCACCAGATCATCCAGCGACTCGGGGCGGTGGTAAAAGCCGGGGCTGGCGGGCATGATCACCGCCCCCGCCCGGGAGAGGCGCAGCATATTCTCCAGGTGGATGGTCGACAGCGGAGTCTCGCGCACCACCAGGATCAGTTTGCGCCGCTCCTTCAGGATCACATCGGCGGCGCGCTCCAGCAGACTGTTGCTCGCCCCACAGGCCAGGGCCGAGGCGGTTCCCACGGTGCAGGGGCAGACCACCATCGCCTGCGGGGCGTTGGAGCCGCTGGCCACCGGCGCCCCCCACTCGGCCGGACCGAATACCCGCAACCGCCCGGGACCGACCCCCAGGCGCTCGACTAGCCGATGTTGCGCCTGCTCCGCCGTGCCGCCCAGCGCCAGCCCGGTCTCCAGCTCCAGCACCGGGTAGCCGGCCTCGGAGATCATCAGATAGACCGAACGCCCGGCCTCCAGCAGGGACTCGACCAGGCGCAGGCCATAGGCGCTGCCCGAAGCCCCGGTGATCGCCACCGCGATGGGACGCTGCTCCCGCATACCCGCTCCCTCCGTCATCATCCAACTCCTCCCAGGGCATCGAGCAGCCGCTGGTGGATATTCTCGAAGCCGCCGTTGCTCATCACCAGCAGGTGGTCCCCGGCGCGCGCCCGCCCCGCCAGCGCGTGCACGATCTCCTCCACCCGGCTGTAGATCCGCGCCCGCTCCCCGAGCGGCGCGAGCACCCCCCTGGCGTCCCAGCCGAGATCGGGCGGGGAGTAGACCAGGACCTCGTCGGCCGCCTCCAGGGAGGCGGGCAGACGCGCCGCATGGACCCCCATGCGCATGGTGTTGGAGCGCGGCTCCAGCACCGCCAGGATACGCGCGCCGCCGACCCGCGCACGCAACCCCCGCAGGGTGGTCTCGATCGCCGTGGGATGGTGGGCGAAATCATCATACACCGTCACCCCGGCAGCCACCCCACGCACCTCCATGCGCCGCTTGACGCTCAGGAAACGGCCCAGTGCCTCGATCGCCAGCGCCGGTGGGACCCCCGCGTGGCGGGCCGCGGCAATGGCCGCCAGGGCGTTGTCGACGCTGTGCATGCCACTCTGCGTCCACTCCACGCGGCCCTGCGGATCCCCGTCGAGCAGCACCTCGAAGTCTCCGCCGTGGACCGCCAGCAGGCGTGCCTGCCAACGCGCCGCCCCGGCGGCCGAAAAACGCTCCACCGGGGTCCAGCAACCCATCGCCAGCACCTCGTCCAGTGCCTCCCCAGCCCCCGGCGCGACGATCAGCCCGCTACCGGGAACGGTGCGCACCAGATGATGGAACTGGCGCTGAATCATCGCCAGGTCATCGAAGATGTCGGCGTGATCGAACTCCAGGTTGTTCAGCACCAGGGTACGCGGATGGTAGTGGACGAACTTGGAGCGCTTATCGAAGAAGGCGGTGTCGTACTCGTCGGCCTCGACCACGAAGAACGGCGAACCGCCGGGGCGCGCAGAGACCCCGAAGTTCCCCGGCACCCCACCGATGAGAAAGCCGGGCTCCAACCCCGCCTCCTCCAGGATCCAGGCCAGCAGGCTGGCGGTGCTGGTCTTGCCATGGGTACCCGCCACCGCCAGCACCCAGCGCCCCCGCAACACATGCTCCGACAGCCACTGGGGGCCGGAGGTGTAGGGCAACCCGGCATCGAGCAGGTACTCCACCGCCGGATTGCCGCGTGACATGGCGTTGCCGACCACCACGCAATCGGGGGCCGGTCGCAGGTGGTCGGGGTGGTACCCCTCGCTCAGGGTGATGCCCGCCTGCTCCAGTTGTGTGCTCATGGGGGGGTAAACGTTGGCGTCGGAGCCGCTCACCCGGTGACCGAGGGCGCGCGCCAGCAGGGCGATCCCTCCCATGAAGGTTCCGCAGATACCGAGGATATGGATATGCATTCAGGGCACCGTGAAGAGGAGCTGGACAAGCCAGTTCATGAACAGAAAATAACCGATCGAGAACAGAGAGCCGACCACGAAATCGGTATCCAGGGCGTGGCGCAGGATGTGCGCCAACACCACCAGGCTCCACACCAGCAGGAGCAGAAACAGCAGCACGCCCAGCTGGCCGATGAAGGAGGCGGCGGGGTCCGCCCCCATCATCAGCTGCACCGGCAGCAGGGCCAGATTGATCACCACGACGCTGCCGAACAGGGCGCTGGCGGCCTGGGTAAAGCGCCCCCGGTGCCCGCGCACCGCGAGCCCGGCACGCAGCAGCAGGGCCAGCGCCAGCAGCTCCAGCGCCTGGGCAACCAGGGCCGTGTCCATGCCGCCCACCCGGAATCCGCCCGCCAGGGTGCCGCTGAGCAGCGCCAGCAGCGCCGTCAGCCACAACAGGAACCCGGAGGCGGGCAGCGCCTGGGGTGGTGCGCGCAACAGGCAGATTTCGACAAACCGGTAGATGAGTCTCTTCACAGCAGCAAACATACCCGATGGACCGGGCGGATGCCATCGTCTGAGAAGCCGGGCGCGTTCGATGGTATCCTGTGCCCTTTTCAGCCGGTGACCGACCCGATGCAGGAATTCCACATAGAGACCCCCGAGCAACTCGACCAGCTCTGCGCACGGCTGCGGGGAAGCCCCTGGTTCGCCCTGGACACTGAGTTCGTCCGTGAGAAGACCTACTACCCCCAGTTCTGCCTGTTGCAGATCAGCAACGGTGAGCTGGCCGCCAGCATCGACCCCCTCGCCCTGGAGGGGCTGGAGCCGCTGCTCGACATCCTCTTCGACCCGACGATCACCAAGGTGTTTCACGCCGGACGCCAGGATCTCGAGATCTTCCACCTCCTATGGGGACGCCTGCCGACCCCCCTGTTCGACACCCAGCTCGCCGCCACCCTGCTCGGCCTGGGAGACCAGATCAGCTACGGCAACCTGGTCAAGAAGGTGCTGGAGGTGGAGCTGGAGAAGGGGCAGGCCCGCACCGACTGGTCGCGCCGCCCCCTGCGCCAGGTGCAACTGCGCTACGCCCTGGACGATGTGGTCTACCTGGGTCCGCTCTACCTGCGTCTGGCCGGAAAACTCTCCGAACTCGGCCGCGAGCACTGGCTGGACGAGGACTTCGCTCAGCTCGCCGACCCCGCCACCTACCTTACCGACCCGGCCCGGGCCTGGCAGGGGGTGAAGGGCAGGCAACACCTCAAGGGGGGGCAGTATGCGGTGCTTCAGGCCCTCGCGGCCTGGCGCGAGATGGAGGCGGTGCGCGCCGACCGCCCCAAGCGCTGGATCCTCAAGGACGAGGTAATGATCGATCTGGCCCGCCGCCAACCCACCCACAAGGGGCAGCTGGAGCAGATTCGCGGTCTGGAGCCGGGGTTCATCAAGAAGCGCGGCGATCAGCTGCTGCAACGGATCGAACAGGGGCGGCAACTGCCCCGGGAGCAGTGGCCCAGGGAGAAGGCCCCACCGCCCCGCCTGACGCCGAACCAGGAGGCGCTGACCGACCTGCTGCAGTGCAGCCTGCGTCTGCTGGCGCGCGAGGGCCGTATCACCCACACCGCCCTGGCCTCGCGCAGAGACCTGGAACGGCTGGCCGCCGGAGAACGCGACCTCAGCCTGTTGCGCGGCTGGCGCCGCGCCCTGGCCGGGGAGCGGCTGCTGGAGGTGTTGGAAGGAACCCTCCAGCCGGTGGTCTGCGGGGACGGCCTGCGGCTGCGCCAGCCCCCCCCCTGCTGAGGGATCGGCAAGACACGCCCTCAGACGGCCCCGTCATTCCGAGCCCCGTTGCGCGCCACGGGTCAGCCGACAGTGCAGTCCCGGCCACGGTTCTTGGCCTGATAGAGATGCCGGTCGGCACGCCCGATCCACTCATCCATCGTCTCACCCGCCTGCAGCTGGGCGACCCCGATGCTGGCGGTGACGGTGTGACCGGGGATCACCTCCATACCGCGAATGTTGAGCCGCAGTTTCTCCGCCACATGCCGCGCCTGCTCCCGGGTGGTTCCCGAAAGCAAAATGAAGAACTCCTCCCCCCCCATCCGGAAGACATGGTCATTGCTGCGCAAGGTCTGCTTGATGACGCCTGCCAGGGCGATCAGCACACCATCCCCGGCGCTATGCCCATACCGGTCATTGATCTTTTTGAAATGATCGAGATCCAGGGCCAGCAGCGTGGAATCGAGATGCGACCGGTCCTTGAGCTTGATGGCGTCGCTCAGCAGCTCCGTGAACATGGTGCGGTTGAACAGGCCAGTCAGCGGATCGGTAGTCGCCAGCCGGTTCAGGTCCCGGAAACTGATCTCGATCATCCGCGCACCGGTCATCAAGGCCAGACTGACCGCCAGCAGGGTGGCGGCAAAACGCGCCACCAGATCCGGCTCCGCCTGACTTGCATACAGAAACAACGCCAGTCCATAAATGGCGGCATTGGTGACCAGCGCCCAGCGCACCGACATCAAAAAATAGGCTCTTCCCCAAATCAGGTGGGTAGGTTAACGTGATTCCCTATGAGAGATAAAGAACTATACGCGCAAATTCTGGGTATCGAGAGTCCCTGGCAGGTCTCCGACGTGGATCTGTCCATGTCAGATGGAGAGGTGACTGTACATGTAGAGCAGGAGCAAGGTGCGAAACAGAGTTGCCCCATCTGTGGACGGGTCTCACCTGGATATGATTCACGCAGACGCCGTTGGCGACATCTAGATACCTGTCAATACAAAACCATCTTAGTGGCAGATGTTCCCAGGGTGAAGTGTGAAGAACACGGCGTGGTTACGGTATCCGTTCCTTGGGCGGAGCCGGGTTCTGGATTCACCGCGATGTTTGAGGCGCTGGTGATAGATTGGTTGAAAGAGGCATCCATATCGGCGGTATCACGACTGATGGGGCTAAGCTGGAATGCCATTGATGGGATTATGCAGAGAGCAGTTGAGCGAGGACTGACTCGCAGAGAAGAGACCTCTCCGACACATATTGGTGTTGATGAAACTTCCTTCAGGAAGCGGCACGACTACGTTACCGTCGTATCAGATCAAAAGGCTGGCACGGTGTTGTATGTTGGTGAAGATCGCACCAAGGCCAGCCTCAAGGCGTGGTATGAAAGTCTGACAGAAGAGCAGCGAGAGGCCATCGAGAGTGTCTCCATGGACATGTGGCCAGCCTTTATCAATGCCACGCTGGAGAGCATACCGGGCGCTGAAGAGAAGATCGCCTTTGATAAATTCCATGTTGCCAAATATCTTGGTGGGCTCTTCCCCAAATCAGGTGGGTAGGTTAACGTGATTCCCTATGAGAGATAAAGAACTATACGCGCAAATTCTGGGTATCGAGAGTCCCTGGCAGGTCTCCGACGTGGATCTGTCCATGTCAGATGGAGAGGTGACTGTACATGTAGAGCAGGAGCAAGGTGCGAAACAGAGTTGCCCCATCTGTGGACGGGTCTCACCTGGATATGATTCACGCAGACGCCGTTGGCGACATCTAGCCCGAATGTTTCATAAACCATTAGGTGACCACAAATACCGTACAACCAGACTAGGGTATTAGCCGAGAACTAGGCAGGCCGGTAACTGTTAGCGGGGCGACGATCATTTTTTCGGGGTTGTAGCGTCCATCGCTAACCGCCATGGAGAGCGAAGCGAAGGCGGTTAGTCCCCGATAGGCGTAGGCGCGGTTGTATGGCCGCAGTTACGACCGATAGGGAGTGACGTAGGGCATACAAATAGCGCATCCGACACGCCGTAGAGTCATTGTGGTCATCATGACGGAGTTGCGCACGAGCAGCTTTGCTGCAATGTGCGGGACGGAGTCGTGATGAGCGCAGGACGGTCGGGGCAGTAACGGCTGTCGCGTTGGCGAGTCGATTTTGGGGACTGGGATGTCCCAAAATCTTTCACGAGGTAGCGACACTCTTATGGGGCATTCTTAATGCGGTGGTGCTAAAGGTGAGCAATGGTCCGGCAGAGGGCATCAATAGTCGGATAAAGATGATCAAAGTTCGCAGCAGAGGTTTTCGTAACAAAAAGCGATTTGCCAATGCGATTTACTTCCACCTTGGTGGGTTGGATCTTTACCCCGAAGGGGCAGCTAGGTGATATGTACCCACTCAATCAGGGGAAGAGCCAAAAAATAGGCACAGATCGCGGCAGGGTAGGACCAGAAGGCGCCGTAGGCCGGACTGTTATCGAACGCCAGGGTCAATCCAAGGGCCACGGACGGCAACAACAGGACAAACACCACGCCGGGGGTGGCCCGCCGCACATAGTGAAACCAGCCGTTCAAGCCGAAGCCGATGATCAGCAGCAGATCGATGACCGCCTGCCCAACCTGCTCCTGGACGGCATTCAGGATAACGAAAGGCAGCAACAGGAACGTCGCGACAAGCGCCAGCAACAGGCTAGCGCTCCTGCGATAATCGGGCAAAACCACACTGCGCACCAACCGTGTTATCATTTAATTTTTTGAAATTCATCAAGTTAACAATGCCGCCCCAAACAATCCATGTCTTCAAAGAACATATTGGCATGAAAAACAGGTTCGCCTCAAGTTGACCACCTCACCCTTTTTGGGGGCCGCCTCATGGGCACCGGGGCACACGGAGATGAAACCACACCACGACCGTGCAACATCCAACACCGGTCACACTCGCGCAAGATAGCGCCCCCCTATTCGCCGGTTTCGAGGTGTGCGTCACCCTGCCGGAGCACCGCCGCCAACCGGCCGCACACCGGAATCACACCTGGTTCATGGAAACCGCTCGCCACTATACTGTGCACATGAGCTTCTCGTTTCCCGGCCCGAGCCGCCAGACCCGCCAACAGGACCACGCCATCTCGCTGGAGCGGGAGGGTCAGGCGTGGCTGAACCGCCTCACCGGGGCGGCGCGGGACGAGCCCTGGCCGGTCACCCTGCTCAAGCTCGCCTGGACCGCCGGACCCGCCACCCTGGCCGCCGCCTGGCTCGGCTACTATATGGGCTTCGGCCAGACGGCGCCCCTGGAGAACCTGCGCTTCTTTTTCGCCTATACAGTCGTGTTTGGGGTGATCGGCCTCGCCACCGGCATCCTGGCCCGCGCCACCTATGGACAGCGGCGGCGGCTCATGGAGCGCGACCTGCTGCGAGTCGCCGACCACCTCCCGGATCTGATCGCCACCGTGCGCGACCTGCATCTGGCGGCACTGGAGCCCGAGGTGCGGCGCCTGGAGGCGGTCGGTCTGCTGCTGCAGCGAGTGGATCTCTCCCCCGAGGCGCTGGCACTGGCGATCGAAGAGCTCGGCGCCGGACGCCGACTCGCCAGGATCGCGGCGAAGATCGAGCTCTACCGCCTCTCCGGCCTGAACAGCCGCGTGCAGGAACTGGCGAACGCGGCCGCCACGCCGGCACAAACGGTAGTCGCGGCGGTGGCCGAGTGGGCGCCCACGGTGGCAACCCTGCTGGAGCGGCGGCTCGCCGGTGACGCCCCCTCCTACAGTGACGGCATTGCCCGGGACAGCAACTTCCTGGAGCGCATCCTGACCGCCATGGGGCAGGAGGACGACCGGCTGATGACCCTGCTCGACGCGGAAGAGGTGCTGGTGCTCGCCTGTGAGCTGATCAATGGTCGGCGCATCCCGATGCTGCTCGTCTCCTACCGCGGCCATTGGGGCCTGGCCCGCGCCACCGACCGGCTGGAGCAGCGGCGCAACCTCTATCGAATCGCCAACAACACCGTGCTCAGCCGCCTCAAGGCGCTGGTTGCCCTGCTGGGAGAGAGCGGGACGCCCGGCACCGTGGGAGCGACCCGGGGACTCGACTCGGCCATGCTCCTGTCTCAGGCACGGGATGGCATCGCCGGACTGAACCGGAGCGTCGACACCCTCGGCTCACAACCGGCCCCGCTCACCGGCGATGCGCGCCAACGGCTGCAAGACACCCTGGAGACCCTGCAGGCGGCACTCAGGCTCACCGAGGACATGCGCCGGGCGGTGCACCGGGCCGCGCGCCGCCACACCCTGTTTCAGCGTACCGCCGAAAAGTGGCACCGGGATATGCAACGTATCGGCGACCTGGAGATGGACCGCCCCGATAGCGGCCGACGCGGCCTGCAGGTGGTGGAGCGCCACATTCAGTTGAATGACGAACAGTGCCTGTCGCTGGCCGTGGCACTGGCCGGGATCTTCCGCGAGCGGGGCCTGGAGAGCCGGGGCGACCGACTCTACTGCCTGCGGAGCGGACAGAGGCGCCTGATCGATACGGAGCAGGCCAAATCCCTGGCCATGGAGGTCACGGGCGCCCTGCAACCCTACGTGGACATCACCCGCCCCGAGGTGCAGCGCGCCATCGACGCCAGCCCCGCCGCCAATCTGCTGGGGCTCGACAGCAACCTCAGCGCCCGCACCAAGGCAACCTGGGGTAACGCCGCCGTGCAGGAGATGGCGGATGACCTCTCCAGCGCGGCGCTGCGGCTGGCCGCGACCCTGGTCACCAACTACCGTGTCACCCTGAGCGATGCGGCGATCGAATTCCTCCAGCGCCGCTATGGCGCCCCGGCCGGGGAACTGCAACAGATCAACCGGGACGGCGCCGCCCGCCCCGCCCTGTCCATCCAACCCAGACCCACCGCCCCCCTTGTCCTGCCCCGGGACCCCCTGTGGAAGCAGGTCCTGGAGGATGCCCGGCGTCACCTGCAGCGCCACGAACACCTGCTCGACTGACCCGCACCGCAGACCGGGCCGATCGCAGATCCGGGAGCTGCGCCCCCGGCTGCCGTATCCCGATGAGAAATGCGGGCCAGAAGAGGCGCCTTTGGCTACAATCACGCGAACGGCGGGCCACCTTGGCCCCGGAGACCCATCGACCGGAGGAGCAGCCATGTCCACGGCCTACATCACCCACCCCGACTGCCTGCTGCACGACACCGGGGCGGGGCACCCCGAGTGCGCGGACCGGCTGCGGGCCATAGACGCACAACTGACGGCCGCCCCTCCGGATCCTCTTCTGCGCCACTACCCGGCCCCGGAGGCGACCCGGGAACAGCTACTGCGAATCCACGATGCGGACTACCTGGAGTGGCTGGAGTCGAAAATCCCCACCTCGGGACACACCTACCTCGATCCCGACACCCCGGTCAGCCCGGACAGCCTGCGCGCCGCCCGGCGTGCCGCCGGCGCCGTGATACGGGGCGTGGACCTGGTCCTGGGTGGCGAAGTGGACAACGCCTTCTGCGCGGTGCGCCCCCCCGGCCACCACGCCGAGCGCCACCGCGCCATGGGCTTCTGCCTCTACGGCAACCTGGCAGCGGGCGCCGCCCACGCCCTGGAACAGCATGGACTGGAGCGGGTGGCGATACTCGATTTCGATGTGCATCTCGGCAACGGCACCGAGCAGATCTTCCGCAACGATCCCCGGGTGCTCATCTGCAACACCCACCAGGCGCCGCTCTACCCCAACGTCCCCTGCGGCGGGCGGGGCGCGGCCAGCGTCTGCGCCCCCCTGCCGGCGGGTGCCGGCGCAGACGAGTTCCGGCAGGCGGTCGAGCGCCACTGGCTCCCGGCGGTGGATGCCTTCGCGCCCCAGTTGATTCTGGTTTCGGCCGGCTTCGACGCGCACCGGGAGGAGACCCTGGCCGGCCTGCGCCTGGGGTCCTCCGACTACCGCTGGGTCAGCGAACGGATCGTCGAGCTGGCGGCACGCCACGCGGCGGGGAGGATCGTCTCGGCGCTGGAGGGCGGCTACGCCCTGACCGCCCTCGGCCGCTGCGCACTCACTCACCTGCGGGTGCTCATGGGTCTGGACTGAACGGAGCGCGTGCGGATGATTCATCACCGTCCGGCGTCGGCGCACAATGCCATTTATTTGTAATGATTCAGATCGGTTGGCGGATCGAGCGCAATCGACCCAATCCAGCAGGGACTGAAAAATCAGGGACCTGAATAGTTACAAATCAGGTTGATTTAAAATAGCGGCATCGAACCCTGCGCGCCCTTCTGAACCAAAGGCGCCGTTGCCGGACACAGCCTTGCATCACCCGCCCCCTGACCTGCCGCATACCAAGCGCCACCAGACTGGCATCGAGGTAATCATTTATCGACCGCAGGAGCGAACCGCCGATGCGCGGATTGATCTCCATGATCCTGGGCAGACCATCCTCAATCTTGTAATCGACACAAGCACTCCCTTCGTATCCAATCGCCTCGAAAAAGGCCATGAACCGCCCGACGAAGGGATCGGGCCCCACGGGGCGTGAACGACGAGTGCGCGCCGCCTCGCCCTTCACCAGGCCGCCCACGGGCATCTCATGCCGAACGGTCTGCTGAAATACCAATCGCCCCTGGTAGATGACAAAGTGCGCGGCATATTCGAAGCGATCGGCGAGGAAGCGCTGCGTAAACACATCCTCCCTGGAGAGAAAATCGGCCAGTTCTTTCTCCTGCGCCCGGCACGTCACGATGACCACCCCATCACCACTCACCCCATGGCGCCGCTTGGCCACATAGGGATAACGCCCCATCAGCGGATCTCCAGGACGCAGATCATCAAACCCGTTCCGGGAAAACGACTCATCCAGCAGAAACTTATCATCGCACAGTCCTACCAGTGTCCTGGACGGCAGGATACTCTTTCCCTCCACCCCGGGTGCGGACCACAGCATCTCATAATCATCAAGTTCCAACGGCACGACCAGATCCTGCCCGGAGAGATCGCTCATTTGGGAGAATCCATAGCTGGGGCTAAAATCGAACAGGTCGATGCGTGTGCCGATAAGCGCGTGCTTAATGGGCGGACCGCCAAACAGAACCCGATACCGCCCTCCGGCCGGACCGCTACGGTAACCACTTGGTGATCCCCGATGACTACCCGATATCACTACCAATCCTGCCTGTTCAATAGGTGACCAAAGACCATGCCAACCGCCGATGCACCGATCCGCCCGCCGCAACGATTCAGTAACAACATGGACACAAAGTCAAGACTCACTCTTGCGGAGGGGCGCCTGCTCACCCAACTCGCCGATCCTGAGGCCCCGGCTCCCGAACCGGACACAATGCTTCAGCACCTCATCGCCTCGCAGCCGGGCGCCGATCCCCTCGCAACAGCGTTGCCCGTCGACTTAGCGAAAGCGGCCCAGTCAGAAGTGCGAGGAGGACCAAAGCAGTGGCGCGCGCTCCCACGCTTGATCCATGCCGCCGACGCACACGCGGTGCTACCCATCGTGGCACGGAAACTGGCAGCAGTCGGCCTGTGCCCGGAGCTACTCCCTGAACCGACGCAATCTCTCCTCCACCGGCACCGCCAGCAACATCATATCGCCATTGGGCAAGCGATGCTCCTCAACCACCACGCCAGCACCATCGCAGAGCAATTCAAGAAACATAAGGTTGACGCCATAATCGTAAAGGGCCCCAGATTCGCGAGCCAACTCTATGACCAGCCGGGAGACCGAACCTACACGGACATCGATTTTCTCGTCGCGCCGGAGGCGGTAAATCGGGCCAACAACCTAATATCACAGCTCGGTTTCAGCCGACCGCAAAAATTCTGGGACAACGCCAGGCGCGACCAGGAGTACAAATGGCTCCTTGATGAAAATGTCTCGGTGCTGGTCGAGATACACGGCAACCTGGTTCACTACCCGGCGCTTCGCCGACGCGTCTCCCTTGGCTACCGGGAACTGGCCGCTATCGGTGGCGTTGATCCGGGCAACCCCGTGGCAAATCTGATGATCGCCGTCATTCACTGTGCCTGCGGCCATAAATTTCATCGCCTGAACCTGTTGCTGGATGTCCTCCAGGCGGTGCGGCGATTGGAGCGCAAGGATGACCAGGTACTCACGGCCGCTGTTTCCGAACTGGGGGCGGAACTCGAAACCGGTGTAACATTGGGCGTGGTCGGTACGTTGTTCCGCTGCCCCCGGACCCTGACCCTGGCGGAACATTTCTCGCACCACTGGGCAACGCGGGTAGGGCGTAAATTGATCAGCCCCGATGCGGTATTCGCCGCCCCGATACCCGGCTCAATCGATTCGCGCATCAGGCGGCACGCCTTCCGGCGCCTTCAGGAACTGGGCCTGGCGCGGATCGGATGACGGCCGGGAACGGAAAGGACGAGTCAGGAGAGATGACGATCCAGCAGGGCAGGGATGCGGCCCAGATCGGAACCCATGCGCAACTCGAAGATCGGTACAGCACCCACCAGGCGCGCAAACAGGGCAAATTGGCGCCGTTCACGGGGTGGTAACCCTCCACGCCCCACGCGCAGATTGTCACCGGCCAGTGAACTCAACAAATCCGCCTGCCCCAGTTCCCGGATATCGCTCGGCCCGTTGTGGCGCGACAGGCGACACAACCCCGCCACGGGACGCGGCACAGGCGGCTCGAACCGGCCCAGCACAGAGAGATTATCCCGGGGCAGACGCCGCTCTTCCTCACGGTTCCATTCTCCCACCAGACAAGATTCGACCCAGGGCATCATCTCCGCCGTTTTGCGATGTACCTTCAGATCACGGGGTAAACCAAAAGCGGTTATCCCCTTCCCCAGCTTGATGAATGCCGCGTCGTCCGACGCCAATCCATAACCACCCTTAAGCAGCGCCAACGACAGGGTGGTCTTGCCAAGCCCGCTCGGCGCGTGAACCAGGACCATCCTCCCGTCTCCGGGCAGCGTCAGTGCCGCCGCATGCACCAGAGCCTGGTCATACGCATCGGCCACCCCCATGATCAGCGACATCCCAAGCGTTCCGCCCATGGCATCGATCCGATCCGGCGCGAGGGTCAACTCGGCGCGCATCGCCCCCCTGTCGATGACCAGTCCACCCCTGAGTGGAAACTGCAACAGACTCTTGTCACCCTGCTGGTACAGGCGGCAATACCCCTCTATCGGCAGATCCCCCTCAAAGACGAGCGGCCACTCCCCCGGGGGTTCCGGCACGTCGCCGTAATGCAAACCGATCTGAAAGGCGTTGTCCTCCCTGGCGGCGGCAAAGCCACCAAACAGTGCCGAAAAGCGGCTTATCAACTCCTGGGATGTGCTGGAAGCGGCGAACGGCTCCCCGCCCAAACTGTAGTGGGTCTGAATCGAACTCATTCCGGGTGTCCCCGTCCACCTTCCGTCACTTGAGAGGGACGGAACAACCTTAGATAACCGGTCGGTTTCATCCCGGCAGAATCATTCCGATGCACCCGTTGACGCGGGAAGAGGCCATATCAGCGTTTCACTCCATCCGCCCCTTGGAGGAGTGCACCAAAACCGTGGACATATTCTCCATCCGGTCATTGACCACCGACACACCATCAAGGCTTACCCAACAGTGCGCCTTCTCATCGCCCGTGCGCAGGGAGCGAAAATCGACACCAAAATGAAGTTCAGGACAGAAACCAGCCTCGGCCAAAAACCGGTACCCTAGCAGGCCCTGGCGCAGGCATCGCCGTTTGCGCATCAGCCAGGGGTGGCGGGTGGTGCGCAGCACATGTTCAGAAATGTACCCGGGGGGGAGGCCGTGAAACCGCCCGGTGCGCACCGGCTCCGCGAGCGCCAGCACACGATCAAGAGGCCGCTGTCCGACCCGAAACGGCAGGATACGCGCCGCAAGCCAGAGTGAAAGGTTAAAGCGAAGTCGCTGCTGGAGGGACGGCATCTGCCCGCATGACTCAAACCGGAGCAATAATGCCCTCATCAAGCAGATTCCCGGCCAACTCGGAAAGATCTTCCCTTGCCGTGCGCTCGTCGATCTCGAACTCATCCACGAACGACGCCACAATCTCGGAAAAGGTCTGCCTGCCATCCACCCGGGCCAAAAAGGCCCCGGTGGTCTCATTGCAGGTATAGAGTTGCCCACTGTCGGCCATCAGCACAACTGCACCGTCATCCACGGTCTGGCAGGATACCTGATCGCCAAGGCGCAGCCTTGAGGTGGGTTGGATCACAGTCATAACCGTCCAGCCCGCCGCGAGCACACTGTCACGCTTCATCCACCTTGGCGGATGTGGCAGGGGCCGCGGTCACCGCGGTCAGTTTTACGCTCTTGATGAAAGAGGGTTTCACATAGGTACGTCGAACACGCATCGTCATTTCTTGTAGTCTCACCTTCAATAAACTGGATAAAACGCACACCTGCGACAGTACCACATCGCCCATGCCTTGTCAGGGACAGGCGTGACGAACCCACGGTAAATCTACGCTCCGGCAAAATTCCCATTACGTGGCATCGCGTTACGCGTCATTTTCAAAATATCGAATACCGCCCGGGTATTGAGCAGAAGCTTTTTCATTTTCTCTGGGATTGACTCA
>PQCP01000150.1 GCA_003062205.1 Candidatus Sedimenticola endophacoides
CTGCAGGGCTCGCGCCTGACCGCCTGGGAGCTGTCGAGGGACGGCCTCCCGGTGACGCTGCTGGCCGATGGTGCGGCGGCGGCGCGCATGGCCCAGGGCGGGATCGGCTGGATCATCGTCGGCTCCGACCGGATCGCCGCCAACGGCGATGTGGCCAACAAGATCGGCACCTACAGCCTGGCCGTGGCGGCCAGGCACCATGGGGTGCGGGTGATGGTGGCCGCACCCACCTCGACGATCGATATGCAGGTGGCCAGCGGCGAGCAGATCCCGATCGAATCCCGTGATCCCCGCGAGGTGCTCTTCTGCGGTGGCAGGCAGGTGGGCGCGGAGGGGGTCGATGCCTGGAATCCGGTATTCGACGTGACCCCTGCCGGGTTGGTCGATGCCATCGTCACCGAGAGGGGGGCTGTGCTCTCGCCAGACAGGGAAAAGCTGGAGAAATTGATGGCCTGATCCGCTCAGAGCCCCTGAAATGCGATTTCAGGGGTTTTTTTTTTGCATCGGTACCCGCGCTTGTATGGTATGATCCTGCGCTTAATAAGAGGCTTTTTCCGGCAGGTCCCGCGTGCCCGGCGATCGCCGGATGCGTGGTCGGAGAAGATCCGGACGAGGGTACAGGCAAAGCGGGATGTGCCGCACTGGAGCGCCCTCGCGGGTGGGGATAACGGTTTATGAGCGAATTCGCCAAAGAGATTCTTCCTGTCAATCTCGAAGATGAGATGCAGCAATCCTATCTCGATTACGCCATGAGCGTGATCGTGGGACGCGCCCTGCCCGATGTACGCGACGGCCTCAAGCCGGTGCACCGGCGCGTGCTCTACGCAATGAGCGAACTGGGCAACGACTGGAACAAGCCCTACAAGAAATCGGCCCGTGTAGTCGGTGACGTCATCGGTAAATACCATCCTCATGGCGACACGGCGGTCTATGACACCATCGTGCGCATGGCGCAGCCGTTCTCGATGCGCTACATGCTGGTGGACGGGCAGGGCAACTTCGGCTCGGTCGACGGCGACTCCCCCGCGGCGATGCGTTACACCGAAGTGCGCATGGCCCGGATCGCCCACAGCATGCTCGACGACCTCGACAAGGAGACGGTCGATTTCACCCCCAACTACGACGAGTCGGAACACGAGCCCCAGGTGCTGCCGGCGCGATTCCCCAACCTCCTGGTCAACGGCTCGGCCGGTATCGCCGTTGGCATGGCGACCAATATCCCCCCGCACTGCCTGCGTGAGACGATCAACGGTTGCCTGGCGCTGATCGATGACCCGGAGATATCCATCGATGGGTTGATGGCGCATATCCCGGGGCCGGACTTCCCCACCGCCGGGATGATCAATGGCGCCCGTGGCATCCACGAGGCCTACCACACCGGCCGCGGGCGCATCTACGTGCGGGCCCGCACCCGCATCGAGGGGGACGATGCCGGCAAGCAGCGCATCATCGTCACCGAGCTGCCCTACCAGGTGAACAAGGCGCGGCTGCTGGAGAAGATCGCCGAGCTGGTCAAGGAGAAGCGCATCGAGGGCATTACCGAACTGCGCGACGAATCCGACAAGGACGGCATGCGCATGGTCATCGAGCTGCGCCGTGGCGAGGTGGCCGAGGTGGTGCTCAACAATCTGTTCCAGCACACCCAGATGCAGAGCGTATTCGGCATCAACATGGTGGCGCTGGTGGATGGGCAGCCCAGGCTGCTCAACCTCAAGCAGATGCTGGAGTTCTTTATCCGCCACCGCCGTGACGTGGTGACCCGGCGCACCCTGTTCGAGTTGCGCAAGGCGCGCGATCGCGCCCACGTCCTGGAGGGGCTGGCGGTCGCCCTGGCCAATATCGACGAGGTGATCGAACTGATCAAGGCCGCGCCCAGCCCGGCCGAGGCCAAGCGCGGGTTGCTGGAACGGGTCTGGAAATCGGGTGCCGTGGAGGCGATGCTGGAGCGCGCCGGAGCGGGCGCCTCCAGGCCCCAGGAGCTGCCGCCCGGGTATGGACTCGGCCCCGAGGGTTATCGGCTCACCGAGACTCAGGCCCAGGCGATCCTGGAGCTGCGCCTGCACCGCCTCACCGGCCTGGAGCAGGACAAGATCCTCGGCGAGTACAGCGACATCCTGGAGAAGATCAGGTACCTCCTGGATATCCTGGCCAGCCCGGAGCGCCTGATGGAGGTGATCCGCGAGGAGCTGACGGCGATTCAGGAGCAGTACAGCGACCAGCGCCGCACCGAGATCATCCATACCCGCCTCGACCTCACCCTGGAGGATCTGATCACCGAGGAGGATGTGGTGGTGACCCTCTCCCACGCCGGCTATGCCAAGGCCCAGAGTCTCGATACCTACCGTGCCCAGCGCCGGGGGGGGCGCGGCAAGAGCGCGGCCCAGACCAAGGACGAGGATTTTATCGACAAGCTGTTCGTGGCCAACACCCACGACACCATCCTCTGCTTCTCCAGCCGCGGCAAGGTCTACTGGCTGAAGGTCTATGAGCTGCCGCAGGCCGGGCGCAACGCCCGTGGCAAACCGATCGTCAATCTGCTGCCTCTGGAGTCCGGCGAGCGGATCAACGCGGTGCTGCCGGTGCGCGAATACGACGAACAGCGGTACGTCTTCATGGCCACCGGCAGCGGCACGGTGAAGAAGACCCGGCTCGCCGATTTCTCGCGCCCCAGGGCCAGCGGTATCATCGCCGTGGATCTGCGCGAGGATGACACCCTGGTGGGGGTGGCGCTCACCGACGGCAGCCAGGATGTAATGCTGTTCACCAGCGCCGGCAAGGCGGTTCGCTTCGAAGAGTCGAAGGTGCGCCCCATGGGCCGCACCGCCTGCGGTGTGCGCGGTGTCCGCCTGGGCGAGGGGCAGCGGGTGATCTCCCTGATCATCGCCGAATCCGGACGCACGGTACTCACGGTAACCGAAAACGGCTTCGGCAAGCGCACACCGGTGGAGCAGTTCCCGGTCAAGGGGCGTGGCGGCATGGGGGTGATCTCGATCAAGACCTCGGAGCGCAACGGCGCGCAGGTCGGCGCCGTGCTGGTGGACGAAAACGAAGAGATCATGTTGATCAGTGACGGCGGCACCCTGGTGCGCACCCCGGTCGACGATATCTCCCTGATGGGGCGCGATACCCAGGGGGTTACCGTGATTCGTCTGACCAACGGGGAAAAGCTGGTTGGGATGGCCCGGATCGAGTCCCTCGCGAATGAGGACGAGGGGCTGGACGATGCAGAAGGCGACACCGTGGAGTAGTGAAGGGGCTGAGGATTTACCAAGATAATTCAATTGGTTAAATGCTTCAGCTAATGTGATTTGTAAATTAACTCTGGGGAAAATTAGTAATGTCTCGTGTGTACAACTTCAGCGCCGGACCCGCGGCGCTGCCGGAAGAAGTGTTGAAGCAGGCCCAGGAAGAGATGCTCGACTGGCATGGTGCCGGAATGTCGGTGATGGAGATGAGCCATCGCGGCAAGGAGTATATGTCCATCGCCGCCCAGGCCGAGGCCGACCTGCGTGAGCTGATGTCGGTGCCGGAGAACTACAAGGTGATGTTTCTCCAAGGTGGCGCCTCCAGCCAGTTCGCCATGGTCCCCCTGAACCTGCTGCGCGGCAAGGGCACTGCCGATTACATCAACACCGGCTCCTGGTCGAAGAAGGCGATCAGCGAGGCGAAACGCTTCTGCGAGGTCGGGATCGCCGGCGCTTCTCCCGAGGGAGCGTTCAGCGTTCCTGCCCGGGATGCGCTGGATCTGAACCCCGACGCCGCCTATGTCCACTACACCCCCAACGAGACCATCCAGGGTATCGAGTTCCCCTACATCCCCGAGACCGGCGGTGTGCCGCTGGTGGGTGATTTCTCCTCCACCATCCTCTCCCGGCCGGTGGATGTCTCCCGCTACGGCGTGATCTATGCGGGTGCCCAGAAGAATATCGGGCCGGCCGGCCTCACGGTCTGCATCGTGCGCGAGGATTTGATCGGTGAGACCCTGCAGGGTACGCCGGCGATGTTTGACTACAAGATCCACGCCGACGCCGACTCGATGTACAACACCCCTCCCACCTACGGCTGGTATCTGGCTGGCCTGGTCTTCCAGTGGTTGAAGCGCAAGGGCGGCCTGGAGGCGATGGCGCAGATCAACGAACGCAAGGCCGGAAAGCTGTATGCGGCCATCGACGGCTCCGATTTCTACAACAACCCGGTCGATCCGCAGTGCCGCTCCTGGATGAACGTCCCCTTCACCCTGGCCGATGCGGAGCTCGACGCCACCTTCCTTACCGAGGCGGCCCAGGCCGGCCTCAAGACCCTGAAGGGGCACCGCTCCGTGGGCGGCATGCGCGCCAGCATCTATAACGCCATGCCGGAAGAGGGGGTTCAGGCGCTGATCGACTTCATGGCGGATTTCGAGAAGCGTCACGGCTGATCCGTTCCCGGGAGCCGCCGTCGGCGACTCCCGGATCGTTTTACCGGCCAGACCCCTGTTCCAGGTTCCGGCCGAGTACCCAAACAGGTTGAAGTTAAATGCATAAGATATTGACTCTGAATAATATTTCTATTGCCGGGCTGGATCGTCTTCCGCGTGAGAACTTCGAGGTGGCCTCCGAGATATCCCACCCCGACGCGATCCTGCTGCGCTCCTACAAGATGCACGATATGGAGATCCCGAAGACGGTCAAGGCGATCGGCCGGGCCGGTGCCGGTGTCAACAACATCCCCGTGGCCAAGATGACCGAGCTGGGCATCCCCGTGTTCAACGCACCCGGGGCCAACTCCAACGCGGTCAAGGAGCTGGTGCTGGCCGGTATGCTGATGGCGGCCAGAAACATCGGTCAGGCTTGGAGCTTCGCCCGGGGGCTGGAGGGCGAGGACGCGGCCATCAACAAGGATGTGGAAGCCGGCAAAAAGAACTATGTGGGTTTTGAACTGCCGGGGCGGACCCTGGGCGTGATCGGGCTCGGCGCCATCGGCGTGCGGGTGGCCAACGCCGCCCGTGCCCTGGGTATGAACGTGATCGGTTACGACCCTACCATCACCGTGAAGGCCGCCTGGCAGCTCTCCGCTGACGTGGAGCAGGCGCTGAGCGTCGATGATCTGGTCGCCAAGTCCGATTTCATCACCTTCCATGTGCCGTTGATCGACGCCACCCGGCACATGATCAACGCCGAGCGCTTGAGGCTGATGAAGAAAAACAGCGTCATCCTCAATTTCGCCCGCTCCGGCATCATCGACGACGAGGCGGTGGTCAAGGCCCTCGACGGAGGCCAACTCTACGCCTACATCTGCGATTTCCCGAGCAACCTGCTGAAGGACCACCCCCGGGTCATCACCCTGCCGCACCTCGGTGCCTCCACCCGGGAGGCCGAGGAGAACTGCGCCATCATGGTGGCCGATCAGGTGCGCGACTACCTGGATGACGGAAACGTCCTCAACTCGGTCAATTTCCCTGAGATTAATCTGCCCCGCAACGGCGGTTACCGTATCGCGGTGGTCAACTCCAACGTACCCAACATGCTGGGGCAGGTCTCCACCGACCTGGCCGAGGGGGGGCTGAATATCATCGACATGCTGAATAAATCCCGGGAACAGATCGCCGTCACCCTGATCGATGTGGATCAGCAGCCCAACCAGGAGACCCTGGACCGCATCGCGGCCATCGAGGGCGTGCTCTCGGTGCGCAGCCTTGGGGCCAGCGGCGAGGGATAAGTGGGGACCGGCATGGGCAGCGAGGAGAAGCTTCAGCAGATCCGCGAACGGATCGACACCCTGGATCTGCAGATCCAGGAGCTGATCAACCAGCGCGCGGGATTGGCTCAGGAGGTGGCTAGGACCAAGTTGCGGGAGGATCGCGACGCATTTTTCTATCGCCCGGAACGCGAGGCGATGATCCTGAGGCGGGTGCAGAAACGCAACCAGGGGCCGATGGGCAACGAGGAGATGGCCCGGCTATTCCGCGAGATCATGTCCTCCTGCCTGGCCCTGGAGATGCCCATGCAGGTGGCCTTTCTCGGCCCCGAGGGGACCTTTACCCAGGCCGCGGCTCTCAAGCACTTCGGCCACTCGGTGAATACCATTCCCATGGCCTCGATATCCGACATCTTCCGGGAGGTGGAGTCGGCCTCGGTGCACTACGGGGTGGTGCCGGTGGAGAACTCCACCGAGGGGGTGATCAACCACACCCTCGATCTGTTCCTGAACTCTCCGTTGCAGATCTGCGGGGAGGTGATGCTGCGCATCCACCACCATCTGCTGAGCCTCGCCCCCGACCTGAAATCGGTGAAACGGGTCTATTCGCATCAGCAGTCCCTGGCCCAGTGCCGACTGTGGCTCGACCGCAACCTGCCTTTCGCCGAGCAGATCGATGTCGGCAGCAACGCCGAGGCGGCGCGCCTGGCCAGCATCGAACCGGACTCGGCGGCCATTGCCGGTGAGATGGCCGCCGAGATCTACAAGCTCAAGGGGCTGGCCCGCAACATCGAGGATGAACCGGACAACACCACCCGCTTTCTGGTCATCGGCCGCCAGCGGGTCGGGGCCAGCGGAGAGGACAAGACGACGCTGCTGTGCGCCACCCGCAACGTCGCCGGGGGGCTGGGGAGCCTTCTCAACCCGCTGGCCCGGCACGGCATCAGCATGTCGCGGATCGAGTCCCGGCCATCGCGCCAGGGCAATTGGGACTACGTCTTCTTCATTGATATCGACGGGCACCGAGATGACGAAAATATCGCCGCCGCCCTGAAGGACCTGGAGCGGGAGGCGCGCATGCTGAAGGTGCTCGGATCCTATCCCACGGCGGTGCTTTGAGCCACGGCGACCGCCTACGAAAAGCCGCTACCACAAAGGCGGCTGGAGATTTTTCAAGCCATGCCCAACCAAAATCGCTTTATCGACATAACCGCTCCCGGCATTGCCGAACTCAAGCCCTACGTGCCGGGCAAGCCGATCAGTGAACTGGAACGCGAACTGGGAATTCGCGATTCGGTCAAGCTGGCCTCCAATGAAAACCCCCTGGGTTGCAGCGAGCTGGCCCGGGCGGCGATAGTGCGCGAACTGGAAGAGGCCGCCCGCTACCCGGATGGCGGCGGGTTCGAGCTGCGCAACGCACTGGCGCGCAAACACGGTGTCGACCCCCGCTGCATCACCCTCGGCAACGGCTCCAACGACGTGCTGGATATGATCGCACGGGCCTTTCTCGCCCCCGGCTGTGAGTCGCTGTTTTCCCAATACGCCTTCGCCGTCTATCCGATCAGCAGCCAATCGGTGGGGGCCACCCTCCGGATCGCCCCGGCCCGGGACTACGGACACGACCTGGAGGCGATGCGGGAGCGGGTTGGTGAACGCACCCGGGTGGTGTGGATCGCCAATCCCAACAACCCGACCGGCACCTGGCTGGACAGCGACCGGCTGGAGGGGTTCATTGCCTCACTGCCCCCCGACGTGATCGCGGTGATCGACGAGGCCTACATCGAGTATGTGGATGAGGGGGACTATCCCGACGCCACCCGCTGGCTGGAGCGCTACCCCAATCTGATCGTCACCCGCACCTTCTCCAAGGCCTATGGACTCGCCTCCCTGCGGGTCGGCTACGGCATCTCGCCCCCGGATATTGCCGACATCCTCAATCGGGTCAGGCAGCCGTTCAACGTCAACAGCATGGCCCTGGCCGCGGCCCGGGCGGCCCTTGATGATCGGGACTTTATCGAACGCTCGGTCGAGATCAACCGCCATGGCATGGCACAGCTGGTGCAGGGACTCTCCGCCATGGGACTCGCGCATATCCCCTCGGTCGGCAACTTCGTTACCGTGGATGTGGGGCGGCCGGTGGGCGAGGTGGATGCAGCCCTGCTTCGGGAGGGCTGCATCGGACGCCCGGTGGCCAACTACGGCATGCCCCGGCACCTGCGCATCAGCGTTGGGCTGGAGCAGGAGAACGCCCGCTTTCTGGCCGCCCTGAAGCGGGTGCTCGGATAATGCGGCTGGGGCGGCTCGCGGTCATCGGGGTCGGCCTGATCGGCGGCTCCCTGGCGCGCGCTCTGCGTGCCGCCGGGGCGGTGGAGCATGTGGTCGGCTGTGGCCGTGGCCGGGCCAATCTGGAGAAGGCCCTGAATCTCGGCGTGATCGACAGCTACACCCATGACGTGGGTGAGGCGGTGTCGGGGGCCGATCTGGTGTTTCTCGCCGTGCCGCTCGGGGCCATGGCTTCCACCTTCGCCGCCATGCGCGGCCATCTGAAAGAGGATGCGGTGATCACCGATGGGGGCAGCGTCAAGGCCAGCGTGATCGAGGATTGCCGCGCGGCGTTCGGGGAGCTGCCTTCCGGTTTTGTGCCCGGGCACCCCATCGCAGGGACGGAAAACAGCGGTGTGGAGGCCTCTTTCGCGGAACTCTACCACAACCGCAGGATCATCCTTACCCCGACCGCCGCCACTTCCGATCAGGCGTTGCGCCGGGTAGAGGCGATGTGGGGGCTCTGTGGCGCTGAGGTGACGCGGATGGAGATCGGGCACCACGACGAGGTGCTGGCCGCCACCTCCCATCTTCCCCACATGCTCGCCTTCGGGCTGGTCGACACCCTGGCGCGGATGAAGGAGAACGACGAGATCTTCCGCTATGCCGCCGGCGGTTTCCGCGATTTCACCCGCATCGCCTCCAGCAACCCGGTGATGTGGCGCGACATCTGTGTCGCCAACCGCGAGGCCCTGGGGGCGGTGATGGGGCTCTACCTCAATGAGATGAGCGAGCTGGCCGAGACCATCCGCCGTGGGGACGGGGAGCGACTGCTGGAGATATTCAGTCGCGCCAAGGGGGCACGGGACCGCTATGTGGATGGCCTTGAGGACTGCTCCGGGGCATCCGCGCCTCAGTCGCGGCAGGAGTAGGCGCGGCGCACGTACTGTTCGATGTACTCGGTCAATCCCTCGCCGCTGCGCGCCAGCTCTTTCATCTTTTCGATATGGTGGGTGCCCGCGCTCTCGTAGGTATAGAGGTAGAGCGAGGCGTCGCTGAACTGCACCCGAATAAAATCGGGGCCGAGATCGTAGGCGACGACTCCCTGTTTCACACTCTCTTCCGCGTATCTCTGCACTGCTGAATCCTGTTGCCAATCCTGTAGTTGTACCCGGGGTGTGTGGCCGCCGCGCCAACCTTACAACCCCAGCTGTGGTGTAGGTTCCCGTGGCCGGCGGCCGTATTGCCCCTACACGGTGCTCCGACCCAGGGGGTCCGCCCCGAGGGTGCCGACCAGTCCCCGCAGGTATTCGGGGCCGCGCACCTGTTCAAGCCGCCGCTGGGCCCGCTCCAGGCGGACGTCGATAGCCATCTCCCGGGCCAGATCCTCGTGACCCTGACGCTCCATGAACGATTTCAGGTAGCCGCAGTGACGTTCCCAGAGGGCGATCTCCCTCTGCTGTTTGGTGGCCAGGCGCTCGGCGTACCACCGGGAGCCGAGCAGCGCCTCGCGGGTGAACATCTCGCGGATCTCGGGGTGGTGGACGTCCTTGCCCTGGTACTCGCCGCTGGCCATGATGTGGAGCAGGGCCTTGAGGGGGGGGCAGGCCTCCTCGATACTGCCGTCGTCGAGGTAGCGCTGCGCCACCCGCTGCTGGGCCTCTACGATGTTGTTTATGCCATCGGCGAAGACCTCCATCGACTGGGTCTCCGGCTTCAGGATCTCTTCGGTGAATACCGCGTTGGGGGTGTCGAAGATCTTGCCGAGAAAGCCGTGCACGAAGCGGTCGGTGATCCGGTAACCGAGGCGGCTGGCCAGTACCTTGCGTCCATCGAACTCGAAATCGTTCACCGGCTCCAGGTAACCGTGTTCGATGAGAAACGCCGGATCCCGCTCATGAGGATCGAGGCGTGCCCAGATCTCCGGGATCAGCAGGCTGACATCGTGGTCGACCCGCATGTTGGGGCCGATGAATCCGGCGGAGCTGGAGAAGCCGGCGTGGCCGGTGAGGATAAACGAGACCAGCGCGTTGTTCAGATCGGCGGTGGGACGCAGGGCGTTGAACGGGCCCTTGGTGAGGGCACCCTCGCTGCCGGCACCCGTGGTCGAGGGGGACTTGCCGGTGAGACTGCAGACAAAGTCCATGAACAGCTCGGGCAGCTCCTGGTAGTGGATCGGATTGTACACCGCCAGCGCGCGGATTCCGCTCTCCGGGGGGTTGTTGCGCCTGCCGGTCAACACCGCATCGACCGGGTAGCAGAGGGGTTTCTCCATCGGCAGCTTGCGGTGCAGGCGGGTACCGATGTCGGCCACATATTTGCGCAGCGGCTTGGTCAGATCGGTGCGTGTCTGCAGGTAACGCGGGTTCTTACTGGGGGCGCCATCGACCATGCGCGGGTGCGCCGAGGAGACCACATAGGGGCTCTGTTCGTCGTAGGCCTCCTGAAGCAGGTCGCTCATCGGCTGGGTGAAGCTGCCGAAGGTGAACACATCCTCGACGATCGCCGCCAGTTGCCTCGGGTCCAGCGGCTCGAAGTTGGCGATGAAGTTGCCGGGCTGGGCCATGTCGTGCTCGGTCTGTTTGTCGAACCCGGGGTGGATCGCGTCGTCGGGACGCTGAAACAGACGGAATTCGCAGTTCTTAACCAGTTTGGCGCTGTGCCGCTCGTCGATATCGAGGCTGCAGCCTTCACGCATCTGCCCGGGGGCTACGACCACCGAGGTGCTGATATCATCCTCCATCTGGATCTTCTCGGTGGCGATGAAGTCCTGGCGCACCTTGAAGGTCCGCCACTTCGCCTCATGGTCGAAACCCATGCGCAGGTAGGAGCCGACAATGCGCTTGCCGAAGATCTTCATCTCGTGTCCGGGGCTGCCGTCGATGATGTCCACCGAGATGAACCGGCGCCAGTCGTCACCCCAGTCGTCCTGGTAGAAGCGCTTGATGACGAAGGCGAGGGCCTGGATGCGGTTGGGAATGGAATCGAGCCAGGCGTTGTACTCGTCGGTGTAACTGGGCGAGGGTGTGAGCAGCTTGATGAAAGAGCCGAGACTGCGTTCGTGACTCAGCGGCTTGCGGCTTGGGTCGTGGTCCTCATGCTCGCAGCCGGGGCGAAAGCGGGTGGTGTAGTCGTGATCGAAGATCGCCTGCACGTGATCGAGGTCCTGATCCAGGTCGTCGATGAACATGGCGTAGGAGATGACCGCATCGTCCAGCGACTTGGATATCTCCGACTTGCCACCGCCCGATACGGTGCTTGGTTTGTGGCAGAAGGTCCCTTCCGGGTCGGTCCCAACCAGACGCCAGGATTTGGTGTAGGGGTGGGGATTCATCTCCACCTTGTAGCCGTTGGGCTGGATATAGATCCGTCCCGGCTGCAGCCGGATACCCATCTCGGCACCGTTGCGCCGCCAGGTGATGCGCTGGTTGAGAAGATCCATGCGCAGATCCTGGGGTACGTAGAGGATCTCGGGGTGGTTTCGGTCGATGGCGTGCCCTTCGGGTTGCAGATCCATGATATCGCCGAAGCGCTCCAGCATCTCCTGGAAGGTGTAACCATCCTCGCGGGTCTTGCTGTCCACCCCGAATTCGACGCCATGGTTGCGCCGAGGGAAGGCGAGGGCGCCGCCGGAATGCTCCTCCTCAGCCAGGCCATAGAGGTTGGCGGCGTAGCTGATCTGGGTCTTCACCTCTTTCTTGCAGTAGCCGTAGTAGTTGTCGGCGAGGATGGTGACGATGACGCCGCGCTCGTCGCGCGCGGTGATCTTGAAGGGGTTGCCGTCGTTGTAGCGCTCCGCCTCGTCGCTCCAGCACATACCGTCGGCGCGCTGGCGCTCGCTGGCCTGATCAATATGCGGCAGGCCCAGATCGCGCTTCGTCAGCCGTACCAGGTGCGGAGCGAGGATAACGCAGCCGGTGTGGCCGCTCCAGTGATCCGGATCGAGGGCGGCGTCGAACTGGTAGAGCGACGGATTGCCGCCGTTGCCGAAGATGCTTTCAACAAAATCGAGGTTGCTGACCAGATTGCCGGGGGCGAAAAAGCGGATCTCCATGCGTTTTTCAGGCTGTATCCCGGGCACTTCGGGGCAGACGGTGGGCCGCAGCAGCAGCGACACGAACATCTCCGCCTGCGCCTCCTGGCGGGCGGTGAAGGGGAGCCGGAGCAGCGCCTCGGGTGGGTTGAGCGCCACCCGCAACATGCGCGCGAAGCTCAGCTTGGGCACCGCCTTCTTGTCGCCGGGGATCGGCAACCCGCCCTCGGCGACATGGAACGAACCCTTGGTGGTACGCCGGTCGCTGGCGGGATTGTGCAGCACCCCCTGTTTGATCCGGTAGCTGGAGACGATCTCTGACTTGAACTCATCCGCCCCGAGCGGAAGCGACAGCTCCCGTGCCACCCCGTGACGATCCAGGATGAAGGTGTTGGCGGGGAGCCGGGGCGGAGTCTCACCCGGTAGATCCCCCAGATAGCTGTCGAGAAAATCCTGCACCCGCCGGTCGGGGGGACACAGATGCTCGGTCAGCAGGCGATTCTTCTCCCGGTAGCTCTTGAGCAGGTCCTGGGTGATGGCCAGATACTCCGCCTCCCTGTCGCTGAGGCAGGTGGGCTGACCGGAGGAGGCGAGTTTGAGATTGATGTAGAGTTGCAGCTTGTGGCGCTCCTCCACCAGGTTTTCAGCCTGCTTGTTCAGGCCGAGGGTACGGACGGTGTCCATGCGGCGGGGTCCTCTCTTCAGTGCATCGGGTGGCATGGTTATTGTTTGCGACATCATCGGCCAGTGGGCGGAAAACCTCAAACTGATATTTTTTTCACCTGCCTTAAGAAAACTTAACACCAGCCGGAACTCGTCACCGGAACCGGGATTTTTTTGTGCGAAGTGTCGAAGAGGAGCGGGCCGCCCGCCGGCCGGGACAATGTCTGATCAGGCTGAAGCCCGGATCGCTTCGCAAGGCGGGTCAGGAACCGGCGGGCGCGGGTTTTCAGCACCCCCGGTTATCCCATACCATGCACCATCTGTATGGTACTTTCCGGAGGTGCGGATGAACCCGTCAACCTGTGAACACTGCGGGACCCGGCTCACCCCCGAGGCCCTGACCTGCGAACGCTGTGGTGAGGCGACACCGGCCGCGATTCAGCACAACAGGCGGCGCTTCATCACCTTATTCATAGGGGTGAGCCTGTTTTGTCTGGCCATGATGCTCATGCTTCCGCGCTGATCTTGCTCAGCAGCTCTTCCAGGCAGCGCCCGGTCAGCGCCAGCTGCCGGGGCGTGCTCAGGCGGTGACCGCCTCCCTCGACCACCACCAGTTCGGTGTCCGCGCCGCGGTAGCGCTCCAGGGTGCGCCGCGAGATCGACAGCGGAACCGCTTCGTCACGATCCCCATGCAGCATCCGCAGAGGTGCGTCGATGGCGATCTGCGCATCCAGCAGCAGGTGGCGGCGCCCCTCTTCGAGCAGATCCGTGCCGATGCGGTAGGGCGACTCCCGGTAGGGAGTGGACAACTCGGTGACCCCCTCACGGGCCAGTTCATCCCGTTGCCGGTCGGAGAGGGCGGGGCGCAGCAGCTGTTCGGTGAAATCCGTGGCACAGGCCAGGGTGAGCAGGGCCGCGACCCGCCCTGGGCGCTGGCGCGCCAGCAGCAGGGCGATCCAGCCCCCCATGCTTGATCCCACCAGGATCTGTGCTCCCTGGGTGATCCGGTCGAACACCGCCAGGGCATCCTCCAGCCAGGCGCCGATGGTGCCCGCCTCGAAGGACCCGGAGGAGGCGCCGTGGCCCGAGTAGTCGAAGCGGGTATAGGCGATGCCCCGCGCCACGCACCAGCGCTCCAGGGCGGTGGCCTTGGTGCCGTTCATGTCGGACATGAATCCACCCAAAAACAGCACGCCGGGGGTGCGCCCGGGGTGGTGGTGATAGGCGATGCGGCGGCCGGCCGCTTCGAGAAGGGAGGGTTGCGGTTCGCTCATCCGCTGCATTCTGCACAATCGGCGATGGAGATCAACGCCGCCGTGGCCATCGCCCCGGGAGGCGACACGGCGGACGGCTCACGATGATGGGGGAGAATGGGGTATCCTGCGCACCATGAAGCATGAGCGACTCTCCAGCGACGGGGTGGCGCGGTGTCTCGCCAGCGCCCCGGGCTTTCCCCACGCGGACCCCTATCCGGACGGTTTTTTTACCACGGCCCCCACCGCCGCCGCGGTGCTGGTGCCGCTGTTTGTCGACCGGGACGAGTGGCGTCTGCTCTACATCCGGCGCGCCGCGCATGACCGGGACCGTCACGGCGGCGAGGTGGCCTTTCCCGGCGGCAAGCTTGAACCGGGCGACCGCGACGAGGCGGGGGCGGCCCTGCGCGAATCGCGGGAGGAGATCGGTCTGGAGGCGCGCCACGTGACAGTGCTCGGCGAACTGGAGCGCTACCGGACGATCAGCAACTTTCTGGTCCGGCCTGTGGTCGCCCGCATCGACTGGCCGGTGCCGCTGTGCCCGGATCACAGCGAGGTGAGCCGGGTGTTCAGCATCCCCCTGGCCTGGCTCGCCGGGCGCGACAATTTCCGGATCGTCCGGCGACCGCTGGAGACCTTCGACGGGGTCACGATCCCCGTCTACCTCTATGAGCCGTATGAAAATGAAC
This sequence comes from Candidatus Sedimenticola endophacoides, assembly GCA_003062205.1. Classification (GTDB taxonomy): domain Bacteria; phylum Pseudomonadota; class Gammaproteobacteria; order Chromatiales; family Chromatiaceae; genus Sedimenticola_A; species Sedimenticola_A endophacoides. The sequence goes on from PQCP01000150.1 coordinate 14,577, forward strand.
TGCTGTGGGGGGTGACCGCGAAGATCACCCAGGGCCTGCTCCAGGCCCTGGGGCTTCAGGGCAGATGAATCCCTTCCGCTTCCAGCATTTCAATCAGGCGGATCAGGGGCAGGCCGATCAGGGAGTTGGGGTCGTCTCCCTCCAGGCGGGTGAACAGGGAGATACCGAGCCCCTCTGATTTGAAACTTCCCGCGCAGTTATAGGGCTGTTCGATATCGAGGTAGCGTTCGATCTGTTCCATGGAGAGCTGCCGGAAGTGGACATGGAAGGGATCGCACACCACTTGGGATCCGCCGCTGGCGGTATTCAGCAGGCAGAGACCGGTATAGAAGCTGACCACCCGCCCGGAGGCGTTGCTGAGCTGGGCGATGGCGCTCGTCCGATCCCCCGGTTTTCCGAGAATCTCTCCGCCGTTGCAGGCAACCTGGTCGGAGCCGATCACCAGGCTCTGCGGATGGGCGTCGGCCACCGCCCGGGCCTTCTCCAGGGCCAGCCGGCTCACCAGCTCCCGTGGCGATTCGCCGGCTCTTCTCGATTCGTCGATCTCTGGGGCCGCGGTGCGGAACGCCAGGCCGAGCTTGGCCAGAATCTCGCGCCGGAACGGGGAGGTGGAGCCGAGTACCAGCGGCAGGTGCGGGGGGTGGGATAGTGCGTCGGTAGAATTCATGGGATGGCCGTTCAAGGTCGGGGTTTGCCGGAGGCGCATTCTAGCCCGAATTATTCATAAAAAAGGGCGCACCTCGTTCAACCAATTGATATAATTGGTATTTCGCCAAAAACGCTTCGGTGAAGCTAAACGAGGTCGCCCCATGTCCAAGTCTACCCAAGAAC
>PQCP01000152.1 GCA_003062205.1 Candidatus Sedimenticola endophacoides
AACCCCGAAAAAATGATCGTCGCCCCGCTAACAGTTACCGGCCTGCCTAGTTCTCGGCTAATACCCTAGTCTGGTTGTACGGTATTTGTGGTCACCTAATGGTTTATGAAACATTCGGGTTAGGAGGCCATGGCGCCATGAGTAAACGACCGAAGACAACGCCGCGCCCGGGGGCACGGCGCCCAACCCCACCCGGGCGGGCCGGGGCGGAAGCGGCCCTGGCACAGGCCCGGCAACTACTGAGGCAGGGGCACGCGCCCCAGGCCGAGGGATTACTGCGCCAGCTTCTGGCGCGGCAGCCCGGCGACCACCAGGCCCTGCACATGCTGGGGCTGATCGCTCACCAGGCGGGTCGCCTGGAGCAGGCGCGGGATCTCCTCGATCAGGCGTTGCAGGGTAATCGGCGCGACCCCCAGTTGTGGCTCAACTTCGGAAATATCCTCAACAGCCTGCGGGCGTTCGAGCAGGCCGAGGCGGCGTTTCGCAAGGCGCTGCGCCTCAGGGCCTGCATCCCCGGGGGGAATTCGGGGCTCGGCATGAGCCACAGCGGGCGCGGTAACCACCGCGAGGCGAGCGTCTGCTACCGGCGCGAGATTGGCTGCAATCCGGTGTTTGCCGCCGGCCACGCCAACCTGGGGCTGGCCTGCCTGGAGCTGGGCGAGGAGGAGGAGGCCCTGCGGGTGCTGGAGGGGGCGGCACGGCGTTTTCCCGACAATGTTCAGGTATTGGAGGCGCTGGGGGCCGCCGCCGTGCGCGGCGGTGACACAGGGGGTGGGATCGACGCCTACCGGCGCGCCGCCACCCTTGCCCCGCGGCGGCTCGAAGCCCTGCGCAACATGGCCACCGCCGCCCTCATCGCGGGCAGGCTGGCTGAGGCGGAAGAGGCCCTGGTGGCCCTTGACGGGCGCCGCTCCGGGGATCCCCAGGGTGCCTTGCTGTGGGTCAAGCTGCACCTGGCGCGGGGCGAGATCGAGCACGCCCTGGAGGCGGTCGAGGCGGCCGGGCTGGAGGCCCTGCGGCGGAACCTGTACCGGGGCTATGTGCTGGCCCAGGCGGGGCGTTTCGCGGAGGCGGGCGCCTGCTACCGGGCGGTGCTGGACGAGGACCCGGGCCTCGGCGCCGCCCTCAACGCCCTGGCCATGATCAGCGACGGGGACGGCGATCAGGCCCGCCTGATCGGTGAACTGGAGCGGATGCTGATCGCGGGAGAGCCGGAGGCGGGGGAGCGGATCGGCCTCGATTTCTCTCTGGGGCGCCTCTACGACCGTGCCGGTCTCTACGACCAGGCCTTCTCCCACTACGCCGCCGGCAACCGCCGCAAGGGGTTGCGTTTCGACCGCGCCGCCTATGCCGACCGGACCGACCGGTTGATCGAGACCTTCGGCCGGGGGTATTTCGAGGGGCGCTCCGGACTCGGCAGCGACTCCGAACGCCCACTCTTCGTCCTCGGCACGCCGCGCTCCGGCACCACCCTCACCGAGCAGATCCTGGCCAGCCACAGCCAGGTCTTCGGGGCCGGGGAGCTGAGCCATTTCGGCCTTCTGATCCATCAGCTGGAGGACAAGAGTGTCGCTACCTCGTGAAAGATTTTGGGACATCCCAGTCCCCAAAATCGACTCGCCAACGCGACAGCCGTTACTGCCCCGACCGTCCTGCGCTCATCACGACTCCGTCCCGCACATTGCAGCAAAGCTGCTCGTGCGCAACTCCGTCATGATGACCACAATGACTCTACGGCGTGTCGGATGCGCTATTTGTATGCCCTACGTCACTCCCTATCGGTCGTAACTGCGGCCATACAACCGCGCCTACGCCTATCGGGGACTAACCGCCTTCGCTTCGCTCTCCATGGCGGTTAGCGGCGGATCGGCTGCGGCGCGGCCTATCCCGAATGCATCGGGGAGGCCGCCCCCGGGCAACTGGCGGAGCTGGCGGGGGAGTATCTCGCGCTGCTCGATACCTGCGACGGGGCGGCACGACGGGTGGTGGACAAGATGCCGGGCAACTTCCGCCACCTCGGCCTGATCGCCAGCCTCTTCCCCAACGCGCGGATCGTCCACTGCCGGCGCAACCCCCTCGACGCCTGCCTGTCGATCTATTTTCAGAACTTCAACGACTCCCACGCCTATGCCTGCGATCTGGAGGACCTTGGGTTTTTCTACCGGGAGTACCAGCGGCTGATGGCCCACTGGGAGCGTGTCCTGCCCAACCCCCTGCTGGCCTTCGACTACGAGGCGACGGTGGCCGGGACCGAGGCGGCGGCGCGCGCCCTGATCGAATTCGCCGGGCTGGAGTGGGAGCCGGACTGCCTTCGGTTTCAGGAGACCCGGCGGGCGGTCAGGACCGCCAGCATCTGGCAGGCGCGCCAGGCCATCTACACCAGCTCGGTGGAGCGTTGGCGCCACTATGAGGCGCACCTCGGGCCGCTGATCGAGGCCCTCGGCGGGGTGGACTGAGGGGCTACTCGCGCGTGGATTGGAGCAGCCGCTCCAGGGCCTGGCGGCGCGGCTCCAGGTCGCCGCCGTGCTCCCCGGCGAGGCGCCCGGCCGCGTCCAGGATCTCGCGCAGCTGGTCCGGGTCGAACAGCCCGAGGGAGGCGTTGAACTGTGCCTCCGGGGCGCTCAGCAGGGTCGGCACCAGCTCCCCGGGGCGGATTGGTGACTCGGGGTAGAGGAGGTCGGCCACCAGGGGGTGTTCCAGCAGCTCCTGATGGGCGGCGCGGGCCGCCCGCTCCTGGCGCAGCTCGCTCTGGGCCAGCGGGTCGCCCGCCGCGCCCGCCTCCACCGTCTGCATGATCACTCCCAGCAGCCTGCGCAGGGCCTCCTTGGTCTCGCTCTGGTCGTCGGCCAGGCCGCAGGCCTGTTCGTAACACTGGTCGAGCTCCTCCTTCAGCTTCAGGATCACCTCGCTCTGCTCGTTGGCCTGGAGCCCGGCCGCGCGCTGGATCAGCCCGCGGAAGGTGCCGATGAACTCCACCAGCTCTTCGTGGTCCAGGCGCTGGGCCTCCTGCACCGCCGCGACCGGGGGGGTGCGCTCCGGCTCGGGGAACAGGGGGTTGTTGCGCTTGCGCAGCAGGTGGCGCTCCCGGCGCCCGGGGTATTGGCTGAATACAACACTCATGGTTCGGTCTATCGCTCAGGGTCTGGTGGGTTGCCGGGGGCTCTTCCGGGCAGCCATTTTAGCATGCCGGGAGGGGCCGCGGTGGGCGTGCCGCCGCCCCTGTCTTCGGCGTCGTCGGGGTCCGGGCCGAGCAGCACGGCCAGCCAGCGGGTACGCTCGTGGCTGTCGAGGGCGATCTTGATGGTCATGGTCAGCGGCACCGACAGGAACATGCCGACGCTGCCCAGCACCCAGCCCCAGAACACCAGGGAGAGGAACACCACCAGGCTGGAGAGGCCCAGGCCCCGGCCCATGAAGCGCGGCTCGATCACATTGCCGACCAGGTTGTTGACCAGCAGAAATCCGGCGGCGCACCAGAGGGCGCCGCCGCTGCCGAGCTGGATCAGGGCCAGCAGCACGGCGGGGACGGCGGCGATGATGGAGCCGATATTGGGCACGTAGTTGAGCAGAAAAGCCAGCACTCCCCAGAGCAGGGGGTAGTCGAGTCCGACCGCCCACAGCCAGAGGGCGATGGCGGCGCCGGTGAGCAGGCTGGTGGCGCTCTTGATCGCCATGTAGCGCTTGATGTTGTCGGTGAAGCGGTCGAAGTGGACGATCGAACGGTCGAAGTCGCTCAGGATCAGGCGCAGCTTGCCCGGAAAGCTGGAGGCTTCGAGCAGGATGAAGACCACGGTGAGCAGGATCAGGAAGGTGTTGGTGAGCAGGCTGCCGAGGCTGGAGAGTCCCTGGGCGGCCATGGCCATCGCCCGGGCGGGGTCGAGGAGGTTGCCCAGCGCCTGCTCGGGCAGGGGCAGGCCGAGACCTTGCAACCATTGCAGCAGCTGCGTCGTCTGGCTCTTCAGTTTGGCCTGGTATTCCGGCAGGCGTGCGGAGAAGTCGTCCAGCGAACCTCCCACCAGGACGCCCAGCAGCATCCCGGCGCTGAATATTCCCAGGATCACCAGCACCAGGGCGAGGGGGGCGGGGAGGCCGCGCCGGCACAGATGGAACATCGCCGGAGCGGCGACAATGGCGATGAAGCCCGCGAGCAGGAACGGGACCAGCAGGGCCTGGGCCTCGCGCATCCCCGCCACCACGATCACGAAGGCGGCCAGGCTCAGCAGCAGGCTGGTGTGTGGGCGGGCGTCGCTGTGGCCGTCCATGGGGTCTCCCGGTGCTCAGTCGAAGGGCGGGATCGGGTTGATCCTGCGCCAGGTGTTGTGTTCTTTGTCGTAGGACCACAACTGCTCGTCGCGCAGCCGTCGCTCGATCTGGCGATCCTTGAACACGTAGCGGATCTCGGCCACCAGTCCGGCCCGTTCCTCCTCCACCAGGTTGGGGCGTTGGGTCACCTGGTAGCCGGTGACCTGGATGTTGTGCAGGGTGTCGGGCGCCGGGGCGGCGGCGCGCAGCTCCGGGTCGAGAAAGCCGTAGATGTCGGCCGGGTTGCCCCAGCGCAGGGTCGTCTCATAGGCCCTGAGGGTCAGTTGCAGGGACTTTTCTGAATCCTTCTGGCCCATGCTGCCGAGGCTCTTGCAGGCGCCAAGGGCGAACGGGAGCAGAGGCAGAAACAGTAGCAGTCGTCGTCGGGTGGTCATGCGCGGCCCTTCAGCGGTGATTCGTATCGCTGCTATGGTAACCCGCATCGCCCGCCAGGCGAACCGAATTATCGGGAAAAGGGTCCGCCGGGGAGCGCATACGCGACGCGTGCGGGCCTGAGCCAAACAGCAAGCCGGTGCCACCGGTGTTGGGGTTGTCCGGGCACGTAAACCGCCTGCCCGGAGGGCGCAAAACCCCGAAGCCCGGTGCGCGGTGGGGGTTGTATCCCCCAAAGGGCGCCAGCCAGTGCTATCATGCCGGCTTCCTGTGACCAGCCGTGGAGGTGTCGATGAACCCGCATCCCGGGGCAGAGCCCCTGGAGGAGATCCGTCTGGGCGGCAGCACCGTGCTGCTGCTCGGCACCGCCCACGTATCCCGGGCCAGCGCCGAGGAGGTGGAGCGACTGCTCGATTCCGGCACCTTCGACGCGGTGGCCGTGGAGCTCTGCCCGAGCCGCTACCACGCCCTGATCGATCCCGACGCCCTCTCCCGGATGGATCTGTTCAAGGTGATCCGGGAGGGCAAGGCGAGCATGGTGGCCGCCAGCCTCGCCCTGGGCGCCTATCAGCAGCGCCTGGCCGAGCAGTTCGGGATCGAGCCCGGGGCCGAGCAGCGGGCGGCGATCACCCATGCCCGGGCGCACCAGAAGCCGGTGCTGCTGGTCGACCGGGAGATCGGCACCACCCTCAGGCGGGTCCTGCACAGCGTCAGCTGGTGGAAACGCCTGGGCCTGTTTGCCGGACTGCTGGCCAGTGTGGTCTCCCGGGACGATGTCAGCGAGGAGGAGATCGAACGGCTTAAGGAGGGGGACATGCTGGAGACCACCTTCGCCGAGTTCGCCGAGGACCGCCAGGACCTCTACGGACCGCTGATCGACGAACGCGACCGCTACATGGCCGCGCGCCTGCTGGAGGAGATTGCCGGAGAGGGGCATGAAAATATCCTGGTGGTGATCGGCGCAGGCCATCTCAAGGGGATCAAGGGGTATCTGGAACAGGGGATGGAGAATCCCGCGCGCTGCATTGCCGAGCTGGAGCGGCTGCCCCGCCCCAGGCGCTGGCCGAAGCTGATCCCCTGGCTGATCGTGGCGCTGGTGCTGGTCGGCTTCGGCCTCGGTTTCGCGCGCAGCCCGGAGCTGGGTTGGCAACTGGTGCTCGATTGGGTGCTGATCAACGGCGGCCTCTCCGCCCTCGGAGCGCTGGCCGCCGCCGCCCACCCGCTGACGGTGATCGCCGCCTTCCTGGCGGCGCCGCTCACCTCCCTCAACCCCACTGTCGGGGCGGGCATGGTCACCGCCGGGGTGGAGATCTACCTGCGCCGGCCCCAGGTGGGTGATTTCGCCCAGCTGCGCCACGCCACCACGCAGCTGAGCGGGTGGTGGAAGAACCGCGTATCGCGCACCCTGCTGGTGTTTCTGTTCAGCACCCTCGGCTCGGCCGTGGGGACCTACCTCGCCGGGTTCCGCATCTTCGGCCGGTTGGCGGGATAGGCGTCTGTTGTCCTTCCCCCCTTTTTTCCTCCCCCCGGATCAGCCGTTGGCGCGGATGAAGTCAATGCGCTTCTCCATGGCCGCGAAGTAGACCACCGGGATCACCACCAGGGTGAGCAGGGTGGAGACGAACAGGCCGAAGATCAGCGATACCGCGAGACCGCTGAAGATCGGGTCGTCGAGGATAAAGAAGGCGCCGGCCATGGCCGCCAGGGCGGTCAGTGCGATCGGCTTGGCGCGCACCGCCGCCGAGCGCACCACCGCCTGACGCAGCGCCACGCCCTCGCGCACCTGCTGGTTGATGAAGTCCACCAGCAGGATCGAGTTACGCACGATGATGCCGGCCAGGGCGATCATGCCGATCATTGAGGTGGCGGTGAACTGCGCCCCCAGGATGGCGTGGCCGGGGAGGATTCCGATCACGGTCAGCGGGATCGGCGCCATGATCACCAGGGGCACCAGGTAGGATTTGAACTGGGCCACCACCAGCAGGTAGATGAGCAGCAGGCCCACGGAGTAGGCGATGCCCATGTCGCGGAAGGTGTCGTAGGTCACCTGCCATTCGCCGTCCCACTTCATGCTGAATTCGTAGGGGTTCTCCGGCTGGGAGAGGAACCACTGCTCCAGCCGGGGGGCTGCGCCCGCCGCCGTGGGGGGCGTACCAATTTCCTGCCCCGGCGCTGGCAGGCGGGCGGAGATCCCGAACAGGCCGTAGAGGGGGCTGTCGGTCTCGCCGGCCATGTCGCCGGTGACGTAGACCACGGGCATCAGATCCTTATGATGGATGGTCTGCTCGCGGCTGCCGTTGACCTGTTCGACGACTTCCACCAGCGGCACCAGGTTGCCGTTCTGGCTGCGCACGCGCAGGGCCAGCACTTGATTCAGGTCGGCCTTGTCCGCTTCGGCGTACTCCAGGCGGATCGGCACCGGGTAGCGCACCTTCTCTCCGTGCAGATAGGTGATGTCCTCGCCCTTGAGGACCGTGGCCAGGGCCTGGGCCACGCTCTGCTGCGAAACCCCGAGGCGAGCCGCCTTGGCCCGGTCCACCCGCAGCAGGATCTTCGGCCCGGGGTGTTCCACCGAGTCGTCCACGTCGACGATGTCCGGGGTCTGTTCGAAGGTCTCGCGCAGGGCCCGGGCCGCGGTGATCTGGCCCTGATAATCGATACCGTAAATCTCGGCCACCAGAGGGGCCATCACCGGCGGCCCCGGCGGGACCTCGACGACCTTGACGTTGCCGCCGTGGGGCCGGGCGATCGCCTGCAACGGGGCGCGGACCGCCAGGGCGATCTCGTGGCTCTTGCGCTGGCGCTGCGCGCGGTCCACCAGGTTGACCTGGATGTCGCCCTGGTGCGCCCCCTGGCGCAGGTAGTACTGGCGCACCAGGCCGTTGAAGCTGATCGGCGCGGAGCTCCCAGCGTAGACCTCGTAGTCGGTCACCTCCGGCACCTGGCCGATGTACTCGCCGAGTTCGGTCAGCACCCGGGCGGTCTGCTCCAGGCTGCTTCCCTCGGGCATGTCGAGCACCACCTGGAACTCCGATTTGTTGTCGAAGGGGAGCATCTTCAGGACCACCGAGCGGTTGCCGACCAGGGCGGCGGAGTCGACGATCAGCAGCATCACCGAGATGAACAGCAGCCAGCGGTTGCGCCGCCCGGCACGGGGGTCGAGAAAGGGGCTCATCACCCGCCGGAAGAGATCGAACAGCGGTCCCTGATCGGTGTCCCCGCCGCCGTGCGCCGCCAGGTGGACGGCGGTGTTGGCCAGGGCGCGGTTGGTCAGCCAGGGGGTGAAGATGAAGGCTACCGCCAGGGAGATCAGCATCCCCATGCTGGCGTTGATCGGGATCGGGCTCATGTAGGGCCCCATCAGGCCGCTGACGAAGGCCATTGGCAACAGGGCGGCGATCACCGTGAAGGTGGCGAGGATGGTCGGTCCGCCCACCTCGTCCACCGCGCGCGGTATCGCCTCCAACAGGTGTTTGGCGCCCAGCGCCAGGTGGCGATGGATGTTCTCCACCACCACGATGGCGTCGTCCACCAGGATGCCTATGGAGAAGATCAGGGCGAACAGCGAGACCCGGTTGAGGGTGAAGCCCCAGGCCCAGGAGGCGAACAGGGTGATGGCCAGGGTCACCACCACCGCCGCGCCGACGATCAGCGCCTCGCGCCAGCCGATGGTCAGCAGCACCAGAAGGATCACCGAGAGGGTGGCGAAGATCAGTTTGCTGATCAGCTTTCCGGCCTTTTCATCGGCGGTGGCGCCGTAGTCGCGGGTGATGCTCACCTCCACCCCGTCGGGGATGAAGGTGCCCCTGAGCTGCTCGAAGCGTTCGATCACCGCCGTGGCGATGTCCGCGGCGTTGGTCCCGGGCTTTTTCGCCACCGCGATGGACACCGCCGGGCGGGTACCGCTGAAGTCGAGTCCCTTGTCGGCGCCGTTCGGCCCGGCGCCGACCCAGACGTAGTGCTCCGGGCGCTCGGGGCCCTGGCGGATGCGCGCGACATCGCGCAGAAAGACCGGCCGCCCCTCGTTGCTGCCGACCACCAGCCCGCCCAGCTCGTCGGCGCTGCCGAGGAAGGCGCCGGCCTGTACCCGGATCTCCTGGTTATCGCGGGTCAGGCTGATGTCGTCGCGGGTCATGTTGGCCGTCAGCAGGGCCATGCGCAGGCCCTGAAAATCGATGCCGTAGCCGGCCAGGGCCTGGGGGTCGAGCTGTACCGAGGTGATCCGCTCGGGGTCGCCGATGGTGTAGATGTCGCGGGTGCCGGGAACGCGCTTGATCTGGGACTCGATGGCGTGGGCCACCTGGCCCAGCTCGAAGGCGCCCACCGACTCATCGCGCGACCAGAGGGTGGCGGTGAGGATGGGTACGTCGTCGATCCCCTTGGGTTTGATGATCGGTTGTCCCACGCCCAGGTTCTGGGGCAGCCAATCCTGGTTCGAGTAGATCTTGTTGTAGAGGCGCACGATGGCCGCGGTGCGGTCCTCGCCCACCTTGTACTGCACGGTCAGCACCGCCATGCCGGGACGCGAGACCGAATAGACGTGCTTGATCCCTTCGATCTCCGACAGCACCTGCTCCGCTGGGGAGGCGAGCAGGTGTTCGATCTCCGAGGCGGATGCGCCGGGAAAGGGGATGAAGACGTTGGCGAAGGTAACGTTGATCTGCGGCTCCTCCTCGCGCGGGGTGACCGCTACCGCGAACAGCCCCAGCAGCAGCCCCAGCAGGGCCAGCAGGGGGGTGATCTCGGTGCACAGAAAGCGTTTGGCGACGGCGCCGGAGATTCCCAGTCTAGTGCTCATGCGGGCGCCTCCGCTGGCTCTTGAGCAGGGCGCCTGCGGCGATCGGATCGAGGGCCACCCGCTCGCCCTCGCGCAGCCCGGAGAGTACGGTCAGCAGCCCGTCCGGGGTGCGCCCGCCGGTGCGGATGTGGCGCAGGCCGACCTGCCCCTCGGCATCGACCACATAGGTGCCGGTGACCTCGCTGCGGTAGACCACCGCTTGCTCCGGGATCAGCAGCTGGCGATGGCCGCCGACGGTGAAGGCGGTCTTTACGAACATTCCCGGGAACAGGTTGTGGCTCTGACCGGTGAGCTCGAGGCGCACCTTGAAGGTATTGCTGCCGTGGTGGGCGAAGGGGAAGATGGTGATCCGGGCGGCCACCACGTCGCCGCCGCCGGGCAGCTCGACGCGGGCCTGGTTGTACTGACGCACCGCCGGGATCAGGCTCTGGGGCACATCGACGTTGACCCGCAACTGCTCCAGGGAGATGCCGCTCATCAGGCGCTGGCCTGGGTTGGCGACCTCCCCGGTCTCGATGTAGCGGTGGGTGACGATGCCCTAGTAGGGTGCGCGGATGCGCGTGTACTCCAGCTGCTCCCGGGCCTGCCCCAGTCCGGCCTGGGCCGCGTCCAGGTTGGCCAGGGCCGACTGGAGGGCGGCGTCCGCCCGGTCCATCGCCGCCTGGGCGATCAGCCCCTTGGCGTGGACGCTCTTCGCCCGTGTCTGCTCGTCGCGCGCCTCCTGGGCGCGGGCCCGGGCCGCCTTGAGGTTGGCCTCGGCCTTGGCCAGCTCCGCCTGCTGCTGAGTATCCCTGAGCCGGATGATCAGCGCCCCCTGCTCCACGTAGTCATCGATGTCGAACAGCACCTCCTGCACCTGGCCCTGGGTCTGGGCGGAGACGGTTGATTGGTTGACCGCCTCGACCACGCCGTCGAGGCGGTATTGTCGAGGCATGTCATGCAACTGCGCCGGGGTGGTCGCCAGCTCGGCCCGGGCGGTGGCGGCCAGGGTCAGGGCGAGGCAAGCGAGTAGGATTCGAATCGGCATGGGTCCGGCTCCGTCGAAATATTAATATTTCCTAATATACGGCCTATTCATCGGATATCAAGGGGATGGCGCGCTCCTGGGCCAGCCCTCATAGGGGCATTCGATCATATCCTTCCCGGTAAGGATAGTTCGGCACGTGTTGCATACCGGGTTCTGACCTTTGGGGTGAGTTGGAAAGGCAGCCGGCTCGTCCCTGAAATCGGCTCATGGAATCCGAGAACAGGGGACCGGGTATTTCCCGGGTAGGGGTATGTAATTGGCCACGTCAGGTCGGGAATGGTATTCTCGGACGGAGTCTCGGGAGAGGCATCGACAGCCCGTTGGCGCGTAGTGCGGTGGGGCGGGAAAGAGGGTTTCCGGGGAGGGGGATTGCACGAGCCGAAGTATCAATTGGTCCTGAGCGGCAGGCTGCGGGAGGGGGTTGAGCTGGGGCAGGCGGCAGCGGCCCTGGCTCGTCTGTTCCGGATGCCGGAACAGGAGGCGGCAACCCTGCTGACGGGTCGGCGCTCGCGTATCCGCCGCCCCCTGGGACGTGACCTGGCCGAGCGGTTGTGCGGTAAGATCCAGGCGCGCGGGGCGCAGTGCCGGGTGGAGCCCGTGGCGCAGACCCCAAGGCGCGAGCAGCCGGATGATGGGGATGCCGATGACACGATGTTGATCGAGGTGCTGGCGGATGACGCCAGCCCGGACGAATCCTCCCTGATCCATCCCTTGCGGGAGGGTCCTCTCCCTTCTCCGCCGGTCGGTGGAGTGCAGGCGCCGCCCGTGCCGCCACGGATCTGGAGCGCTTTCCGCCCGCGCCGCCGGTGGGTGGTATGGGCGGCGCTGCCGCTTTGCGTCGGCCTCTGGTTCCTCTTTCATCAGCTTGCGGAGGAGCGGAGTGCTTCGGCAGTGTCATCCCAGGCCATGGATCTGGATGGGCCCGCGACTCCGGAGGTAGGTGACCCTGTTGCGGGGGCGTTGGAGGAGCAGACCATGCTGCGATTGCGCCAGCTGGGATGGGTGGTTAAGGTGTGGTGGATACAGCGCCGGGGGGAGGGGTCCGAGTTGACGGACCTTGCCCATCTGGCGCGCGATATGGGATTGGAACTGGAGGCGCTGCGCGATGCCTGGGGGCGGGAGATCCGCTATCAGGCATCGGATTCCCGCTACCAGTTGATCTCGGCGGGGGGCGATGGGCGTTTCGACACCGGTGACGATCTCCGGCGGGAGGGGATGTTCGGCTCCTGAGCTACCGGCTCAGCGGGTGCCAAAGACGACGATGGTCTTGCCCTTGACGCTGACCAGCCCCTGCTCTTCAAGACTCTTCAGCACCCGCCCCGCCATCTCCCGGGAGCAGCCGACGATGCGTCCGATCTCCTGACGTGTGATGCGAATCTGCATGCCGTCAGGGTGGGTCATGGCGTCGGGCTGTTTGCACAGTTCCAACAGCGTGCCGGCGATGCGTCCGGTCACATCGAGGAAGGCGAGGTGGCTGACCTTGCGGCTGGTGTGCAGCAGGCGCTGGGTGAGCTGGGCGCCGATGGCGTAGAGCAGATCCTTGGTGTGTTCCCGCAACTCCGTGTCCAGCAGCTGCTCCAGGCGGCTGTAGCTGATCTCGGCCAGCACGCAATCGGTGCGGGTGCGCACCAGTACACTGCGGTTGGGGTGGGGTGTGAACAGGCCCATTTCACCGATGAAGTCGCCTTTGTTGAGATAGGTTAGGATGATCTCCTTGCCTTCGTCATCCTCCATAATGATGGTGACGGAGCCCTCGACGATGTAGTAGAGGATATCGGCCGGGTCGCCCGGATGGATGATGTCGGCCTTGGCAGGATAGCGGCGGCGGTGGCAGAACGAGAGAAAATGGGTCAGGTATGCCGGGGTCTGGGGTGGAGGCTGTATAATGGTCATCGGTTGGCAGGATCCCTGGTTGGCACGGTTCCGTGGCTAGATACTAAGGGATGGTGTGGCTGATGTCGAATAGGTGTTGACGATTGACTGAATAAATTTGGTGAGAATGCGATGAAGGCACGGGTCAAGTGGGTCGAGGATCGGTTGATGATGGGCGAGGCCGGAAGCGGTCACGTGGTGGTGATGGACGGCCCCCCGGAGCTGGGCGGACGCAACCTGGGGCTGCGCCCCATGGAGATGATGCTCCTCGGCCTGGGCGGCTGCTCGGAGTTCGATGTGCTGCACATCCTGGCCAAGAGCCGCAAGCAGGTGACCCGCTGCGAGGTGGAGCTGACGGCCGAACGGGCCGACACCGATCCCAAGGTGTTCACCCGGATCCACATGCACTTTCGCGTGGCAGGCCCCGATCTGACCGAAAAACTGGTGGAGAAGGCGGTGACCCTGAGCGCCGAGAAATACTGCTCCGCCTCCATCATGCTGGGGCAGGTGGTCGAGATCAGCCACGGCTTCGAGCTGGTCGAGGGCTGAACGCCCCCTTACCCCGCCGTGATCACCGGGGCGGCTCACAGCCAGTAGACGCTGCGGGTCATCACCTTGGAGGTCAGCCCCATCGCCAGCTTTACCGGTGCCGGCAGTTGCGCCCCGCCCCCCTCCAGGGCGAGGGTGGCGTGGCGCAGTTCATCCTCGCGCATCCGCTCCAGGATGGCGCGGGACTTTTCATCACTCTCGGGGATCTGCGCCAGGTGTTCGTCCAGGTGCGCGCACACCTGGTGCTCCGTCTCGGCCACAAAGCCGAGGCTCCATTTGTCACCGGCGGCTCCCGCCAGGGCCCCGATGGCGAACGACCCGGCGTACCAGAGGGGGTTGAGCAGGCTCTTGCGGTCGCCGAACTCGCGCAGCCGCTGATCGCACCACGCCAGGTGGTCGTTCTCCTCCTGGGCGGCGCGCTCCATGCTGTGGCGTATCTCGGGCAGCCGGGCGGTCAGGGCCTGCCCCTGGTAGAGGGCCTGGGCGCACACCTCCCCGGTGTGATTGATGCGCATCAGGCGCGCGGTGTGGCGGCGCTGCGCCTCGCTCTCCTCTCCCTCCGTCCGTTCGGCGGCGGGGTTCGGGCGTTCGGTCACCAGGGGCTTTCCGAAGAGGGTGCGCAGGGCCTGGTCGACACCGATCAGGAGGCGGTCGGCCGGAGTGTAGTCTCGGTTTTTCATGGGGCCTAGCTTAGCCCGCATTTGTCATCGGGTACAGGTTCCCGGGAAGCCGGTCACCCGCTTGCCTCTATCCCTCGCCCCCGCGCAGTTGCCGGGCGATCAGCTCGACTGGGTGCACCACCTCGATGTCCAGGCCGCGTGCCCGGATCCCCTCCCGCAGATGGATGGCGCAACCGCTGTTGGTGGTGGCCAGGATGCCCACGGCCTCCCCGGCAAGCGTATCGAGCAGCGGCTGGCGCAGGGTCTCGGCCAGTTGCCGCTGGTTCAACAGGTGGGTTCCGGCCCCCCCGCAGCAGTCCTCGCCGCCGAGCCGCAGCAGGCGGATGCCGGGGATGCGCCGCAGCAGCCGCTCACTTTCGCCCCCCGGTCCGGGCAGGGCTCGTTCGCTACAGGGGGCATGCAGGGCCACCCGCTGCCCCAGGGGGGCAAGGGAGAGCCGGTCCAGGGACGGAGATGCATTCAGGTAGCGGCAGATCTCCCGGGGCGGGGCGTCGGGCGCGGCCCCGTCAGGCGGCTCCAGCAGTTGGAGCAGGCAGCCGCTGGCGATGCCGATGACCGCGTCCAGGGGTTGCGCCCCGAACGCCCGGCGGTTGCGCCGCGCCATCTCCAGGGCGCGGTGGGCGTCGCCGTTGTGCTGGTGCATGGCGCCGCAGCATCCCTGGCCGGGAGGGATCACCACCTCGGCACCGAGGCGCTTCAGTACCGTGATCGCCGCCCGCAGCGCCCCGGCCTCGGTCACCTGCGTGGCACAGCCGAGAAACAGGCCGACCCGCGTCCCGTCCGGCCGTCGCGGGTGGTGGCGCACGCCCCAGGGGGCGGCCGCCGCCGGGGTCGCGGGCAGCAGTGCGTCGAGCCGCCGCAGCCGCGCGCCGCCGAGGCGCCGTACCAGGGGGCGCAACCGGCTGGCGCCGTAGCAGGCCAGCAACCGGCGCAGCCCGCTCCGGTAGGGGAGGCGGGCCAGCCAGCGGGGGGCGGGCACGGCCACCCCCGGCAGTCCCCGGGCGGCGTCCAGCAGCCGGGCGTAGCGCACCCCGGAGGGGCAGGCGCGTTCGCAGTTGCGGCATAACAGGCAGCGTCCCAGGGGACGGCGCACATCGTCCGCCTCCAGCTCTCCCCGCGCCAGGGCCTGAATCAGGGCAATGCGTCCGCGTGGCGAGTCCCCCTCGTCCCGGCTCAGGCGATAGGTGGGGCAGTGGGGCAGGCACAGGCCGCACTTGACGCACTGGTCGGCTGCTTGGAGGAGATCGGCGGCTTTCAAGGCGGGGCGTTGCCGTGGCGTGAACAAAAGGCGATTGTACTCCCCTTGCGGAGGGCTGTTAAGACGCCGGGTGCCGGGCGTGTACTCATCGATAGCGGTGCGGGTGGTCTATCGCGAAGGGGTGTGGTACACCTATCTAGCCCGAATTATTCATAAAAAAGGGCGCACCTCGTTCAACCAATTGATATAATTGGTATTTCGCCAAAAACGCTTCGGTGAAGCTAAACGAGGTCGCCCCATGTCCAAGTCTACCCAAGAACC
>PQCP01000153.1 GCA_003062205.1 Candidatus Sedimenticola endophacoides
CTGACATGGACAGATCCACGTCGGAGACCTGCCAGGGACTCTCGATACCCAGAATTTGCGCGTATAGTTCTTTATCTCTCATAGGGAATCACGTTAACCTACCCACCTGATTTGGGGAAGAGCCGAAAAACTGGGATATCTTCGGCATCAGCAAATTCAGTCAGAAATACGAGGCCCGTGTCCCCTCCCTGGTGGTGCGCTCCATGGACAAGATCCTGGTGCAGATGAACGGGATCACCGCCATGTACGCGCAGCTTCACTAACCTGTCCCTTCGCGCCTGTTCTTGTCAGGCGTCTCAACAATCCCTGATTGTCTAGAGGGATGCATCCGAAGTTGACGGGAGTCGGCAATCGCCGTGCTTTCAATGTGTCGGCGGGCTGTCTGGTGAGATATTCGCGCCTCGCTGAGTCCTCCGGGGGCGGCTTTATTTGCTATGCTGATCAGAACTCAGAGCGACGCCTGCCAGGATTGATCCGGGGCGTGCGCCTGCCAGTTGTTGACGATCCGGCAGAAGAGTTCGGCGGTCTTCTCGGTGTCGTAGATGGCGGAGTGCGCCGCGTTGTTGTCCCAGGGGATCCCAGCGCATTGCGCCGCCTTGGCCAGCACCGTCTGCCCATAGGCCAGGCCGGCCAGGGTGACGGTGTCGAAGGTGCTGAAGGGGTGGAAGGGGTTCCGTTTGAAGCCGGTGCGCTCGACCGCCGCATTGATGAAGCCAAGGTCGAAGAAGGCATTATGGCCGACCAGGATGGCGCGGTTGCAACCGCTCGCCTTGACCGCCTTGCGGATCGGGTCGGTGATGCGCTTCAGTGCCTGCGCCTCGGGCAGGGCGTCGCGGAAAGGGTGGTCGGGATCGATGCCGTTGAAGGCCAATGCCCTGGGATCGAGATTGGCGCCGGGAAAGGGTTCGACATGACAGGCGTGGGTCTCTGCCGGGTGTATCTGGCCCGCCTCGTCCATGTGCAGGATGACCGCGGCGATCTCCAGCAGGGCGTCGGTGCGTGCATCGAAGCCGGCGGTCTCTACATCCACCACCACTGGCAGGAAACCACGGAAGCGCCTGGCGATCAGGGGGTTGTATTCCACTTCATTCATGGCGGCAAAGGATACGCGATATGGTCTCGGTTTTCGAACCAAAACCGTCTCAATGCGCGCTGCGGATCGCTGCGCGACGGGCACCACCCATGTTCCGGGAAGGCGTTTGATGATGCGCCGTGGCCTGTACCTCACCCGCGCAGCCTGTCAAGGGATGTTGCTCTGGCTGCTGCTCGCCCCGATCGGTGGGGTTGCCGAGGCGTTCGATACCGGTCTGTTGTTTCGTATCACCCTGCCCGGACAGAGTCCGGCTATCTGTTCGGTGCCATCCATGTCAAATGATGAGCGGGTGCCGGCGCCGGTCCTCGAGGTGCTGGTGGGGATGGCTGAAGGAGGGGTTCTGTGATAGATTTCCCGAAACGTGTTCCCGGGCGGACCGCCGGGGCAGATGACGCAGAGGATTTAAAGGAAGAAAAAGGATGATTCAGACCAATTTTTTCAGGCGTGTCGGCGTAATGATCTTGAGCGCCGCGCTGATGGCGCTGGCCGGTTGTGCGACCACCGATGAGTATGGTGATCCGCTGGAGGGTTTCAACCGGGCGATGTATGACTTCAATGACGCCCTCGACAACGCCTTGGTCAAGCCCCTGGCGAAGGGGTACAAGGCGGTGATGCCGGCCCCGGTGGACAAGGGCATCAGCAATTTCTTCGGCAACCTGGCCGATGTGGGTTCCGCCATCAACAATCTGCTGCAGTTCAAGCTGCAGCACGCCGTGAGCGATGTCGGGCGGGTGCTGGTCAACACCACCATCGGCCTGCTCGGCTTTATCGATGTCGCATCCAACATGAACATGGAGAAGCGGGGCGAGGACTTCGATCAGACCCTGGGTACCTGGGGGGCCGGGCCCGGGCCGTATATCGTTCTGCCGGTCCTCGGTCCGACCAGCGGTCGGGGTATCTTCGGGATCGTGGTCGACTGGTACACCGATCCGGTTCGGCTGGTCACCCCCAATCGTGCCCGCAACGGCCTGATCGCACTGCGCGCCATCGACAAGCGCGCGGACCTCCTGGGCGCCAGCCGGGTGCTGGAGGAGGCGGCGCTTGATCCCTACAGCTTCACCCGCGACGCCTATCTGCAGAAACGGCCGCTAACCGCCATGGAGAGCGAAGCGAAGGCGGTTAGTCCCCGATAGGCGTAGGCGCGGTTGTATGGCCGCAGTTACGACCGATAGGGAGTGACGTAGGGCGTACAAATAGCGCATCCGACACGCCGTAGAGTCATTGTGGTCATCATGACGGAGTTGCGCACGAGCAGCTTTGCTGCAATGTGCGGGACGGAGTCGTGATGAGCGCAGGACGGTCGGGGCAGTAACGGCTGTCGCGTTGGCGAGTCGATTTTGGGGACTGGGATGTCCCAAAATCTTTCACGAGGTAGCGACACTCTTGCCGCCATGGAGAGCGAAGCGAAGGCGGTTAGTCCCCGATAGGCGTAGGCGCGGTTGTATGGCCGCAGTTACGACCGATAGGGAGTGACGTAGGGCATACAAATAGCGCATCCGACACGCCGTAGAGTCATTGTGGTCATCATGACGGAGTTGCGCACGAGCAGCTTTGCTGCAATGTGCGGGACGGAGTCGTGATGAGCGCAGGACGGTCGGGGCAGTAACGGCTGTCGCGTTGGCGAGTCGATTTTGGGGACTGGGATGTCCCAAAATCTTTCACGAGGTAGCGACACTCTTGACAACGACGTACACGATGGGAGTCCACCGCTCAATCCCGCCATGCAGTAGCCTTGCGGCGTACCCCGTGACAACAAAACCCCTTCCGTCAGGAAGGGGTTTTGTGTTTTATAAGCCCCTTTTATTCAGCATAAGAAAATCGAATTGGTAATATGTTAGATATTGCTAATATTCTTATCTCTCTGAAAGCGAGTAGTAGCCAGCCTTTCAAAGACAAGACGTTATCTGATTGCGTTCAACCTTCAGAGATATATGGAGAGAGTCATGAATAAAATGGTTAAAGCCGCAGCGGTTGCTGCAATGCTGGGCGTTTCCGCCTCCGCTTCCGCCTGGTGGGGCTGGGGTGGTCCCTGGAACGGTCTGGGTGATGGCTGGGGCGACGGCTTCGGTGATTTCAACATGAACTTCAGCGGTCGCAGCAACCTGCACGGATATGGACGCGGGTATGGCTACGGCTATCCGCACTATGGTTACGGTTACCCCTATTACGGCGGTTACTACGGTGCCCCCTACGCAGCCCCCTACGGGTATCCCTATCCACCGGCCCCCCCGGCCGCTCCCCCGGCCCCCTCCGCAGAGGAGAAATAAGCGCGGCGCGGGAGTTCCCGGCGTAAACGAAAACGTCCACCAGGCTCTCCGGTGGACGTTTTTTTTTCGCCCTGACCATGGCGTTGACGGAGAATGGGTTGTGGCAACCCCGGCCCTTGTGGGTTGGAAGGGAAGCCCCAATCCTGTATATTGCCTTGCTCAATACTTAGTATTTAATAAGCAAATAGTAGTCGGCTCTTTTATTGATCTTGTGCCGCCCGGGCGCCTGGCCGATCGGGTGGTGCGGGCATGCGGCAGGCGAGAGGGAAAAAATACGGATGAGACCTGATATTGACCCACAAGAGACCCAGGAATGGCTCGACGCCCTGGAGGGAGTGCTGGAGAATGAGGGCACCGAGCGGGCGCATTTTCTGATTGAACGGCTGGTGGACATGGCGCGCCGCTGCGGGGCCTATCTCCCGTTCAGCGCCAACACCGCCTATGTCAACACCATTCCCGTCAGCCACCAGGAGCGCTTCCCCGGAGACCGGGCCATGGAGCGGCGCATCCGCTCCTTCATCCGCTGGAACGCGATGGCCATGGTGGTGCAGGCCAACCGCCTCTCTTCCGAGCTGGGGGGGCATATCTCAAGCTTCGCTTCGTCAGCCACCCTCTTCGATGTCGGTTTCAACCACTTCTTCCGGGCGCGCAGTGATGCAGGGGATGGCGATTTGATCTTCTTCCAGGGGCACTCCGCTCCCGGGGTCTATGCCCGCGCCTACCTTGAGGGGCGCATCAGCGAGGATCAGCTCTACAGCTTTCGTCAGGAGACAGAGGGGGAGGGGCTCTCCTCCTACCCCCATCCCTGGCTGATGCCCGGTTTCTGGCAGTTCCCCACCGTCTCCATGGGGCTGGGTCCGTTGATGGCGATCTATCAGGCCCGTTTCATGCGCTATCTGCACGACCGTTCTCTGGTCAGCACCGGGGGGCGCAAGGTGTGGGCCTTCATGGGCGACGGCGAGATGGACGAGCCGGAGGCCTTGGGCGCCATCTCGCTGGCCGGGCGCGAGCGGCTCGACAATCTGGTTTTCGTGGTCAACTGCAATCTGCAGCGTCTGGATGGGCCGGTGCGCGGCAACGGTAAGATCATCCAGGAGCTGGAGGGGGTGTTCCGGGGTGCCGGCTGGAACGTCATCAAGGTGATCTGGGGCGGCTACTGGGATCCCCTGATCGCCCGCGACAAGCAGGGGCTTCTGCTCAAGCGCATGGAGGAGTGCGTCGACGGTGATTACCAGGCCTACAAGGCGAAGGGGGGTGCCTACACCCGCGAGCACTTCTTCGGGAAGTACCCGGAGCTGGCCGAGATGGTCGCCAATCTGACCGATGAGGATATCTGGCGTCTCAACCGCGGCGGTCACGATCCGCACAAGGTGTTCGCCGCCTATGCCGCGGCGGTGAAGCACAGCGGTCAGCCCACGGTGATCCTGGCCAAGACGGTCAAGGGGTACGGCATGGGGGTGGCCGGAGAGGGGCAGAACATCACCCACTCCCAGAAGAAGATGGGCGAGGCGGCGCTGAAGGCGTTTCGCGACCGCTTCAATATCCCGATCCCGGATGAGCAGATCAGCGCCGCTCCCTTCTACAAGCCGCCCGCGGACAGCCCGGAACTGAAGTACATGAAGGAGCGGCGAGATGCCCTGGGCGGTCCCCTGCCGGCCCGCTTCAGCGATGCGCCGGCGCTGGAGGTGCCGGGGCTTGACCTCTTCAGCGCTCTGCTGGAGGGGACGGGCGAAAAGGAGATGTCCACCACCATGGCCTTCGTGCGGCTGCTGACCACCCTGATCAGGGACAAGCGGTTGGGGCGGTCGGTGGTGCCGATCATCCCCGACGAGGCGCGTACCTTCGGTATGGAGGGGATGTTCCGCCAGCTCGGCATCTACTCTTCGGTGGGGCAGCTCTATACCCCGGTCGACTCGGACCAGGTGATGTACTACCGCGAGGACAAGCAGGGCCAGGTGTTGCAGGAGGGGATCAACGAGGCGGGGGCGATGTCCTCCTGGATCGCGGCCGCCACCTCCTACAGCAACCACGGGGTACCGATGATCCCGTTTTACGTCTACTACTCCATGTTCGGATTTCAGCGTGTCGGGGATCTGGCCTGGGCGGCCGGCGACATGCAGGCGCGGGGTTTTCTGATTGGCGGCACCGCCGGGCGCACCACTTTGGCGGGCGAGGGGCTACAGCACCAGGATGGGCATAGTCATTTGCTGGCGGCAACCATTCCCAACTGCGTCGCCTACGATCCGGCCTTCGCCTATGAGCTGGCGGTGATCGTCCAGGACGGCATGCGCCGCATGTACCGGGAACAGGAGAATGTCTTCTACTACATCACCGTGATGAACGAGAACTACACCCATCCGGCCCTGCCAGAGGGTGTCACGGAGGGGATCCTCAAGGGGATCTATCGTCTGCGCCAGGGCGGACGGCGCAAGAATCGGGTGCAGCTGCTCGGCAGCGGTACCATTCTGCGCGAGGTGATGGCGGCGGGCGAGTTGCTGGAACGGGATTTCTCCGTGGCGGCCGATATCTGGAGTGTCACCAGCTTTAACGAGTTGCGCCGCGAGGGATTGGATGCGGAGCGCTGGAACCTGCTGCATCCCGGGCAGGCGCCCAGGAAGAGTTATGTGGAGCGGCAGCTTGGCGAGACCCGGGGGCCGGTAGTGGCGGCCAGCGACTACATCCGCTCTTATGCCGATCAGATTCGCCCCTTCATCGGGCGGCGCTACAGCGTGCTCGGCACCGACGGATTCGGACGCAGTGACATGCGCTCACAGCTGCGCAAGTTCTTCGAGGTGAACCGCTACTATATCGTTGTGGCTGCCTTGAAGGCCTTGGCGGACGATGGGGTGGTCTCCGTCAAGGTGGTGGAGGAGGCGATCCGCAAGTATCGGATCGACCCGGAAAAGCCCAACCCGGTAAGCGTCTGAAAAGGCTGCTTGGGCCGGGAGATAGGTTCTTTGCAACGGTGCGCCGAAGGGCGCGGTGATCCAGGTTTTGGAGTGCATAGCGTGGTGATTGAGACTGAGGTGTTGGTTCCCGATATCGGCGATTTCGCCGGTGTCGAAGTGATCGAGGTGCTGGTCAGCCCCGGGCAGCTCATCGAGGTGGAGGATTCTCTCGTCACCCTCGAAAGCGACAAGGCGACCATGGAGATCCCCTCGCCCCATGCCGGCGAGGTGAAACGGGTGGCGGTCCGGGTAGGTGACAAGATGGCGGAGGGCGATCTGCTGCTGGTGATGGAGGTGAGCCAGGCGGCGGTCGAGGAGGCGCCCGGAGGCGATGTTCCTGCCCCCGCGGCGGAGGAGGTCGAGGCGGTTCAGGCACCGGCGCCGGCCGCCTCTTTGCCCGAGGATGGGCGTGCGCCGGGCGAGAAGCCGCCACGCCAGGAGCCGGTCCTGTTCCGCCCGAGCGATGCCCCGCCGAACAAGGGTCACGCCAGTCCCTCAGTGCGCCGTTTCGCCCGCGAGCTGGGTGTGGACCTGCTGGCGGTCAGGGGCAGCGGTCCCAAGGGGCGGGTGACCCGGGGCGATGTCCAGGAGTTTGTGAAGCGGACCCTCGCCGCGGGCTCGGCGGATGCGGCGGCAGGGGCGCTGCGGGTGGCGGCGCTGCCGGAGGTCGATTTCACCCGCTTTGGCGAGACCGAGGAGCACCCCCTCGGGCGTATCAAGCGGATCAGCGGTAACCATCTGAGCGCCTGCTGGCTCAACATACCCCACGTGACCCAATTCGATGAGGCCGATATCACCGCCCTGGAGGCGTTTCGCCAGGAGCAGAAGGCGGAGGCGGCACGGCGGGAGATCAAACTCACCTTCCTGCCGTTTCTGATGAAGGCGTGCGTCGGGGCACTGCGGCAGATCCCCGAGTTCAACACCTCGCTCAGCGCCGATGGCGAGCGGCTGATCCACAAGCGCTATTTCCA
Organism: Candidatus Sedimenticola endophacoides; assembly: GCA_003062205.1. Taxonomy (GTDB): domain Bacteria; phylum Pseudomonadota; class Gammaproteobacteria; order Chromatiales; family Chromatiaceae; genus Sedimenticola_A; species Sedimenticola_A endophacoides. The sequence continues at coordinate 7,280 of PQCP01000153.1, forward strand.
TATCGGCGTGGCGGTGGATACCCCGCAGGGCCTGGTGGTTCCGGTAATCCGCGACGTGGACCGGAAGGGGATCTTCGAGCTGGCCGGGGAGCTGGCCGAGGTCAGCTCCCTGGCCCGGGCAGGTAAACTGAGCCCGGCGCAACTGCAGGGAGGGTGTTTCTCCATATCCAGCCTGGGGGGCATTGGCGGCACCGCCTTTACGCCCATTGTCAACGCGCCGGAGGTGGCGATACTCGGCGTCTCGCGCTCGGCGATGAAGCCGGTATGGGATGGTGCCGCGTTCGCCCCCCGGCTGATGCTGCCGCTGTCGCTCTCCTACGACCACCGGGTGATCGATGGCGCACAGGCGGCGCGCTTCACCACCCTGCTGGCGACGCTGCTCGGCGATCTGCGCCATCTGTTGCTGTAGGTCGTTCCGGGTGGCGCGCCGTATTGATTTTTTGGATGTGGTGTCGGGTGCGCGTGACGCAGGTTGGGCGTGATTTTACGTGGAGACGTCTGGTCTCATTGCGGTTTTTGTATTTCGCTGGTGTTTTTGGTGAAAATCACCCGCTGTCCAGGGTGGGCCGCCGCTGTTTTTTGGGGAATTGGATGAGCGTACTATTACGCCTCCTCGGTGGTTCCCTTTTGGGCGGGTTTGGGCTACCCTCCCTGGAATCATAAACAGATCCTGGTCGTGGACAAATGAATATGCGTTTCGGGTCGGCCAAGGCCGGTACGGCCCGGAGCAGGGAGAGGGCTTGGAATGAAACCTGAATCGAGTGCGGCTGCCGGGAGCGGGATCACGGATATGCAGGCCGAGGTGGTGGTCCTCGGCGCCGGACCGGGGGGCTATACCGCGGCGTTTCGCGCCGCCGACCTGGGCAAGCGCGTGGTGCTGATCGAAAAGCACGCCGCCCTCGGCGGGGTCTGTCTGAACGTGGGCTGCATCCCCTCGAAGGCGCTGCTGCACGCCGCGCACATGATCGACGGGGCGGCGGAGCTGGAGTCGATGGGGATTGGCTTCGGCAAGCCGAAGATCGACCTGGATAAGTTGCGCCAGGGCAAGGAGCGGGTGGTGGCGCGCCTCACCCAGGGCCTGGCGGCGCTGGCGAAGCAGCGCAAGGTGGAGGTGGTGCGTGGTGTGGCGCGTTTCGAGTCGCCCAACCGGATCGCCGTGGAGACGGCCCGGGGAGCGGTCACAATCGGCTTCGACAACGCGATCATCGCCTGCGGTTCGCGCCCGGTGGAGATCCCGGGCTTTCCCCATGGCGACCCGCGCTTGATCGACTCCACCGGAGCCCTGGCCCTGGAGGAGGTGCCGCGGCGCATGCTGGTCATCGGCGGCGGCATTATCGGTCTGGAGATGGGTACCGTCTATGCTTCCCTGGGCAGCCGGATCGATCTGGTCGAGCTGCAGCCGGGGCTGATTCCCGGCTGCGATCCCGATCTGGTCCGCCCCCTGCAAAAGCGCCTCAAGGGGCGCTTCGAGACCCTCATGACCGATACACGGGTGACCGAGGTCAAGGTTCAGAAGGGTGGCCTGAAGGTCTTTTTCGAAGGCAAAAACGCCCCGGAAAAGCCCCAGACCTACGACAAGGTGTTGGTGGCGGTGGGGCGGGTGCCCAACGGCAAGCGCATCGGCGCCGAACAGGCCGGGGTGGATGTGGACGAGCGCGGTTTCATCGCGGTGGATCGTCACATGCGCACCAACGTGCCCAATATCTACGCCATCGGCGATGTGGTGGGCAACCCGATGTTGGCGCACAAGGCGACCCATGAGGCGAAGGTGGCCGCCGAGGTGATCGCCGGCAGGCCCTCCCAGTTCGATCCACTGACCATTCCTTCGGTGGCCTATACCGATCCCGAGGTGGCATGGATGGGTGTGACCGAGGGCGAGGCCAAGGCCAGGGGTATCGCCTATGAAAAGGGGCTCTTTCCCTGGGCAGCCTCCGGGCGTGCCTTGGGTATCGGGCGTGACGAGGGGTTGACCAAGCTGCTGTTCGATCCCGAGAGCAAGCGCATCATCGGTGCCGGTATCGTGGGGGTTAACGCCGGTGAGTTGATCGGCGAGGCGGTACTGGCCATGGAGATGGGGGCGGAGATGGAGGATATCGGTCTTACGGTGCATCCCCATCCGACCCTCAACGAGACCCTCTGTCTGGCCGCCGAGATGGCCCACGGGAGCATCACCGATCTGATGCCGCCGCGCCGGCGCTAGCCCGGACGCTTATCGGATGGAGCGGCACGCGACCTGGCCGAAGCCGGGGTTTTGGGCATAACCGGTTGATAATGAAATCGATTACTGATCATGCGCTTCGCCGGGTGAGTGATGCGGGCTGATCCCGGTTCGCGGAAAGGGTGGGCATGACCGGGCCCATGGGGCACGGGGAAGCGCTGCGGCTCCACTGCCGTGAATACGGGCGCTATCGGGAGGGGCGTCCGAGCCTGCTTCTGCTGCACGGGCTGCTCGGCTCCAGCGTCAACTGGCACACCATCGCCCGGCGGCTTGAGGGGGAGTATCACCTGCTGGTGCCCGATCTGCGCAACCACGGCCGCTCTCCCCACCACGCCGAGTGCGGGTATCCGGCCATGGCTGCCGATCTGGTGCGGTTGCTCGATGACCATGGACTGGAGCAGGTTATCCCCGTGGGCCACAGCATGGGCGGCAAGGCGGCCATGTGGCTGGCCCTGCACCACCCCGAAGGGGTCGCGCGACTGGTGGTGGTGGATGTCGCCCCGGCGGCCTATCCCAACCGTTTTGCTCCCATTTTCCGCGCCCTCGGGCAACTGGAGCTGGAGCGGCTTGCCGACAGGGAGGAGGCGCGGCGCCGACTGGGCCGCGATCTGGGCGATCCTGCCCTGAGGGAGTATCTTCTGCAAAATCTCGTCTATGAAGGCGGGGGCTGGCGCTGGCGGATGAATCTTTCGGCGCTGAGCCGGGGGATCGACCGCATCGTCGGGTTTCCCGATGTCGCCGAATGGGTGCAGTATCCCGGCGAGGTGTTGTTTCTCCACGGCGGTAACTCCGGCTATCTGCGCCCCGGGCACCAGGGGACGATCCGCAGGCTCTTCCCCTCCGCCCGACTGCGCATGATCCCCGGTGCCGGACACTGGGTCTATGCCGAGCGTCCCGGGCCGTTTCTGGACGGTTTGTCGCCCTTTCTCTCCCCCGCCGTATAGACACTACGGATTGATCGGTGGAGTGAGACAAATCGCTCACCTTTTTCCCCATTCGCTGTTACCCTTATACGGGTGGCCGGCCGTGGGGCGGTTGCGCCCGCATGGTGCAGGCAGGCACGGTGAGGAACGGAGCATAAAGATCATGACTGCGGAAGCGGATACTCTGATAGGCGCGTTGATCGATATTGACGAGAGCGCCCTCAAGGCGGTGCTCACCGTCGGTGAAGGAGGGGAGTTCCCGATTGTCACCATCGACGGCGAGAAGGTGATGGCGGGGCGCCTGGGCAGCTATGTCATCATCAGCCAGGGCGGGATCGAGGTGGTGGCGATGGTGATGCGCGCCTACCAGGAGCGGCGCGCCTTTCGCCAGGAGCAGCGGGCCATGGAGTTCGCCATGCTCGATCTCATTCCCCTGGGCGAGCTGACCCGCAGCCGGGCCTTCACCCGGGGCGTGATCCACTTCCCCACCCCCGGGGCCGAGGTCCATGTGATCCGTCCCAGTGACATCCATATCCTGTTCAAGGCCTACCGCGACCGCTAACCGCCATGGAGAGCGAAGCGAAGGCGGTTAGTCCCCGATAGGCGTAGGCGCGGTTGTATGGCCGCAGTTACGACCGATAGGGAGTGACGTAGGGCATACAAATAGCGCATCCGACACGCCGTAGAGTCATTGTGGTCATCATGACGGAGTTGCGCACGAGCAGCTTTGCTGCAATGTGCGGGACGGAGTCGTGATGAGCGCAGGACGGTCGGGGCAGTAACGGCTGTCGCGTTGGCGAGTCGATTTTGGGGACTGGGATGTCCCAAAATCTTTCACGAGGTAGCGACACTCTTGTTCGGTTTTGAGCTGGGCTACCTCCCCTCACACCCCTCGATCGGGGTCAGCCTTCACCCCTCCAACCTCTTCGGTCGCCATTTTGCCATCCTCGGGCAGTCGGGAGCGGGCAAGTCCTGGAGCGTTACCAGCACCATCCAGCGTGCCCTGAAGGCGATGCCCAACGCGCACATCATCCTGTTGGATCTGCATGGCGAGTATGTGTGGAAGGACTCCAGGGGCAATGTCAGTTCCGCATTCCAGGAGGGGGTCTACCGCTATCTCGACGCGCGGCAGCTGGAGATCCCCTACTGGCTGCTTACCTACAGCGAGCTGGTCGATCTGCTGATCGATCGTGACGACGAGGGGTCATCCACCCAGATGGCGTTTCTGCGCGAGGTGCTGCTCGCCTCCAGGCGCAAGGCCAACAAGGATCTGAAGGGAGCGCACATCTCCATCGACTCTCCGGCGCTAACCGCCATGGAGAGCGAAGCGAAGGCGGTTAGTCCCCGATAGGCGTAGGCGCGGTTGTATGGCCGCAGTTACGACCGATAGGGAGTGACGTAGGGCATACAAATAGCGCATCCGACACGCCGTAGAGTCATTGTGGTCATCATGACGGAGTTGCGCACGAGCAGCTTTGCTGCAATGTGCGGGACGGAGTCGTGATGAGCGCAGGACGGTCGGGGCAGTAACGGCTGTCGCGTTGGCGAGTCGATTTTGGGGACTGGGATGTCCCAAAATCTTTCACGAGGTAGCGACACTCTTGTCTACTTTCCCATCGCCGAGCTCTACCACCAGTTCAAGCGCGCCAATGAGCAGGTGACCGACTTCGGCAAGGTCAAGGGGCCTCTTTATGGTCAGTTCGATGAATTTCTGATCCGCATGCAGAGCCGTCTCAACGACGTGCGCTATGACTTTCTGTTCAAACCCCAGCTGCGTGTCACCTCCGACAGCCTGGAGGATCTGCTGCGCGACTTCGTGGGACTGGGCAAGCCCCGGGCCAAGGTGACGGTGATCGATCTCAGCTCGGTACCGTTCGACGTGCGGCCCACGGTATCGGCCCAGATCGGCAGGCTCGCCTTCGAGTTCAACTACTGGAACCCACGTGCCAGGGAGTTTCCGATCTCGCTGATCTGCGAGGAGGCCCACTCCTATATTCCGCGTGGCAGCGGTGGTCAGTATGAGGGCACGCGCCGTTCCATGGAGCGCATCGCCAAGGAGGGGCGCAAATACGGCGTGGGGCTCGGGGTGGTGAGCCAGCGCCCACACGAACTCTCCGAGACGGTGCTGGCTCAGTGCGGCACCTTCGTCTGTCTGCGCGTCACCAACCCGGATGATCAGGCCTACATCCGCAAGCTGGTGCCTGATGGCGAGGGGGACTTGGTGAAGGCGCTCGCCTCCCTGGGGCGGGGTGAGGCGATGGTGCTGGGCGAGGCGGTTCCGGTGCCGACCCGGTTTCAGTTTCATGTCCCCGATCCGGCCCCCAACAGTAACGACACCGACTACTATGGCCAGTGGCTGGACGGCCCCCCCGATGTGGATGTAGCGGATATCGTCAACCGCTGGCGCCGCCAGGGGCGCTAATCCGCAGCGCTCGCCGGTGCCCCCGGATATTGGCCCGTGAAGCGGGCCGCCCCGCCGGACCATCCACGCTGCGGCCTGCCCGATTGATCAATACATGCCCATGAGCCGGGTTGGTCGCCCGTCGCGGCTGGGCTATAATCGGCCGCTTTCACAAATCGTTACGCCACCCCACGGCGGTGGCCCAATCTGGAGCATATCTCATGTCAGACGTGAAGAAAGTCGTCCTGGCTTACTCGGGCGGTCTGGACACCTCCATCATCCTCCGCTGGTTGCAGGAGGAGTACGGCTGCGAGGTCGTGACCTTTACCGCCGATATCGGGCAGGGAGAGGAGGTCGAGCCGGCGCGCGCCAAGGCCGAGGCGGCGGGGGTCCGGGAGATCTATATCGATGATCTGCGAGAGGAGTTTGTCCGCGATTACGTCTACCCCATGTTTCGCGCCAATGCGATCTACGAGGGCGAGTACCTGCTCGGCACCTCCATCGCACGCCCCCTGATCGCCAAGCGCCTGGTGGAGATCGCGCGCGAGACCGGGGCCGATGCCATCTCCCACGGCGCCACAGGTAAGGGGAACGACCAGGTGCGTTTCGAGCTGGGCGCCTATGCCCTGATGCCCGATGTCAAGGTGATCGCGCCCTGGCGTGAGTGGGATCTGCTTTCGCGCGAGAAGCTGATGCGCTACGCCGAGGAGCACGGCATCCCGGTGGAGATGAAACGCGCCGGCAAAAAATCCCCCTATTCGATGGACGCCAACCTGCTGCACATCTCCTACGAGGGCTACGACCTGGAGGACCCCTGGACCGAGCCCGGCGAGGAGATGTGGCGCTGGAGCGTCTCCCCGGAACAGGCCCCGGATGAGCCGGCCTATGTCGAATTGACTTATGAACATGGGGATATCGTCGCCATCGACGGCCAGCCGATGACTCCGGCCCAGGTACTCGAATACCTCAACAGGCTGGGCGGGGCGAACGGCGTAGGGCGTGATGACATCGTCGAGAACCGCTATGTCGGCATGAAGTCGCGCGGTTGCTACGAGACCCCCGGGGGCACCATCATGCTCAAGGCCCATCGTGCCATGGAGTCGCTGACCCTGGACCGCGAGGCCGCCCACCTGAAGGACGAGCTGATGCCCCGTTACGCCAAGCTGATCTACAACGGCTATTGGTGGAGCCCCGAGCGTGTGATGTTGCAGGCCGCTATCGACCAGAGCCAGGAGGTGGTCAACGGCGTGGTCCGCATGAAACTCTACAAAGGTAACGTGATGGTGGCCGGGCGCAAGTCCGAGAGCAACAGCCTGTTCGATGAATCGATCGCCACATTCGAGGATGATGCGGGGGCCTACGACCAGAAAGATGCCGAGGGTTTCATCAAGCTCAATGCGCTGCGCCTGAGGGTGGCGGCAAAGCGCCGGGGCTGAATTGTATCGTGTTGCTAACCCGAATGTTTCATAAACCATTAGGTGACCACAAATACCGTACAACCAGACTAGGGTATTAGCCGAGAACTAGGCAGGCCGGTAACTGTTAGCGGGGCGACGATCATTTTTTCGGGGTTG
>PQCP01000154.1 GCA_003062205.1 Candidatus Sedimenticola endophacoides
TGTCGGATGCGCTATTTGTATGCCCTACGTCACTCCCTATCGGTCGTAACTGCGGCCATACAACCGCGCCTACGCCTATCGGGGACTAACCGCCTTCGCTTCGCTCTCCATGGCGGTTAGCGTTCGAGGCCCAGCACGGGGCGGTCTCCACCTTTGGCGGCCACGCCTACGACGGGCTGTTCATGGCCCTTGAGGCGATCGACCGGGCCGACAGCACCGACAAGGAGAAGGTGCGCGCCGAGATCGAGAAGACCAGCAACTTCGTCGGTACCGGCGGCGTGTTCAACATGAGTCCCGAGGACCACCTGGGCCTGGGACTGGACGCCTTCCGCATGCTGGAAATCAAGGGCGGCACCTGGACCCTGATCGACTGACGCCACAGCCGCGGCTGTCCCGACCCGGGACAGCCGCCTCCATGCCTCACCGTTGAACCAGACGCCAAGCGCCGGGGGATAACCGTCTTATGTGGGACCAGATCCTGCAGTTCGTGATCACCGGCACCACCGTCGGCCTCACCTACGCCCTGGTGGCCCTGGGTTTCGCCATCATCTACAACGCATCCGACGTGGTGAACTTCGCCCAGGGCGAGTTCGTCATGATCGGCGCCATGAGCGCCATCTTTCTCGCCAGCGGTGAGCAGGGGCTGCCCCTGCCCCTGGCGCTGACCGGGGCGGTACTGATCACCGCCGCCATCGGGATGCTGCTGCAACGCTTCGCCATCGCCCCGGCCCGGGGGGCCTCGGTGGTGACCACCATCATCATCACCATCGGCGCCTCGATCTTTCTGCGCGGCATCGCCCTGCTGGTCTGGGGCAAGGACATCCACGCCCTGCCCCACTTCTCCGGGGAGACGCCGATCCGCATCGGGGAGGCGACCCTGCTGCCTCAGAACCTGTGGGTGATGGGCGGCGCCGGAGTCATGGTCCTGGGGGTGCACTACTTCTTCAATCACACCGCGCCCGGCAAGGCGATCCTCGCCTGCTCCTGCAACCGCACCGCGGCCCACCTGGTCGGCATCAACGTGGGGCTGATGTTGCTGGTGGCCTACGGCCTCTCGGCGCTGCTCGGGGCGGCCGCGGGTATCCTGGTCGCACCCATCACCTTCAGCTCCTATGACGCGGGGGTGATGCTTGGTCTCAAGGGCTTCTCCGCGGCCATCCTCGGAGGCATGGGCAACCCCATGGGCGCGGTGGCCGGCGGACTGCTGCTGGGCCTGATCGAATCCCTGGCGGCGGGCCTGATCTCCTCCGGCTACAAGGATGCCATTGGCTTCATCATCCTGCTGCTGGTGCTGTTCCTGCGCCCCAGCGGACTGTTCGGCAAGGCCTCGGCGGAGCGGGTATGAGACGTCTCACCGGCTTCTATCTGCTCGCCGCGTTTGCCGCCGCCCTGCCGTTTGTCTTCCCCGACAACTACTTCGTCACCGTGGTCGGGACCACCGCGGCGCTGCACGTGATACTCGCCGTCAGCCTCAACCTGCTGATCGGCTACGCCGGCCTGATCTCTCTCGGCCACGCCGCCTTTTTCGGCATCGGCGCCTACAGCTCGGCCATCCTCACCGCCCACCATCAGATCAACCCCTGGCTGGCGATGCTCGCGGGCGTGCTGCTGAGCGCCGTCATCGCCTACGCCATGGCCCGCCCGGTGCTGCGCCTGAAGGGGCACTATCTGGCAATGGCGACCCTCGGCTTCGGGATCATCGTCAATATCATTCTGGTGCAGACCGGAAACCTGACCGGCGGGCCCGACGGCATGAGCGTGGACGAACTCTCCCTGTTCGGTGTGGCCATCGACAGCGACCTCGGCTGGTACACGGTGCTGGCCGCCGCCGCCCTGCTGGTGGTGTGGCTGTCACTGAACATCGTCGATTCGCGCAGTGGCCGTGCCCTGCGCGCCCTGCACGGCTCCGAGGTAGGGGCCGAGATGATGGGCATCGACACCACCGCCACCAAGACCGGCGTATTCGTGCTCTCGGCACTGATCGCCGCCTTCGCCGGCAGCCTGTTCGCCCACCAGCACAAGAGTGTCGCTACCTCGTGAAAGATTTTGGGACATCCCAGTCCCCAAAATCGACTCGCCAACGCGACAGCCGTTACTGCCCCGACCGTCCTGCGCTCATCACGACTCCGTCCCGCACATTGCAGCAAAGCTGCTCGTGCGCAACTCCGTCATGATGACCACAATGACTCTACGGCGTGTCGGATGCGCTATTTGTATGCCCTACGTCACTCCCTATCGGTCGTAACTGCGGCCATACAACCGCGCCTACGCCTATCGGGGACTAACCGCCTTCGCTTCGCTCTCCATGGCGGTTAGCGATGGACGCTACAACCCCGAAAAAATGATCGTCGCCCCGCTAACAGTTACCGGCCTGCCTAGTTCTCGGCTAATACCCTAGTCTGGTTGTACGGTATTTGTGGTCACCTAATGGTTTATGAAACATTCGGGCTAGGACGAAGATCGTAGCCGCATCCGAACCGGACATGGCCCGGAAAACATCTCACGATTGCGACGCTTTGCCATCGGTCTACTCAAGGGCAAGAAAACCGATGAGTCAATCCCAGAGAAAATGAAAAAGCTTCTGCTCAATACCCGGGCGGTATTCGATATTTTGAAAATGACGCGTAACGCGATGCCACGTAATGGGAATTTTGCCGGAGCGTAGATTTACCGTGCAGCGCACCCCGCCAAGACTGTCCTTTTCAAGCCCAAAGGATTACACTATTCGACAACTTTGTGATTTTTTTGTGTCGTTTTTTGGCGCGAAGATCCAAACCGGCCCCGGCACCCCCGGAGGATGACACCGATGATTCTGCACACCGACCACGAGACCCTGCCCAGAGAGGAGTTGCAGGCACTGCAGCTCAAACGCCTGCAATCGACCGTGGAGCGCTGCTACCACACGGTCAAGTTCTACCGTCAGGCGATGGATGAACTGGGCGTCAAACCCCACCACATCAAGACCCTGGCCGACGTGCAGCACCTCCCCTACACCAAGAAGGAGCACCTGCGCGAGAACTACCCGTTCGGGCTGTTCGCGGTACCCACCGATCAGGTGGTGCGGGTACACGCCTCCTCCGGCACCACCGGCAAGCCGACCGTGGTCGGCTACACCCGGCGCGACATCCAGACCTGGGCCCAACTGGTGGCCCGCTGTCTGGCCGCCTCCGGACTGCGCCCCGGCGACCGGCTGCACAACGCCTACGGCTATGGCCTGTTCACCGGCGGCCTGGGCCTGCACTACGGCGGCGAGGAGCTTGGGGTGATGGTCACGCCGATGTCCGGCGGCCAGACCCAGAAGCAGATCATGCTGCTCCAGGACTTCGCCCCCACCGCCATCAGCTGCACCCCCTCCTACGCCCTCAACCTCGCCGAGGAGGCGGAGGCGATGGGCATCGATATCCGCAAGCTGCCGCTGAAGGTAGGTATCCACGGCGCAGAGCCCTGGACCGAGGAGATGCGCCACGAGATCGAGGCGCGCCTGGGCATCGACGCCATCGACATCTACGGCCTCTCCGAGGTGATCGGCCCCGGCGTCGGCAACGAGTGCATCGAGGCCAAAAATGGGCTGCACATCTGGGAAGACCACTTCCTGGTCGAGTGCGTGGACGTGGATACCGGCAAGCCCCTCCCCTACGGCGAGGAGGGGGAGATCGTCTTCACCTCCCTGACCAAAGAGGCGTTCCCGATCATCCGCTACCGCACCCGCGATATCTCGGTGCTCGACCCCGCCCCCTGCAAGTGCGGACGCACCCACGTGCGCATGCGTCGCATCACCGGACGCAGCGATGACATGCTGATCATACGCGGGGTCAATGTGTTCCCCTCCCAGGTGGAGGCGGTGCTGATGCAGACCGAGACCCTCTCCCCCTTCTACCAGTTGGAGGTGTTCCGCGAGGGCAACATGGACAGCCTGGTGGTCAACGTCGAAGGCAGTCCGCCGCTGATGGAGCAGCCGGGAGAGGCCCGGGACAAGGTGGCGGCCAAGGTGGTTCGCGATATCAAGGACTTCATCGGCGTCAGCTGCAAGGTCAATATCAAGGGGGTGGGCGAGGTACCCCGCTCCCAGGGCAAGGCAGTGCGGGTCATCGACCACCGCAGGAAATAACTCAACCAATCAGGTGACTGAACAGTGAATGCGGTAAACCCCCTCCCCGGTGCCGAGCGGCGCTTCATGTCCGGAAACGAGGCCGTGGCGCGCGGCGCCTGGGAGGCCGGCTGCCGGGTAGCGGCCGCCTACCCGGGCACCCCCTCCACCGAGATCCTGGAGTACGCATCCCAGTACCCGGAGATCTACTCCGAATGGTCGATCAACGAAAAGGTCTCCCTGGAGGTGGCCATCGGCGCCTCCCTGGCCGGCAGCCGCGCCCTCTGCGCCATGAAGCATGTCGGCCTCAACGTCGCTTCCGATGCCCTGATGACCCAGACCCTGGTCGGGGCCGATGGCGGCCTGGTGATCGCCGTGGCCGACGATGTGGGCCTCTCCTCCTCCCAGAACGAGCAGGACTCACGCTTCTGGGGACGCTTCGCCCATGTGCCGATCCTGGAGCCGTCCGACGCCCAGGAGGCCTACGAGATGACGAAGTTCGCCTTCACCCTCTCGGAGAAGTTCAGCACCCCGGTGATCCTGCGCATGACCACCCGCATCTGCCACGTCAAGGGGGTGGTCACGCCGGGCACGCGCACCGAGTTCGAGCTGCCCGAGGGTTTCCGCAAGGACGTGGGACGCCTGGTGATGACCCCGGCCAACGCCCGCCACCGCATCCCCCGTATGTTCGAGCGCGAGGAGCGGATGCGCCAATACAGCGAGGAGAGCGACCTCAATACGGTGCGGGAGGGCAGCGACCGGCGCATCGGGTTCATCGCCAGCGGCCCCACCTACATGCATGTGCAGGAGGCATCTCCCCAGTTTTCCGTGCTCAAGCTCGGCCTGAGCTACCCGGTGCCGATCGAGCGGATCCGCGCCTTCGCCGCCGGGGTCGATCAACTGGTGGTGGTCGAGGAGGTGGAGCCGATCCTGGAGACCGAGATCAAGGCGGCTGGCATTCCGGTCGTGGGCAAGGAGCTACTGCCCCGGGTCGGCGAACTCGCCCCGGACGTGCTGCGCCCCGCCATTGCCCGTCTGCTGGGCGAGGAGCCGGAACCGCAGACCCCACCCCCCGCCGCGCCGCCCGCGATACCCGACACCCAGGCCCAGCCCGGCGCCGGCCTGTTCCCGCGCCCCCCCACCATGTGCGTGGCCTGCCCCCACCTCGGCATCTACTACTGCCTGTCGAAGATCCGCAAGACCAGCATCTCCGGTGATATCGGCTGCTACACCCTCGGCGCCGGCCACCCATGGAACGCCCTCGACACCACCATCTGCATGGGCGCCTCGATGGGTGTCGCCCTGGGCCTCGATAAGGGGCGCGTGGAGGCGGACCGCGACAAGAAGATCATCGCGGTGATCGGCGACTCCACCTTCATGCACATGGGCATGCAGGGGCTGCTCGACATCACCTACAACCGCGGCAACCTCACGGTGCTGCTGCTCGACAACCGTGCCGTAGGCATGACCGGCGGCCAGTACAACCCGGCCAGCGGGCGCGACATCCACGGCGCCGACTCCCTGCGCATCGACTTTCCCAAGCTGTGCGAGGCCCTGGGGGTGAAGCCGGAGCGCATCCATGAGGTCAACCCCTACGAACTGCCCAACCTGTTCAAGGTGCTGCGCCAGGAGACGGCCATCGAGGACACCTCGGTGGTCATCACCAACCAGCCCTGCGTGCTGGTCGATTTCTACAAGGGCCAGCCCGCCTACGGGGTGGACGACGAGAAGTGCACCGGCTGCGGCAACTGCCTCGACGCCGGCTGTCCGGCCATTGCCGTGACCCGCCGCGAGACCGTGGTCAAACCCAACGGCAAGGAGAAGGAGCTGGCCTTCGTGCGGATCGACAGCCAGGCCTGCACCGGCTGCGACCTCTGCCCCAAGACCTGCGCACCCGACGCCATCGTGCCGCTGCAAGGCTTCACCCGTCAGTAACCGAACAGCGGCATGACGGCCATGGAGCGCGATTTCAGAAACCAACGGGACCAACGCCCCTGGCGGGCCCAACCGTTACAGGACCGGAACAGTCAGTGAACGAGCACACCACAACCAACATCCTGGTCGCCGGCATCGGCGGCCAGGGAGTCATGACCGCCGCCGAGGTGCTGGCCCAGACCGCCCTCTCCCAGGGCTACGACGTGAAGAAGACCGAGGTCGCGGGCATGGCCCAGCGCGGCGGCGTGGTCACCTCCCACGTACGCTTCGGGCCACGCGTCCTCTCCCCCGCCATCCCACCGGGGGAGGCGGATATCCTGGTCGGTTTCGAACCGGCCGAGGCCCTGCGCTGGTGCCGTGAACTGCGCCCAGGCGGGGTGGCCATGGTCAACACCATGAAGCAGGAGCCGCCGGTGGTCAGTCTCGGCCTGTTCGACTACCCCGACGAACCGGTGCAACAGATCCGGGCGGCGGGGATCGATGTGCACGCCTTCGACGCCGGTGACATCGCCCGTAAACTGGGCAACTTCCGGCTGGTCAACACGGTGATGCTCGGCGCCATCTCGCGCTATCTCCCGTTCCCCCCCGAGGTGCTCAAAAACCAGATCGTGGACCGTTTCCGGGAGAGGAAACCACAGTTGGTGGAGATCAACGAACAGGCCTTCGAGGCCGGGCAGGCGGCGGATGCCGCGTGCTAGCCACCGCGCCCCGGCCCCTTTATCTTGTCCCGCCATCCGCGCTACCCTGCCCGGTAGCACACCCACCCAGCGGGGTTGACAACCAATGAGCGACTGGTCCCCCACCTCCTGGCAGAAGAAACCGGCCAGCCAACAGGCGAGCTATCCCAGCGCCCAGGCCCTGGATGAGGTCATCCATGAGCTGTCGCAGCTCCCCCCCCTGGTCACCTCCTGGGAGATCGAGGAGCTGAAACGCCAGCTCGCAGCCGCCGCCCGCGGTGAGGCCTTCCTGCTCCAGGGGGGCGACTGCGCGGAAAATTTCAGCGACTGCAACGCACCGATCATCACCAATAAACTGAAGATCCTGCTGCAGATGAGCCTGGTGCTGATCCATGGGCTGGAGAAGCGGGTGATCCGGGTGGGACGCATCGCCGGGCAGTACGCCAAACCGCGCTCGGCCGACACCGAGAGCCGTGACGGCGTCACCCTGCCCAGCTACCGGGGCGACCTGATCAACGGCCTCGCCTTCAACCCCGGGGCGCGTACACCCGATCCGGTGCGGCTGCTGCGCGGTTACGGGCGCGCCGCCATGACGCTCAACTACATCCGCTCCCTCTCCGACTGCGGCTTCGCCGACCTGCACCACCCGGAGAACTGGGACCTGGCTTTCATGAGCCACTCCACCCAGGAGCGCAGCTATCGCCGCATCGTCGGCGACCTCTCCCACTCCCTGCGCTTCATGGAGATCCTCGGCGGCGCCAGGAACCAGGAGCTCAACCGGGTCCAGTTCTTCACCAGCCACGAAGGACTGCACCTGCATTACGAGCAGGCGCTGACCCGCCGCGTTCCGAACCGCGACGGCCACTACAACCTGGCCGCCCACCTGCCCTGGATCGGCTTCCGCACCGCCGCGCTGGAGGGGGCGCACGTCGAATACTTCAGCGGCATCCGCAACCCGGTGGGGGTCAAGGTCGGCGCCGGGATGCCGGGGAGCTACCTGCAAGAGCTGGTCGAACGCCTCAACCCCACCGACGAGGCGGGCAAGCTGGTGCTGATTCACCGCTTCGGGGCCGCTGGGGTGGAGCGCGGCCTGCCCCCCCTGATCGACGCCGTGCGCCGCAGCGGACGCCAGGTACTGTGGGTCTGCGATCCCATGCACGGCAACACCGAGGCGACCGGCAGCGGCTACAAGACCCGCCGCTTCGGCAACATCCTCGACGAACTGAGCCGCTCGTTCGATATCCACGAGGCGCAGGGGAGCATCCTGGGCGGGGTGCACTTCGAGCTGACCGGCGACGACGTCACCGAGTGCATCGGCGGCGCCCGCGGTCTCGACGAGGCGGGCCTGGAGCGCGCCTACAAGACCCAGGTGGACCCGCGACTCAACTACGAACAGGCGCTGGAGATGGCCATGGCGATCGTGGACAAGGCGCTAAACCGCCCACTGCGCGAGGCGCGGCGCTGAGGCGGCCCCGCGCCGGGTTGCGAATTATCAATGCGCGCGATGCCGAATCCATGCTCTTATGCAGCCTGATGGTCGTCAGGCGGGGATCAAAGGCCGTATCGCAGTGACCCCCCCACCTCATGGCACATCTCCTCCTTTGTTTTGAAGGCCGCACCCTCTGGATGTGGCCTTTTTTTTACCCGGCCAGGGGATCGCGATACGCACGGATGGGGGTTGGAAACCGCCGTGGACGGCCGCTCCCATGCCCCGCTTATCCCGCCACGCGCACGGGCAGCGCCTCCCGCAGCTTCTCCGCCATCTCCCGCAGGCAGCGCTCGGTGCTCTCCCAGTCGATGCAGGCATCGGTTACCGACACCCCATAACGGAGCCGGGAGGGGTCGGAGGGGATCGCCTGGTTGCCCGCCTCGATAAAGCTCTCCAGCATCACGCCGGTGATGGAGCGGTTGCCCTCGATGATCTGGTTGGCCACATTGTCGGCCACCAGCGGTTGCAGCTCCGGCTGTTTATTGGAGTTGCCGTGACTGCAATCGACCATGATATTGAGCGGCAGGCCCGCCTTTTCCAGGGCCTCCTCGCACAGACGGATGTGGACCGAGTCGTAATTCGGCCCCTGATTGCCGCCGCGCAGGATGACATGACCGCACACGTTGCCCTTGGTCTGCAACACCGTCACCTGGCCGTTCTGGTTGATGCCGAGAAAGCTGTGGGGCTGGGAGACCGACTGCAAGGCGTTGATCGCCACCCCGAGCCCGCCATCGGTTCCGTTCTTGAAGCCGACCGGCATGGAGAGGCCGGAGGCCATCTCGCGATGGGTCTGGGACTCGGTGGTGCGGGCACCGATCGCCGCCCAGCTGAACAGGTCCGCCAGATACTGCGGAGTGATCGGATCGAGCGCCTCGGTGGCGGTGGGAAGGCCCAGGTCGGCCATCCACGCCAGCAGGCGGCGCGCCTTATGCAACCCCTCCTCGATATGGAACGAATCGTCCATGTTGGGATCGTTGATCAGCCCCTTCCAGCCGACGGTGGTGCGCGGCTTCTCGAAATAGATCCGCATGACGATGTAGAGGGTGTCGCCCAGCTCATCGTGCAGCCGCTTCAGGCGCCGCGCGTAGTCCTGGGCCGCCTCCGCATCGTGGATCGAACAGGGCCCGGCCACCACCAGCAGCCGGTGATCCTTGCGGGTGAATATGTTCTTGATGGTCTGGCGCCCCTCCCAGACCGTCTTTTCGCCGGCCTCGCTGTTGGGGAGGTGGCGCTTCAGATCGGCGGGAGAGATGAGGACGCGCTCGGCGGCGACGTTGGTGTTGTTCAGGCTGTCTTTGATCATGGCTCGACTTCGACGGCGGCACGGCATCGCGGACCACCGTGCGCATGGGTAAGGGACGCGACAGGATAGAAAATTCGCGCTGAAAATGCCAGCTCCGCGGTCTGCACCCCCAGCCGCGTCCGGCCCGGCCAGCGGCCGCGCGCCTCAAATGTGATGGCTGAAGTGGCCCCGCACGGCCGGGGAGAGCAGCTCGTGAAACTGCTCCCCGGTAACACAGACCAGGTGTTCGTGGTCGCCCGCCTCGAAATAGACCTGCGGCTCGCGGCCCAGCGAGGTCTCCGGATCCCATAGGGTCTCCACCCCGTAAGCCGGTCCGATGGGGGGCACCGCGCCCCGCTCGCAGTCGGAGAAGAAGGCCTCCAGTTCCGGCTCGCTCGCCATGTCCACATCGCGTCCGAGCAGTATCCGCAAACGCTCCAGCTCGATATGGTAATCCGAGGGCACCACCACCAGGGTATACCGCTCCCCATCCCTGACCAGCACGCCCTTGGCCAGGACATCGCCCGGCACATGGGCCCGCTCGGCAGTCTCCATGCTCGACCCGCTGCGCGGGTGCGGCAGCAGCAGATAGCCAACCTCCTTCTCACGCAGATAGCTCAACAGACGTTTTGCAATGGCCATGACCACCCCTCCCTTGACGGGTCCATCCCCCCTAAGCGTAGAACCTTCTGGGAAAATCGCAATTCCGCCGCACCCCCGCCCGCACCGATCGTCTACAATGGGGAGATTCACGCGCCCGGGGCCGCCGCCAGATAAGGAGATCATCATCCTCAACCGATCCACCCTACGGATCCTCACCGGGCTCCTGCTCGGCGCCTATGCCGCGCTGATGCTGCTGCTCTACCTGGGCCAGGGGCGGCTGCTCTACCATCCCACCCCGCTCGCTCGGGCCCCGGGCGTCGATCCGGGCCGGATCGGGCTGGCGTTCGAGGAGGTCACCCTCATGAGCGCCGACGGCCCGCGTCTGAGCGGCTGGTTTATACCAGCCCGGAACCCCCGGGCCACCCTGCTGTTCTGCCACGGCAACGCGGGCAACATCAGCCACCGTCTCGACTCGATCCGGCTGTTTCATGAACTGGGATTATCGGTTCTGATCTTCGACTACCGGGGTTTTGGCCGCAGCGAGGGCGCGCCCGGCGAGGAAGGCACCTACCTCGACGCCCACGCCGCCTGGACCTACCTCAGTGAAACACTCGGCCTGCCGGCGCACTCGATTATCCTCTTCGGCCGCTCGCTGGGCGGGGCGGTCGCCGCCGAACTGGCCACGCGGGTCCGCGCCGGCGGCCTGGTCCTGGAGTCCACCTTCACCTCGGTGCCCGACCGGGCCGCCGAACTCTACCCCTGGCTCCCGGTGCGTCTGCTGAGCCGCTTCCGCTATGACACCCTGAACCGGCTGGGCACCATCGACACCCCCCTGATGATCCTTCACAGCCGTGACGACGAGTTGATCCCCATCGCCCACGGCGAACGGCTGTTCGCCGCGGCCAGAGCCCCGAAACGCTTCGTCACCCTGCGCGGGGGCCACAACAACGGCTACCGGGTGAGCGAAGAGGAGTACCGCAGACAGTGGAGCACCTACCTCGACACCCTCTCCAGCCCGATGCAAAAAACCGGATCCCACTGAGCGGCACCCCGAACCTGGAGGAGGCCCGGTTCACCGGGTTCACACATAGCGGATGGAGATCTGTTCCAGGTACGCGGCCAGCTGGTCGATCCCCTCGGCAATCGCCCTGTCGTCCCGTTCCCGCGCGGCCCCACCGATCGCCCCGGCCCTGTCGGTGATGCCGTGCAGGCCGTAACCACCCCCCGCCCCCTTGAGACGGTGCGCGATTTTGCGGATGGCGGCATAGTCCTGCCCGCGCAGGGCCTCCCGCAGTTGCACCGTATCGGCGGCGACATCCTCCAGGAAGGCGGGGATGGCATTTCAACCCACATAATCAACCCATTTCTCCCTCCCTCGATAGACACCCACCAGTCCCGACGATTTTGCCGAAAAAAAGCCCCATCACCACCCTTCCGCGGGCAACAAACCGGCGGATTCACCTCAATTCTCACCAAACCGTTGGAATAGGCGCAAGAGGAACCCAACACAGGCATTGGCCGCACCTGCGAACTCACATACTCACGGTGGAATTTGAGTGACTGACCGCTACCAGCTCACTGTCTGGTCATACTCGAACTCCGGCGCCGGATCCAGCGCATCATACAACCACGCCAGGCTCTGATCCTGCTCCAGGCAGCAATCGGGAGGACCGCGGGCAGGGGTAATTGCTGGCGCGATGTCCGGCTCGCCGATATGCCGCAGGATCTGTTTGATGGGCTCCTGCTCGGTCATGAACGCGATAATTCTCATCTCACCTCCGCAGCTGGGGCAGACCAACGGGTTGATCTCATAGATCCTGGCAAGCAGCATGGCCCAGAGCGATGCGAACAGGGTGGCGACTGCCTGCTCTTCGCCCACCTCTGCCCCACTGTTTGCCGCCGTGGGCTCACTATCCATCTCCGGGATCTCTTCGCCAACCGGCAGCCCCGCCCTGGCGGTGACCGCTTTGCGCAGGGGCGCGTTGGGGGCCAGTACACCGTGGTAGCGGTGACGGTGGCGCCGGGGTGGTGGTATCAGGAGTGCGACGCGATCGAGAAATTCCATGGGGGTCAGCCGCAACTGGGTCTGGCCGTCATGTTTGGGCTTGGGTAGTTGGTAGATGAGCAGTTCGTCCTTCTCCTGCCAGTTGAGCCGTTCTCCAGCGAAGATGGGCCGGGCGCAGTAACGCAGCAACCGCTCCAGCCCCTGGCGGTCCGTGGCTTCGATCCTCACACCGGCATCGAGGGAGAAGCCGCCGCCGTGTTCCCAGGCCTGCATCTGCTGTGCATCTTCCTCTGAGAGCACTCCACGCCGGACGAACAGGCGCAGCACCCGTTTTCTTATCCTTTCCTGGGACTGCCGGATAACTTCGCCGCTCAGTCCGATGGCCTGGTACAATCGCAGGCCGCTCTCCGTCTGGGCAAAGAGTCCGTCGATCATGCAGCTGTGGTAGTGGAGGTGGGTGTTGAGGGCCGCGCCGAAGCGGTGGATATAGGTGACACCGCCGTAACGGGCCGATGACGGGGCATCAGGGCAGTGCTCTCTCAGGGTGCGCTCTATGACCCGCAGGGCAATCCGCAGCAGACGCCCGGCCAGGTCGGCATCCTGCATCAAGTGGTAGCGCAGCCGCTTGGGTAGGCTGAGTACCCACTGCCGCACCGGAACCTGAGGAAAGATCTCCTCAACCAGGTGGGCGGCAGTTTGCACCATTCGCTTGGTGTTGCAGGAGGGGCAGATGCCCCGCCCTTTGCAGGAGTAGGCGATCAGGAAATCATCGCCGCATTCGTCGCAGCGGGCTCTGGCGCAGCCATACGCCAGTATCCCGCACTCCAGAAACTTTCGCAGATCCCGCTCTACATATCGGGGTACCGGATCGTCATCCGGGGACGCCTCCCGCTGCTGGGCCAGCCAGATCTCCAGGTGGTGCTGTACCGCCTGGTAGGCGGCCAAACGCTCTGGCCTTCGGCGCTGGTATATGCGGGGTTCGGGGGTTGGATTGTGATGATGTTTTGCAGCACAGAGTGACATCCTTGTCGTTCCTGTAGATTGATTTTGACTCAATCATAGAGAACGCACAAAGAACCATCAAGACGGAAACTGTGTGTCTAGAAGGAAAATTCATGCTGGCGAGAATTTGCCTGAAAAATTCATAAGTTAGTACCTATTGGCGACCTAACCCATTGATTTTTCGATAATGCAGCGTATTAAACCCCCTTAATTCAGATGGAAAGGTAACTAATTGAACATATTGAACTACTTCGTAAGCATGGATTCGTCCTGTGTGTGTCTACGCGAGAGGTTAAGCAATTGGTGAGGGCCGGTCTGTGACCCTGTTTCACTGCTCCACGGCCTGCGCATCGGGCGCTACTCAGGGCAGGGCATCGACCATCTCTGCGGCATGGATGAGGTACCAGCCAGTGCCGGCCACTCCCAATTGCGTGGGTAGAAAAGCGGTGAGAGAGCGCTAGCACAGGATGTTGCGTCAGCGGTAAAGTCTGTCTGCATGGCGCTACAGCCACCTAGCCCGAATGTTTCATAAACCATTAGGTGACCACAAATACCGTACAACCAGACTAGGGTATTAGCCGAGAACTAGGCAGGCCGGTAACTGTTAGCGGGGCGACGATCATTTTTTCGGGGTT
>PQCP01000143.1 GCA_003062205.1 Candidatus Sedimenticola endophacoides
GCAATGTGCGGGACGGAGTCGTGATGAGCGCAGGACGGTCGGGGCAGTAACGGCTGTCGCGTTGGCGAGTCGATTTTGGGGACTGGGATGTCCCAAAATCTTTCACGAGGTAGCGACACTCTTGCAAGGGGGCGGGTTTTTTCATTGGTGGGGCGTTGCTGGCCGGGGTCGGGTTCAGGGGCGCGTTGCTGATCCTCGCCGGAGGGCTTCTGATCCTGCTGCTGGCGAGTCTGGCGCTGCTGCCGGGGGATATCGGCAAGAGCGCTGCCAAGCGCAAATTTTCGCAGCTCTTTTCCAAAAGCGCCGATATCAACCGCCTGTCGGCGGCGCGCCTGTTTCTGTTCGGGGCCCGGGATATCTGGTTTGTGGTCGGGCTTCCGGTCTTCTTCAGCGATCAGCTGGGGTGGAGCCACGCTGCCATCGGCGGCTATCTGGCACTGTGGGTGATCGGCTATGGCGTGGTGCAGGCGGCGGCGCCCCGGCTGCTGCGTCACCTGCGCCACGAGCAGGGGCCCGACGGGGTGGTGGCGCGGCGTGCCGCCGGGCTGCTGTTGCTGGTCACCGGCGGCATCTATTTCGCTCTCGCTCTCAGGGTCGATGCGCAGGTGCTCCTGGTGGGTGGTTTGGCCCTGTTCGGGGCGGTGTTCGCGGTCAACTCCGCGGTTCACTCCTACCTGATCCTCGCCTACTCGGCCCACGAAGAGGTGGCGGTGAACGTCGGCTTTTACTACATGGCCAACGCCGGTGGGCGCCTCGCGGGTACCCTGCTCTCAGGCGCCATCTACCAAGTGTGGGGATTGGAGGGGTGCCTGCTGGGGTCGCTGCTGTTTCTGTTCTGCGCCTATCTGCTCTCCTTCCGGCTGCCAGCTGACGGATAGTCAAAGCCGCCCGCGCGTGGTAAGGTCTGGCCGGTTTTTTACCTGAGGAGTGGATTCATGTCCGATTGTCCCTGCGGCTCTGGAAAATCCTTCGATACCTGCTGTTCCCCCATCATCTCCGGTGCGGCCAGGGCCTCTGGCCCGGAGGCGCTGATGCGCTCCCGCTATAGCGCCTTCGCCACCGGCGCGGCCGGCTTTCTGAGCGAGAGCCTGCACCCGGATCACCGCCATGACCACGATGAGGCGGCGACCCGGCGCTGGGCCGCCAACGCCCAGTGGCTGGGGTTGGAGATCGTCTCCAGCGAGGCGGGGGAGGAGGAGGGCAGAGTCGAGTTCATTGCCACCTTCAAGGAGAAGGGGCTGGTGCGTCACCATCACGAACTCAGCACCTTCCGGCGCGAGGGGGAGAGCTGGTACTACGTGGACGGCACGATGGTGCTGCCCGAGACGCAGGTTCATGAAACCCCCAAGGTGGGACGCAATGCGCCCTGTCCGTGCGGTAGCGGTAAAAAGTACAAGAAATGTTGCGGTAGTTAACAGTTTTACCTATAAAGTACGTGAACCGTTTCAGTTTTTCCGTTTTATGTCCGATACTTGTGGAAGATATTCGATGTTCTTCAGGAGAAACCCCGGGTGACCTGTCCACTCAGCCGTCAAGCCGTTGTCTGGCTCCTGCTCACGCTACTCCCCTGGGGTGGGCCGACGGCGGGTGAAATCTTCAAGTACGAGGACCGTGCCGGGCATGTCCATCTGACCGATCAGCCGATGCCCGCGCCTCAGTACCGGTTGCTGTGGCGTTCGGATTCCCGTGGCCTGAACGCCACCCCTGCCAGTCGGCCCCGCTACCCGAACGCCGATCAGGCGCGGCGCAACCGTCAGCGTTTTACCCCGATGATCGAGCGGGTGGCGGCGATGACCCGTCTCAGACCCGAACTGATCGATGCGGTGATCCGGGTCGAGTCGTCCTACGACCCGGCGGCGGTGTCCCGGGCCGGCGCCGTGGGCCTGATGCAGCTGATGCCGGACACGGCCCAGCGCTATGGGGTCACGGACCGCAGCGATCCGGAGGCCAACCTGGTCGCCGGAGCGAGTTACCTGCGCGATCTGCTGGAGATGTTCGATTCCGACCTGCGCCTCGCCCTGGCGGCTTACAACGCCGGGGAGAACGCCGTCAAGCGCCACGGCAACCGGGTTCCCCCTTTTCCCGAGACCCAGCGTTACGTGGGCAAGGTGATGAGCGCCTACCGCAGCAACGGCGGGGCCGGTACCTGAGTCTTGTCCCGCATTATCGGGGTGAAGTCTTTCGGGGGCTGGCTCACGGCATGGGGCAGGGCGAAATCGCCCTAAACAGAAACCCCACACAGAAACATAAAGATACTATCTAATACTGGACAACCTCCCCCACTTCGGGTAAAAAGAGCCTTTCAAACCGAAGGACGAAAGGCAATTTGAA
>PQCP01000145.1 GCA_003062205.1 Candidatus Sedimenticola endophacoides
GGTCGTAGGGTCCGGTGGGCGGGGGGTAGGGGTTGCCCGCTGTGGCGGCGGCCGAGAGTCCGATGCAGCAGTAGGCGAGTAAGGCGTGTGATCTCATGAAGTTCTCCCTGGTCGGTGGTTGGCGGAGCGTCGCCCATGGGGCGATCCGCCCGGGATGTGGTTGGCCCGCGCTTCTCATCGGGCACGGGCCTTTGACTGAGCAAGGCGAGCAGGTTCCAAGAGATGGTTCCTGTTTTCGGCGCCTGCCGCATCGTGCGTTGCGCGATGGCGTCATCTATCCTGCGGGCTGGCTCCGGGGCGTGTCAATTGTGGTGTGCTGGTGTAGGCTCGGCGGGTTCCCTGTATCGGATTGCCAGATAGGTGGCGCCGGTCAGGGGATCGCCGGTTTGGGTCAGTGATATTCGAAGGAGATGTCGTATGCAGTTACCTCCGCTCACACGGGGCAGGATCGTCAGTCGATATAAGCGTTTTCTGGCCGATGTCGAACTGCCGGACGGCTCCCTGGTGACGGCGCACTGCCCGAATACGGGGAGGATGACCGGGTGTTGGCGCCCCGGGGCGCCGGTCGAGGTCAGCTATAGCGACAATCCCCGGCGCAAGCTGTCCTGGACCCTGGAGCGGGTGGATATGGGCCAGGGCTGGGTGGGGGTGAACACCGCGCGGGTCAATGCGGTGGTGGCAGAGGCGATCGGTGAGGGACGGATTCCCTCCCTTGGGGGGTATTCGGAGTTGCGAAGAGAGGTGCGCGTGCAGCGGTTGGGGCATCCCCCCTCGCGCCTCGATCTGAGCCTGACCGGAGGGGGTGGCGCCGATGTGCTGGTCGAGGTCAAGTGCGCCACCCTGTGGGATGGCGGGCGGTTGCGCTTCCCGGATGCCGTGAGTGAGCGCGGGCGCAAGCATGTGGAGCTGCTGCGGACCCTGGCCGGGGAGGGGTTGCGCGCAGTGCTGGTGTTTGCGGTAAACCGCCCTGAAGGGGATTGCTTCTCCCCGGCCTGGGAGATCGACCCCGACTATTCGCGGGCCTTGGCCGTCGCGGCCGGTGAGGGGGTCGAGGTGTTGGCCTTGCGTATAGAGCACCACGCCCGGGCGATGCTGGGTGGGGATCTGCTGCGGGTCGATCTGCACGGGTAGCGGCGAGCCGTTTTCCCTGAATCCGTGAGCGGATGCAGGGCGGTTGAATCGGTGGGGTCTTCAGTGGGAGGCCTTGCCGGGTGGGCGGCGCGGCGCAAGGGCGTGGAATTTCAGTAGCCGGGTGAGTCGAGGTCGAGGCCGCCGGGGGTGGCGGGCAGGCGAACGACGGCGCTGTCGATCCCGCCATCGGGCCGCAGTTCGAGCCAGCGGTAGCCCGGGGGGAGGTCATCCAGGGCGAAGTCGGCCTTTCCGGGAGCGAACTGGATGCAGGTCGAGGGGCAGCCCATCATCCGGACGGCGCCGCGCCAACCTTCGAACTGCTGATGGATGTGCCCCCAGAGGATCGCGCGGACGTTGCTGTGGCGATCAGTGACCGCAAACAGCTCATCTGCATTGTTCAGCGCCATGGCGTCGAGCCAGTCGCAGCCGCTGGGGAGCGGCTGATGGTGCAGGGCGATCAGGACGTGCAGATCGGGGTGGCGTGACAGGCTCTGGTCCAGTCGCAGCAACTCCTCCTCCAGGAGGTGGCCGCCGGGGCTTCCGGGAAGGGTGGAGTCGAGCAGGAGGATCAACCAGTCGCCGAGGATGATCTCGCTGGGGAATCCGTCCGCGTGCCCCATCAGGTGCCGGGACAGGAGGGAGGCATCGTCGTGGTTGCCGGGCAGGCCGTAGAAGGGGGCCGGCAGGCTCTTGAGCTCACTCCTGGCCAGGGTATAGGTGGCCGCGTGTCCGTCGTGGCTGATGTCACCGGTGACCAGGATCAGATCATTACCCGGACTCTGTGTGGCGGCCAGGGCGACCACCTGCCGCAGGGTGTGGAGGGTATCGAGGCCGGCGAGGGGCTTCCCGGGGATCTCATGGAGGTGGCAGTCCGAGAGCTGGAGCACTCTGACCGGCGTCCCGGGTGGGGCATGGGCCTGGAGATTAACGGGCTTCATGACGGTGTGTCGTATCGTGCTTCTCGTTGCGCGCTAGTCGTTCATGTTAAAGATTTTCGGGTTGGCGCATGTCAGGTTAGAGTAAGACTGTGATTTGCGTCACGTTTTTTGATTGATTGCTTGCGGCCCCTTCCCTAGCCCGAATTATTCATAAAAAAGGGCGCACCTCGTTCAACCAATTGATATAATTGGTATTTCGCCAAAAACGCTTCGGTGAAGCTAAACGAGGTCGCCCCATGTCCAAGTCTACCCAAGAACCG
>PQCP01000155.1 GCA_003062205.1 Candidatus Sedimenticola endophacoides
GCTGCAATGTGCGGGACGGAGTCGTGATGAGCGCAGGACGGTCGGGGCAGTAACGGCTGTCGCGTTGGCGAGTCGATTTTGGGGACTGGGATGTCCCAAAATCTTTCACGAGGTAGCGACACTCTTGTTTTGCTTCGGATATCTTCTGAGCCGCCTCTTGCAGACGCGATTCCACCTTGGGGATGCCGAGCCGGGTTGTCTGGAGTTCTCCGTAGAGGTCGTTGACGGTCCGTTTCAGGCGCAGGATGTCCACTTCGGAGACTGCGCCATCCGCCACCAGGGGGGCGGTGAGGTCGAGTTCCCGTTTGGCCAGGGCATAGCTCTGGGAGAGCTGATCCCCTCTGGCCCTGAGCTCCGACAACTCCGCCTGGCGCTGGGTTTTCTGTTGCTCCAGTATCTGTAGGGTCGCCAGGTGCTGCTGGGCGCGCGAGTGGTGGAGTTCGTGCTCCCGGTGGATGATATCCGGGATCTCTTTATGCAAACGCTCGCTGGGCGTGAACTCCTCGCCGGAGGCTTCAGCCTCCAGGCGTTCGGATTTTGCCTGGAGTGCCAGCAGGCGCAGTTGACTCTCCCGGTAGGAGGAGGAGAAACGCACGTCGTCGATCTTGAGCAAGGGTTGTTCCCTCGCTAACCGCCATGGAGAGCGAAGCGAAGGCGGTTAGTCCCCGATAGGCGTAGGCGCGGTTGTATGGCCGCAGTTACGACCGATAGGGAGTGACGTAGGGCATACAAATAGCGCATCCGACACGCCGTAGAGTCATTGTGGTCATCATGACGGAGTTGCGCACGAGCAGCTTTGCTGCAATGTGCGGGACGGAGTCGTGATGAGCGCAGGACGGTCGGGGCAGTAACGGCTGTCGCGTTGGCGAGTCGATTTTGGGGACTGGGATGTCCCAAAATCTTTCACGAGGTAGCGACACTCTTGTTTTGGGTGGCGGTTTTGGATGTTTTTATATGATTTTTCTCAAAAAATAATTGGGTTGTGAGAGCGTGTGGTGCACTGCTGGGGCTGAATTAAGAGGCAATCGGGTTGGGTGGCGCCCGTTTTGGGCGCAGGAGCAGGCGCCGCTGTCGTGTGCCGAAGACGGGTTGCAGAGCGGTATTCCCGGCCCTTCTTCTCAAGCGGATCGCTGGATCCGCGGTCGCTATGGGGTTGTCAAGGTGGTTCAGTTTCTCCCCGGCTTGGGGTACCCTGCGCGCCATGCTGAATCATATCCGTATCGTGCTGATAGAGACCTCGCACCCGGGCAATATCGGCGCCGTGGCGCGGGCCATGAAGAATATGCGCCTGAGCCGGCTCTGCCTGGTCAATCCCGCCGGTTACCCCTGTGCCGAGGCGACCTCCCGCGCCTCGGGGGCGGATGATCTTCTGCAGCGGGCGCAGGTGTACGATAGCCTGGATCGGGCGTTGGAGGGGTGCCGGCTGGTGCTGGGGGCGAGCGCCCGCCTGCGCAGTGTGCAGTGGCCCCAGATCGATCCCAGGGCGTGCGCCGCGACGGTCCTGGAGGAGGCGGGCGCCGGTGGCGAGGTGGCGCTGCTGTTCGGGCGCGAGAGTTCGGGGCTGCGCAACAGCGAGCTCGACCGTTGTCACTACCTGGTGCACATCCCGGCCAATCCCGACTACGCATCGCTCAATCTCTCCCAGGCGGTACAGGTGCTCGCCTACGAGCTCAATATGCGGGCCCTGGCGATCGAAGAGGGGGCCGCCGCCGTTTCCCCGACCTCCACCCCGGCGGCGGAGGCGGAGGCGATGGAGGGTTTTTTCGCCCACCTGGAACAGGCGCTGCTGGATATCGGCTACGCCGATCCGAAGCAGTCGCCGCGCCTGCAGCGGCGGCTGCGCCGGCTCTTCTTCCGGGCCCGTCCGGATTCGGATGAGCTGAATATTCTGCGTGGGATTCTCCGTGCCGCCCAGGGGGGAAAGGCGCTCCGGGCGGCACGTAATCGCGGTGGCGCTCAGGGTGAGTAATCGAGTAGAATAGTCAGATATTGCAGGGTGATTACCCTGAATCCGATTAGGAAATTCCATATGTTTTCCCGCCTACGAGAAGATATCAACTGCGTCTTCGACCGGGATCCGGCCGCGCGTAACGCCTTCGAGGTGCTGAGCGCCTACCCGGGGTTCCATGCGGTGACGCTGCACCGGCTCTCCCACTGGTTGTGGAGTCTTGGGCTGCGCTGGCTGGCGCGGGTGCTGTCGAATGTGGCGCGCTTTTTCACCGGTATCGAGATTCATCCCGGGGCGCGGATCGGCCGCCGTTTTTTTATCGATCACGGCATGGGCGTGGTGATCGGTGAGACGGCGGTGATCGGTGACGATTGCACCCTCTATCACGGTGTAACCCTGGGGGGGACCAGTTGGCAGAAGGGCAAGCGCCACCCGACCCTGGGCAATAATGTGGTGGTGGGGGCGGGGGCCAAGGTGCTGGGGCCCATCGAGATCCAGGATGGCGCCCGTATCGGCTCCAATTCGGTG
The DNA here is from genome assembly GCA_003062205.1 of Candidatus Sedimenticola endophacoides. Lineage (GTDB taxonomy): Bacteria > Pseudomonadota > Gammaproteobacteria > Chromatiales > Chromatiaceae > Sedimenticola_A > Sedimenticola_A endophacoides. The sequence goes on from PQCP01000155.1 coordinate 2,477, forward strand.
GTGGTGAAGGATGTTCCGGCCCGTACCACGGTGGTGGGGGTGCCGGGGCGGCTGATCGACCCCCAGAGCGCCGAGAGCCACGCCCACCGCAAGCGCATCGCCGACAAGATGGGCTTCGACGCCTATGGCGCCACCAGTGATGCCCCTGATCCGGTGGCCCATGCGATCAACTGCATGCTCGACCACATCCACGTGATGGATCAGCGCATGCAGCGCATGTGCCAGATTCTGAAGAAGGTGAGCGAGGAGCAGGAGGATCTGGAGATCCCTGAACTGGAGTCCTGCGAGATCGCCTCCACCGCCGAGGAGTTGCTCAAGATCCACCCCGATACGGATGAGCAGGCCGGATAATACTTGACTAAAACAGTAAGCCTTGTATATTAGCCCTTACGTATATTGTTCAGGAGCAGCAGTTGTGAAGTTGACCACGAAGGGTCGGTACGCGGTGACGGCGATGCTGGATCTGGCCTTCCACTTTGGCGAAGGCCCGATCACCCTTGCGGATATTGCGAAGCGCCAGGATATTTCACTCTCCTACCTGGAGCAACTCTTTTCACGGCTGCGCCGGCGGGGCCTGGTGAGCAGTGTGCGTGGGCCGGGCGGCGGCTATGTGCTGAGCCGCGATGCCGACCAGATCTACATTGCCGAGGTGATTACCGCGGTGGATGAGAAGGTGGATACCACCCGCTGCGGCGGCGGCACCAACTGCCAGAAAAACGAGCGTTGCCTGACCCATGATCTGTGGAACGACCTGAGCGACCAGATCTATGACTATCTGAGCGACATCAGTCTGCATGATCTGATGGTGCGTCGTGGTGTGCAGCAGGTGGCCCGTCGCCAGGATGACCAGCGGGTGGATGCGGCGATTCATGTGGTAAACGGCGCGTGAGCGCAAGAAACAGCGAACTTTCGGAGTAACGTCGATGAAGTTACCCATCTATATGGACTATTCCGCCACCACCCCGGCCGACCCCCGGGTGGCGGAGAAGATGTGCCGGTTTCTGACCCCCGATGGGGGCTTCGGCAATCCCGCCTCGCGCTCCCACCAGTTCGGCTGGGACGCGGACGATGCGGTGGAGAACGCCCGCCGCGAGGTGGCGGCCCTGCTCAACGCCGATCCCAAGGAGATCGTATGGACCTCCGGCGCCACGGAGTCGGACAACCTGGCGATCAAGGGCGTGGCTCACTTCTACCAGAAGAAGGGTCGGCACATCATCACCAGCAAGACCGAGCACAAGGCGGTGCTCGACACCTGTCGCCAGCTTGAGCGCGAGGGCTTCGAGGTCACTTACCTAAACCCCGAGGCGGACGGGTTGATCGACCTGCGCAAGCTGGAGGCGGCGCTGCGCGAAGACACCGTCCTGGTCTCCATCATGCACGTCAACAACGAGATTGGGGTGGTGCAGGACATCGCCGCCATTGGTGAGCTGACCCGGCCGCGCAAGATCCTGCTGCATGTGGACGCGGCCCAGAGCGCGGGCAAGGTGCCGCTGGACATGGAGAGTATGAAGGTCGATCTGCTGTCGCTGTCGGCGCACAAGATCTACGGACCCAAGGGGATCGGCGCCCTCTACGTGCGGCGCAAGCCCCGGGTGCGCATTGAGGCCCAGATGCACGGCGGCGGTCACGAGCGGGGTATGCGCTCGGGCACCCTGGCGACCCACCAGATCGTCGGCATGGGCGAGGCGTTTCGCATCGCCCGCGAGGAGATGTCCATGGAGAACGAGCGTCTGCTGGGGTTGCGAAACCGCCTCTGGGCCGGGCTCTCCGACATGGAAGAAGTCTATCTCAACGGCGATCTGGAGCGGCGCGTGGCGGGCAACCTCAATGTCAGCTTCGCCTATGTCGAGGGCGAGTCGCTGATCATGGCGCTCAAGGATATCGCCGTCTCTTCCGGCTCGGCCTGCACCTCCGCCAGCCTGGAGCCGAGTTACGTGCTGCGCGCCATCGGCCGCGAGGATGAGTTGGCGCACAGTTCGATCCGTTTCACCATCGGCCGTTTCTCCACCGAGGCGGAGGTCGATTACGTGATCGATCTGGTGCGTACCCAGGTGATGCGGTTGCGTGAGCTCTCGCCCCTGTGGGACATGTTCAAGGATGGGGTCGACCTCAAGAGCGTGCAGTGGGCGGCACATTGATTCGGAATAACGGGCGGCGCGGTTGCGCGACGATGAGATTGGGAGATTAGGCGTATGGCATATAGCGACAAGGTACTGGACCATTACGAGAATCCACGCAATGTCGGCACCATGGATACGGCGGACAGCAACGTGGGGACCGGGATGGTGGGGGCGCCGGCCTGCGGCGACGTGATGCGCCTGCAGATTCAGGTTGGGGCGAATGGCGTGATCGAGGATGCCAAGTTCAAGACTTATGGGTGCGGTTCGGCGATCGCCTCCAGCAGTCTGCTGACCGAATGGGTCAAGGGAAAGACCCTCGAAGAGGCCCAGCAGATCAAGAATTCCGAAATCGCCGAGGAGCTGGCCCTGCCGCCGGTCAAGGTACACTGTTCCGTTCTGGCGGAGGATGCCATCAAGGCGGCGGTACAGGACTACACCAGCAAACAGAGTGGAGGGGGCGACTGATCGCCCCAGCCGGCAGGAGTTGATTTTATGTCGATTACATTGACCGATGCCGCCGCGCGGCACGTGCAGGGCTTTATGCAGAGTCGCGGCAAGGGACTCGGAATCCGCCTCGGGGTACGTACCTCGGGTTGTTCCGGTATGGCCTATGTATTGGAGTTCGCCGACGTTCAGGAGGAGGACGACGTGCTGTTCGAGGACCGCGGCGTCAAGGTGCTGGTGGACAAGAAGAGTCTGGTCTACCTCGACGGCACCGAGCTGGATTTCGCCAAGGAGGGGCTCAACGAAGGGTTCAAGTTCAATAATCCCAACGTCAAGGACGCCTGCGGCTGCGGCGAGAGTTTCAGCGTCTAGTGCCACGGCGCTCGTCGGCCGCGCGGTCCCCTTAAGAGCCGTGGAGGCTGTTTCATTGCCTATGACCGAAACCCAGGTCCCAGCCGGGTTACGCGCGGCGCTTTCCGGTACCGGGCGTGCATTTCGCGACGTTTTTACCATGAATCACGGCTTCCTCGGATAGCCATACAGGATATGCTGGATTTTTCGAAAAACTATTTTGAGCTGTTCGGCCTGCCGGTTGGTTATGTGGTGGATGCCACCCAGTTGTCCGAGCGTTACCGGGAGCTGCAGCGGGTGGTTCATCCGGACCGCTTCGCCAGCGCTACGGATCAGGAGCGGCGCCTGTCGATGCAGGGGGCGACCCGGATCAACGAGGCCTATGAGACCCTCAAGGACCCGATCCGCCGCGCCTGGTATCTTCTCACCCTTCACGGCATCTCACTGGATGACCAGCAACAGACGACCCGCGACAGCGCCTTTCTCATGGAGCAGCTGGAGCTGCGCGAGCTGTTGGAGCAGGCGCGGGGCGCGGACGACCCCTACGCGGAGGTGGAGCGTCTGATGAGCGGCATCAGCAAACGCATCAACACCCTGGTGGGACAGATGGCGTTGCATTTCGAGACCCCCTCCCCCGAACGGCTGGAGCAGGCGCAGGAGCTCCTGCGCAAGATGCAGTTTTTGCAGAAACTGAGATTCGACGCCGAGCAGTTGGAGGCGGAGCTGGACGAGGCCCTGTAGATATGGCGCTGTTGCAACTATCCGAACCCGGCCAGTCGGCCGCCCCGCACCAGCATCGATTGGCGGCGGGGATCGATCTTGGCACCACCAACTCCCTGGTCGCCAGCGTGCGCAGCGGCCGGGCCGAGACCCTGCCCGACAGGCAGGGTCGGCATCTGCTCCCATCGGTGGTGCGCTACACCCCACAGGGGGTGATGGTCGGTCACGAGGCCCGTGAGTGGGCGGCGCTCGATCCCGTCAATACCGTGGTCTCGGTGAAGCGGCTGCTGGGGCGCGGTATCGACGAGGTTAAGACCCTCGGTTCACGCCTGCCATACGAGCTGGCGCCGGGCGCGGGGGCGGTGGCGCGGCTGCGTACCGCAGGCGGCGATGTCACCCCGATCGAGGTCTCGGCGGAGATACTCAAGGGCCTGGCGCGGCGTGCCGAGCAGACCCTGGGCGGTGACCTCCAGGGGGTGGTGATCACCGTCCCCGCCTATTTCGACGACGCCCAGCGTCAGGCCACCAAGGATGCCGCCACCCTCGCCGGCCTGAAGGTGCTGCGCCTGCTCAACGAGCCGACCGCCGCCGCCGTCGCCTACGGGCTGGACAGCGGCAGTGACGGGGTGCACGCCATCTACGATCTCGGGGGCGGCACCTTCGATATCTCCATCCTGCGGTTGCAGCGCGGGGTGTTCGAGGTGCTCTCGACGGGGGGTGATTCCGCTCTCGGCGGCGATGACTTGGATCGTGCCGTGGCCGAGTGGCTGATGGGGCAGGCGGGAATCGCGGAGGATGCCGACCACGCCATGCTGCGCCGCCTGATGCGCGATGCCTGCGCCGCCAAGGAGGCGCTGAGCGAGGCCGATTCCGCCCCTATCGAACTGGAACTGGCCGATGGCAGCCACTGGCTGGGGGAGCTGACCCGCGAGCGGTTCAATACCCTGGTGGATCCGCTGATCCGCAAGACCCTGGCCCCCTGCCGCCGTGCCCTGCGCGACGCGGGGATTACCGCCGCCGAGGTGCGCGACGTGGTGATGGTGGGCGGTTCCACCCGGGTGCCTCGGGTGCGCGAGCTGGTGGGCGGCTTTTTCGAGACCGAACCGCTGGTGAGCATCGACCCGGATCGCGTGGTGGCGCTCGGCGCCGCCCTCCAGGCGGACGTGCTGGCGGGAAATAAATCCGACAGCGACATGCTGCTGCTGGACGTCAACCCGCTCTCGCTCGGAATCGAGACCATGGGCGGGCTGGTGGAGAAGCTCATCCCGCGCAACACCACCATCCCGGTGGCCCGGGCCCAGGAGTTCACCACCTTCAAGGACGGACAGACCGCCATGGCGCTGCATGTCCTGCAGGGAGAGCGCGAACTGGTCGCCGACTGCCGCTCTCTGGCCCGCTTCGAACTGCGCGGTATACCACCGATGGTGGCGGGTGCGGCGCGCATCCGCGTCACCTTCTCGGTCGATGCCGACGGCCTGCTCAGTGTCGAGGCTCAGGAGCAGAGCAGCGGGGTGCGCGCCAGCGTCGAGGTCAAACCCTCCTATGGGCTGGGCGATGATGAGATTGCCGGCATGCTGCGCGACTCCATCGAGCACGCAGAGGATGACATGCAGGCGCGGCGTCTGCGCGAGCAGCAAGTGGAGGCGCGGCGGGTGATCGAGGCGCTGAGCGCGGCGCTGGCGGAGGATGGCGATGCGCTGCTCGACGCCGGGGAGCGTGCGGCCATCGACAGCGCGCTGAACGACCTGGTTGAGCTGACGCGTTCGCCGGATCACAAGCGGATCCGGGTGGGCATCGAGGCCCTGGAGAAGCGCTGCGAGTTCTATGTGGAGCGCCGGATGAACGCCAATGTGCGCAAGGCGATGTCCGTGCATACAATCGAAGAGTTTGAATAGGGCGAACCGTCATGCCACAGCTGATTTTTCTACCCCACCAGGAGATCTGCCCCGAGGGCGCGGTGTTCGAGGTGGAGCCCGGTGTCACCATCTGTGACGCGGCCCTGGCCCACGGCATCGAGATCGAGCACGCCTGTGAGAAATCCTGTGCCTGCACCACCTGCCATGTGGTGGTGCGCGAGGGTTTCGATTCCCTGGACGAGGCGCTGGAAGAGGAAGAGGATATGCTCGACAAGGCGTGGGGGCTGGAGCCCGAGTCGCGCCTGAGCTGTCAGGCGGTGGTGGGTGAGGAGGACCTGGTCATCGAGATCCCCAAATACACCATCAACATGGTATCCGAGAACCACTGAGGGGAAGCGTGATGAATCTCAAATGGTCCGATATTCAGGAGATCGTCATCGAACTGGACGAGGCCCACCCGGAGGCGGACCCCCTGTATGTCAATTTCGTCGATCTGCGTGCCATGGTGATGGCCCTGCCCGGGTTTGATGATGATCCCGCACGGTGCGGAGAAAAGATTCTGGAAGCGATCCAGATGGCGTGGATCGAAGAGCGCGAGTAGGCGGATTCCACACTCCCCGCGCTTCACAAGCCGGGGGCGATTTGAAACAATGTGCCGAACCCGTGACCGATAAGACCTCCGGCCCAGGAGGCGCGACAGTAAGGATTCGACATGTCCCTGATTAAAGCCTTTCCCGGCCTGCGTCCACCCAAGGCCTACGCCGATGATGTGGTCGCCCCCCCCTATGACGTGATGAGCGCGGCCGAGGCGCGCGAGATGGTACGCGGACGTCCCTCGCTAACCGCCATGGAGAGCGAAGCGAAGGCGGTTAGTCCCCGATAGGCGTAGGCGCGGTTGTATGGCCGCAGTTACGACCGATAGGGAGTGACGTAGGGCATACAAATAGCGCATTCGACACGCCGTAGAGTCATTGTGGTCATCATGACGGAGTTGCGCACGAGCAGCTTTGCTGCAATGTGCGGGACGGAGTCGTGATGAGCGCAGGACGGTCGGGGCAGTAACGGCTGTCGCGTTGGCGAGTCGATTTTGGGGACTGGGATGTCCCAAAATCTTTCACGAGGTAGCGACACTCTTGGGAGCTTCCTGCATATCTCCCGGCCCGAGGTCGATCTGCCGGAGGCCACTGACCCCTACGCCCCCGAGGTCTATGCCAAGGCGGCGGAGAATCTCGAACGTATGCTCGGCGAGGCGGTGCTGGTGCAGGATCCGCATCCCACCTTCTATATCTATCGGCTGACCATGGAGGGGCATGTGCAGACCGGTCTGGTTGCCGCGGCCTCGGTCGAGGCCTATGACCGTGACCGAATTAAAAAGCACGAGTTTACCCGACCGAAGAAGGAGGATGACCGGGTGCGCCAAATCGATGCCCTCGATGCGCAGACCGGCCCGGTGTTCCTGGTCTATCCCAGCGACGGGGAGGTGGATGGGATGCTGAGCGAGGAGGCGGACCGGGAGCCGGAGCTGGATGTGACGGCGGCCGATGGGGTGCGCCATCAGATATGGACCCTGAGCGATCCGGTCCGTGTCGGGCGGCTGACGGCCCTGTTTGATGGCATGAGCGCACTCTACGTGGCCGATGGACACCACCGCTCGGCCGCTGCCTCCCGGGTCACCGCGGCCCGCAGGGCGGCCAATCCGGCGCACACCGGAGAGGAGCCCTACAACTACTTCCTGTCGGTGATCTTTCCCCACAGTCAGATGCAGATCCTCCCCTATAACCGGGTGGTCAGAGACCTCAACGGTCTGGAGCGGGAGCAGATGCTGGAGCGTATCGCGGTGCGCTTCCGGGTCGAGACCAGCGCGCACGCGGTTCTTCCCGGGCGCCACGCCGAATTCGGTATGTATCTGCCGGGGCAGTGGTACCGGCTGGTTCTGGACGAGGGGCGCATCCCCTGGGATGACCCGGTGCAGCGGTTGGATGTGAGCCTCCTGGCGGGGGAGCTGATCGAGCCGATCCTGGGCATCGCCGACCAGCGGCGTGACGAGCGCATCGATTTCGTCGGCGGCATCCGCGGCCTGGAGGCCCTGGAGAAGCGGGTCGACAGCGGCGAGATGGCGGTTGCCTTCTCTCTCTATCCCACCTCCATGGAGGCGCTGATGGCGGTGGCCGATGCCGGAGAGGTGATGCCACCGAAATCCACCTGGTTCGAGCCCAAACTGGCCGACGGTCTGGTCAGCCACCTGTTGGGCGGGCGCTGAGGGCGCGGCAAAGGCCGGGCAGGTAGCGGATCGGGACGGCTGTCCAAGGTTGGATCCGAAGAGTCATGCCTGGTGATTGGGAGAGATGTGATGGGGCGCGCGACCGAATGATCCAGACACTGGACCCCGCGGCCGTTCAGAGGATCGCCCCCTCGTCCACCAGCAGCGAGTGTTCGGGCCGGAAGCGGTCGCGCAGGTGTTTGCGCGCCAGCAGCTTGTTCTGTGCAACCTGGGGCAGATCGGTGAGCAGGATCAGGTTTTTCTGGATCAGCAGGTCGATCAGATCCTCGACGATACGCACCATCTCGGTATCGGTGCGTGACAGGTACTCCTTGGCCTCGCCCTCGGTCTCGCCCCTGAGCAGGAAGTTCAGTACGTCATCGTGGCTGGGCGGCAGCCTTTCCGTCGCCTCGGGTTGCCGCTCTTCGAAGAGTGCTACAATATCACCATCCTCGTCTCTTTTTACGTAGGGCATGGTCTGCAGGCTCCACTTTTTGGGTTTGTCGGAATCCATCCTGAACGCGGTTAGTAGACATTAGTACAATTCGACCGATAAATCGATGGAAATCAGTCGCGGGCGCCACGGCCCCGCCCGCTTCGAGCGTGATCGGAGAGGGGGGGCCTCCCGGCAGACTGCTATTCCGATGGACGCATCAGGACGCTCAACATGGTCAGTGTGATAACCAGGGTTCCGGCGGAGGATGCGCTGGATCGGCAGGCGATCCTCGCCTGGGTCGATGGATTGGCCGGACGCCGTGACGCGGGTGAGCAGCGGCGCCTGGCCGACGCCTGCAAGCTGGCTATCGAGGTCCACCGTGAGGGGCGCGAGCGCACCGGGGAGAGCACCCTGCGCCATGCACTGGCGGTGGCCGAGATCCTCGATGACATGGGGCTCGACTGGGAGACCCTGGTTGCCGCCATACTCCATGATGTGGTGGCCCACGAGACGGTCAGTCTCGACCAGATCGAGACACGCTTCGGCGCCGCCGTGGCGCGCATGGTCAAGGATATGGCGCGCATCGGATCGCTGGCCGGGGTCCGTACCGGGGAGGATCGTGCCGGGATGGCCGGGCATACCGAAAACCTGCGGCGCATGCTGCTGAGTATCGCCGACGACATCCGGGTGTTGCTCATCGTGCTGGCCGAACGCCTGCACGAGATGCGCCTGCTCAAGAACCTCTCCCGCGAGTTCCAGGTGCGCGAGGCCCGGGAGACGCAGGAGCTCTACGCCCCGCTGGCCAACCGTCTGGGCATCTGGCAGATCAAGTGGGAGCTGGAGGACCTCTGTCTGCGCTACCTGGAGCCCGACGCCTACAAGGAGATCGCCTCCGCTCTGGACGGCCGCCGGGCCGACCGGGAGCGATTCATCAGCGATGTGATGTCGCTGCTGCGCGGGAAATTCGACGCCATCGGCCTTCAGGCCCGGATCAGCGGCCGCCCGAAGCACATCTTCAGTATCTGGAAGAAGATGCGGCGCAAGGCGGTTCAGATCGATCAGATATTCGATCTGCGCGCGGTGCGCGTGCTGGTCGACAGCGTTGCCGACTGCTACGCCGCGCTCGGCGTGGTGCACGGGTTGTGGCGTCATATCCCGGGTGAGTTCGACGACTACATCGCCACCCCCAAGGCCAACATGTACCGCTCCATCCATACCGCCGTTGTCGGCCCGGAGGAGAAGCCGCTGGAGGTGCAGATCCGCACCCACGACATGCACGACCATGCCGAACTGGGGGTGGCCGCCCACTGGCGCTATAAGGAGAGCGGCGGTAGGGAGGACCCGGCGTTCCAACGGCGCATCGCGCAGATGCGCAACTGGCTGGAGATGAAAGAGGAGCCCGTCGAGCGGGAGGAGGGCGGCGACGACTTCAGGGGGGAGCTGGAGGCGCGTCAGATCTATGTCCTGACTCCCCAGGGCAAGGTGGTCGAACTGCCCAAGGGGGCGACGGCCGTGGACTTCGCCTACGCCATCCACTCGTCGGTCGGCGACCGCTGCCGGGGCGCCAGGGTCAACGGCCGCATCGCCCCCCTGACTCAGCCCCTGGAGAGCGGCCAGAGCGTTGAGATTATTACCGTCAAGGAGGGGGGGCCGAGCCGCGACTGGCTCAGTCCGCACCACGGCTACATCAAGACCAGCCGTGCCCGCGCCCGGGTGCGCCACTGGTTCAAGCAGCAGGACTTCGCCGAGCATCTGCAGCAGGGTCGTGCGAGCCTGGAGAAGGAGATCACCCGTCTCGGGGTGCACAAACCCGATCTTGAACGGGCGGCCCGGCGCTTCAATATGAAACGGGTCGATGACCTCCTCGCCGCCATCGGGCGCGGCGAGCTCTCCCCGATACAGATCGCCGGTATGGGCGAGCGGAGCGAGCCGGGCGGCGGGGCCGAACAGCCGCCGATACCGCCGCGTCGCCGGGCGCATCACCGCAAGCGGGCCGGGGGGCGTGGCGAGGTGGTGGTGGAAGGGGTCGACGACCTGATGACCCACATGGCCCGCTGCTGCAAACCGGTCCCCAATGACCGTATTGTCGGCTTTATCACCCGGGGCCGCGGCGTCACCGTGCACCGGCGCGACTGCAAGATGATCAAGGCGCTGCGGGAGCCGGATCAGGGGCGGCTGGTGGATGTGGTCTGGGCGGACGCGGTGGCGTCAGGTGGCGGTTACCCGGTCGATGTGCGGGTCTTCGCCAGCGACCGCAAGGGCCTGCTGCGCGATATCAGCGCCATCCTGGCCAACGAGGAGGTGGACGTGCAGGGGGTTCACACCCAGACCGACCGCAAGGCCGATCGCGCCGCCATGCGTTTCACCATCGAGGTGGAGAGCATGCGCCAGCTGAGCCGGGTGCTGGAGAAGATCGCGCAACTGCCGGAGGTGTTGGACGTGCGGAGGCAGGTATAGTGCGCCCCGGCGTTGTGAGGCGGTACGCCGCAAAGCGGCGGGCAGGGGCCGTGCATCGGGGGCCGGAGTCGGCGACCTAAAAGGAGGGGTGAACAGGCAAGGGGAGCGCGTGCAATCGACCTAGATCCCCGGGCACGGTAAATCTACGCTCCGGCAAAATTCCCATTACGTGGCATCGCGTTACGCGTCATTTTCAAAATATCGAATACCGCCCGGGTATTGAGCAGAAGCTTTTTCATTTTCTCTGGGATTGACTC
>PQCP01000088.1 GCA_003062205.1 Candidatus Sedimenticola endophacoides
ACGGCTATGCCGGCTACAACAAGGCGTGTCGGGACAACCCCATCAAGCGCATCGGCTGTTGGGATCATGCACGGCGCAAGTTTGTCGAGGCTGCCAAGGCCGCACCCGCGAAGAAGAAGGAGCAGAAGGTGAGCAAGGCCGATGTGGCCATCGGCAAGATCCGCAAGCTCTACGCCATAGAGGAGCGGATAAAGGATCTGGAGCCGGAGCAAAAAACCGAACAACGGCAAAAACTCAGCCGGGTGGCGCTCGAAGATCTGAAAAGCTGGCTGGAGATCAACAGCCGGCGTGTACCCAAAGACAGCCTTACCTACAAGGCGATCCAGTACACCCTGAACCAGTGGGAGCTGTTGGTGGGCTACTGCGACGATGGTCGCCTGCACATCAGCAATGCATTGGCGGAAAATGCGGTACGCCCCTTTGCGCTTGGCAGGCGCAACTGGTTGTTTGCGGATACCTCACGCGGCGCTCACGCCAGCGCCACGATCTACAGTCTGATTGAGACGGCAAAGGCCAACGGACTGGAACCCTACGATTACCTGCACCATGTACTAAAGAACATAGGTAGTGCCGATACGCTTGAGAAGGTCGAAGCACTGCTGCCATGGAACATCGACTTGACCGCAGAGGCTGTTTGATTTAGCGTTTGCAAGTGACAGGGAATGTGGTGCAATGACAAGGAGTGGTCAGTCGCGAATTTCCGTAAGGCCCTGCTAGCATGGATGCTGGCGGGGCCTTGTCATTGGCATGGACTGATCTGTGGTGCAATAGGGTCGATAATAGAGCGTGTATGGACTCCTCCCCGTTTGCAAGCTTTTTTGCTCGTCTGGCCGACAATGAGTCGACTGCCAACGTGTATCCGGTCTCTTGGTGATGCCACATCCGGCATCGGACCCTGATGGGCTATCCGCACGTCAGTTCCCTCTCGCTTACACGAGCTTCAAGCTCTGCGCTCTAATCGGGTTTTACCGACGTCGGTCTGACCTGTTGGCCATCAAAGCAAATGGCTCTGCAATCGAGTGATTGGTTCCTGCTCTTTCTCCTCAGCGAACGTCTCGCTAGTCTTCAGGCGGCCGCCAGCTCCGCTCTGTAGGACTCCTCCCCGGCGACCATCGCCCACGCCATTCTCGCCATCTTGTTCGCCAGCGCCACCGTCACCACGTTGACATGCTTGCGCATACCCATTGCACGCAGCCAGCAACTGAGATTGTCCTCCTTGTCGCCAACATGGCGTATGACCGCTCTGGCACCATGCACAAGCAGCTTGCGCAGATAAGCATCCCCGCGCTTGCTGATTCCCAGCAAGCGGTCTTTTCCCCCGCTGCTATGCTGGCGTGGCGTGAGACCCAGCGAAGCGGCGAAATCTCGGCCGCATTTGAAACTCTTGCCGTCACCGAGTGATGCCGATAGTGCCGAGGCGATCAAGGGCCCAACACCCCTGAGCTCCATCAAGCGCTTTGCCGCCCGCTAACCGCCATGGAGAGCGAAGCGAAGGCGGTTAGTCCCCGATAGGCGTAGGCGCGGTTGTATGGCCGCAGTTACGACCGATAGGGAGTGACGTAGGGCATACAAATAGCGCATCCGACACGCCGTAGAGTCATTGTGGTCATCATGACGGAGTTGCGCACGAGCAGCTTTGCTGCAATGTGCGGGACGGAGTCGTGATGAGCGCAGGACGGTCGGGGCAGTAACGGCTGTCGCGTTGGCGAGTCGATTTTGGGGACTGGGATGTCCCAAAATCTTTCACGAGGTAGCGACACTCTTGCTTGTTGCTCTTGACATAGGGCTTGACGAAACGTGCGTCGATCAGCCTGACCGTGTAACCGCGCGCCTGCAGCACCCTGGCCCAGTGATGGGCGCCGGCACAAGACTCCATCGCGATCACGGCTGTGGCCGGTACCTTCTCGCACAGCTTGTCGATCCACTGTGAGCGAGATAGCTTAACCCGCCACAGGGCCTTGCCCAGCCGATCGGCAGCGTGGATCTGGAAAACGGACTTTGCAATATCAACTCCGACGTGGCTAATCTTCATGGTGGACTTCCTCCTCATCTGTTTCGTGTGAATGGTGCTAGTTCAGCTCCCATTCTGACGCCTCGACGCCGTTTGTCGTAGGGGTGGGGAGGAGTCCATCCCATTGCTTACGATCTTCCAGCCGAAGTCACGCACCATCTGCTGGTAGATGTAGGATTTCTTGGCGTATTCGCCCTCTTCCCGGGCGCGCTCCTGGTCGAATGCCAGGTAGGTGTTGAGCCGCAGCAGGGTGCCTCCGTCCCGGGCGGCGAACTTGCGCAGGACGTCGTAGCGCAGCTGGTAGCCGCCGTTGAATTTTATGTTTTCGGCGTCGACGAAGACGCCGACCTTCAGGGTACTCAATGCCGTTTACCTCTCGAACGTTGATTGTAGCGGGGTTGCCTCTGTTGAGGCGGGCCGTCTGATTTGGGGCGCGGCCGGTGTCATTCAATAAAGGGCGGATTCTACACGATTTGGTCCAGGCGGGTGTGTGCCGGGGCTCGATTCACCACATCAGGTCGTCCGGCACCTGGAACTCGGCGTAGGGGTCATCATCCCCCGCATCTTCGCTGGCCGGGTCGTTGCGCGCAACCACGCGCTCCGGGGCCTGCGCGGCAATCTTCTCGGCGACGTCGGCAGGCACCAGATGGAAGGCGTCATCGAGCGTGACGACGGCCAGGGCACCTCGGCTCAGCCTGCCCTGCTGTGCCGCGTCCACATGGATACGGCGCAGCTTACCGTCGACACTGAAGTGATAGGCGATATCGCCAGCCTCCGAGGGCAGGCGGTTGGTCTCGATCAGTTGCCGTATCCGGGCCTCAAGCGCCTTGCGCTCGGCGGCCTGGAGGCGCTGTTCGTTGAGCTGGCGGTCGCGCCGCGCCGCCTCGGCGGCGCGCTCCCTGGCCAGGCGCGCGGACTCGTCCGGTGTCTTGTGCCGCTGATGGCGTTGGGCCTTCTCCTTCTGTTGCTTGGCCTTCTTCGCCTTGTTGACCCGTTTCTGGTCCACCAGGCCTGCCCCGAGGAGCTGATCTTGCAGTGAATTTCCCAAATCAATCTCTTCCGTTTAATCTCGAAAACAACAAGAAGGGCGGCCCCGCCACGGGGCCGCCCTGGTCCGCATTCCCGCCGCGCCGTTACTTGTTGGCGCGGTTGGCGATCAGATCATCCACCACGCTGGGGTCGGCCAGGGTGGAGGTGTCGCCCAGGCCGTCGATCTCGTTGGCGGCGATCTTGCGCAGGATGCGGCGCATGATCTTGCCGGAACGGGTCTTGGGCAGTCCCGGGGCCCGCTGGATGATGTTGATCTTGGCGATGGGGCCGATCTCCTTGCGCACCAGCGCCACCAGCTCGGCCCTGAGCTCGTCGCTGGACTCCTCGCCCTGCATCAGGGTGACGTAGGCGTAGATGCCCTGGCCGGTGATCTCGTGGGGATAGCCGACCACGGCCGCCTCGGCGACCTTCTCATGCAGGACCAGGCCGGATTCGATCTCGGCGGTGCCCAGGCGGTGGCCGGAGACATTGAGCACGTCATCCACGCGACCGGTGATCCAGTAGTCGCCATCGGCATCGCGGCGTGCGCCGTCGCCGGTGAAGTAGTAACCGGGGTACATCTGGAAGTAGGTCTCGAAGAAGCGGCGGTGGTCGCCGTAGACGCTGCGCATCTGGGATGGCCAGGGGTGTTTGATGGCCAGGTTGCCGGAGGCGGGGTTGCCCTCGATCTCGATGCCCTGATCGTCCAGCAGCACCGGCTGCACGCCGAAGAAGGGTTGCTGTGCCGAGCCCGGCTTGAGCGGGGTGGCGCCCGGCAGCGGGGTCAGCATGTGGGCGCCGGTCTCGGTCTGCCACCAGGTGTCGACGATCGGGCAGCGCTGTTCGCCGACCACCTTGTGGTACCACTCCCAGGCCTCGGGGTTGATGGGCTCGCCCACGGTCCCGAGCAGACGCAGGGATTTGCGCGAGGTGGCGGTGACCGGGTCGGTGCCGACCGCCATCAGCGCGCGGATGGCGGTGGGCGCGGTGTAGAAGCTGGCCACATTATGCTTGTCGCACACCTGCCAGAAACGGCCCGCGTCGGGGTAGGTGGGAACACCTTCGAACATCAGGCTGATGGCGCCGTTGGTGAGTGGGCCGTAGACGATGTAGCTGTGGCCGGTGACCCAGCCGATGTCGGCGGTGCACCAGTAGACCTCGCCGTCCTTGTAGTCGAAGACCGTCCTGTGAGTCATCGCCGCCTGCAACAGGTAACCGCCGGTGGTGTGGAGCACGCCCTTGGGCTTGCCGGTGGAGCCGGAGGTGTAGAGGATGAACAGGGGGTCCTCGGCGTCCATCTGCTCCGGCTCGCACACCGGGTCGGCCGCAGCCAGCGCCTCGTGGTACCAGATGTCGCGTCCCTCGGTCCACTCCACGGGCTGTCCGCCGCGCCGGACCACGATTGCGGTGTGCACGTCGGGGCACTGGGTGAGCGCTTGGTCGGCGTTCTTTTTCAGTGGCAGGGCCTTGCCGGTGCGGATCGACTGATCGGCGGTGATCAGGCACTGGCAGTCGGAGTCGAGGATGCGGCTTGCCAGCGCGTCGGGGGAGAAGGCGCTGAAGACAATGGAGTGGACCGCGCCAATGCGGGTACAGGCGAGCATGGCCACCACCGCCTCGGGGATCATCGGCATGTAGATGGAGACGCGGTCACCCTTCTTGACGCCACGATCCTTCAGCACGTTGGCGAAGCGGTTTACGTCCGCGTGCAGTTCGCGATAGGTGACGGCCCGATCCTCTTCGGGATTGTCACCCTCCCACAGGATGGCGGTCTGGTCGCCACGGCTGTCGAGATGGCGGTCGAGACAGTTGTAAGAGACGTTGAGCTTGCCGCCCTTGAACCACTCGATGTGCAGATCGTCCTCGCCGAAACTCCAGTCGAGTACCTTGTCCCAGGGCTTGAACCAGGTGAGGTACTCCTGCGCCTGCTCGGCCCAGAAACCCTCCGGATCCTGTACGGAACGCTGGTACATCTCCTGGTACTGGGCTTGATTGATATTGGCCTGGGCGGCGAATTCGGCCGGAACCGGATAGACCTTGCTTTCGGACATGTGTTGTCTCCTCGTCGTCTTCGGGTGCGCTGCTGTCGGCACCTGAACTGTCATTGAAATTTCGTGATGCCCCGCCAGATCGGACCTGCTGTCCGGTCGGAGGGTACTGTTGTTGTTTTCAGGTAACTATTCAGCTCATTTTGCCATGATTAGCCACATCAGGCTTTATCCAATTCCATGAAGTCTGGATTCTTGCCTTGAAAAAGCAATGCCAATGCTTCTGTGGCTGAGACGCCCTGCTTACGGCAAGTTGACAGGTAGCTGCGAACTCGACAGAAGATCTTCGCTCCCTCCATGGATCGGAAGCAACCAGATATTTTCAAGACCAACGTGACTAAAACATAGCGGAGATTCACACAGGACACATTTATTCAAGAGTGTCGCTACCTCGTGAAAGATTTTGGGACATCCCAGTCCCCAAAATCGACTCGCCAACGCGACAGCCGTTACTGCCCCGACCGTCCTGCGCTCATCACGACTCCGTCCCGCACATTGCAGCAAAGCTGCTCGTGCGCAACTCCGTCATGATGACCACAATGACTCTACGGCGTGTCGGATGCGCTATTTGTATGCCCTACGTCACTCCCTATCGGTCGTAACTGCGGCCATACAACCGCGCCTACGCCTATCGGGGACTAACCGCCTTCGCTTCGCTCTCCATGGCGGTTAGCGATGGACGCTACAACCCCGAAAAAATGATCGTCGCCCCGCTAACAGTTACCGGCCTGCCTAGTTCTCGGCTAATACCCTAGTCTGGTTGTACGGTATTTGTGGTCACCTAATGGTTTATGAAACATTCGGGTTAGGTGATGTACGCTGTCATGAGGCGACTAAAAAAATGATGCTGCCCCGCGGGCACACTGCCAATAAAAATCTTTCAGCGAGCCTAATATCAGCGCCTGGAGTGTGAATAACGATGGTCTGAGATTTGTTGCTAAGACTGGAAGATTTTCGCAAAAAACCTGTCAAGCACTTTTTTCGATTTTGTATGGTGAATAGTTACGCCCCAGTTTGAATACGGGATCGCCTCTCAGGGTATTGGCGTCATTGCCATCCTCGTAGGCGCAAGCGATTTGGTAGGTGCGCTGAGCAAACAACGCCTGTAGCTTGTGAGTGATATAGGATGGATGGCGCTGGTCGTTGAAGGCGCAGGCCAAGCGCTCGGTCAAGCCGATTTGGCGGTCGAGGCCGCGTAGAATCATGGGACCGAAATCCGAGGACAAGGCGCCGCCGTCAAAATCGCCACGCACGCTCAGACCGTCAACGGGGAGAAATCTCAGCGGTTCTTGGGTAGACTTGGACATGGGGCGACCTCGTTTAGCTTCACCGAAGCGTTTTTGGCGAAATACCAATTATATCAATTGGTTGAACGAGGTGCGCCCTTTTTTATGAATAATTCGGGTTAGAACAGAATTTTAGGTGATGTACGCTGTCATGAGGCGACTAAAAAAATGATGCTGCCCCGCGGGCACACTGCCAATAAAAATCTTTCAGCGAGCCTAATATCAGCGCCTGGAGTGTGAATAACGATGGTCTGAGATTTGTTGCTAAGACTGGAAGATTTTCGCAAAAAACCTGTCAAGCACTTTTTTCGATTTTGTATGGTGAATAGTTACGTTTTCAGTTTGAACAGTGCGATGGTCCCTGACATGTGCGCCGCCGTGCATGGCGCCAGCCGGACCCATTCCAACCCATTTCCGAAACGCACCGGGCGCAACGGCCCGCGCCCTGCCGCCAGGCCGCGCCAGCGTCCGGCTGCATCGGTTCGTCCCTTTATCATTATGGTGAGAACCCCATTGTGCCGCATGGAATCGTCCTGTCAATGCCTGGGGTCGAATCAGTAGTCATCAGTCCCGAACTCTCCCTGCAGCCGCTCCTGCAGCCGCTTGATCGCCCGCATCGCCATGCGCAGGGTGCTGCGTGTCTGGCGCGAGAGCCGGGACGGGGCGATCAGCTTGTCGACTTTCTTCCCCCCCCTCCATCTGCCGGATCTGGTGGGCCAGCAACAGATCGAGCAACCCTTCGTAGGCCTCCTGGACCGAGTCGATGAAGTCCCGCGACAGGGATCCCGTCCGCACCAGCGCTTCGAGCCGGTCGCCGGTGTTCTGCACACTGATGCCGCCTTGCAGCGAAAAGATGCGCGCCGCGTCGGCGACGATGCGCAGGCCGTTGCGTTTGACGTCGATCCACTCGCCACGGGCGTTGGATTTGGTGGTGATCAGGCGGTTGAACAGGCCGATGGCCGGGCGCCCCTCGGCATCGTCGGCCACCATCCTGCCGAGCAGGCGTGGATGCGCTTTCAGCTCGGCCAGGGTATGGCGGCGCAGCTCCATGGTCAGCGCGTCATTGCCGTACAGGGTATCGAAATCGAAGACCACGTTGGACCAGCGCGCGGCCCTGTCCGAGGGGCGTGCGCAGATCCGGCTGACCTGGGTCTTCCAGCTCGACAGCCGTTTGCGGTAGGCGGGGTTGGAGGCCATGATCTGCCCGGGGCAGAGCGGGTAGCCGACCCGCGCCAGGTTACGGTTGACCCGCTCGCAGAAGAGTTCGAACCAGGCATCGGCCTGCTCCGGGTCGACCCCGGGGTCGTCGGCCAGGATGATGCCATTGTCCTGGTCGGGGTTGAGCAGCATCTCCTTGCGTCCGCCGGAGCCCATGATCAGGAACGCGTAGTCGAGGGGCGGTGGACCGTGGCCCTTGCGCTGCATCCAGCGCAGGGTCAGTTCGATCGCCCGGCGCTGGATAATCAGATGCACTTCGCTCAACAGGCGCAGGGCGTCGCTCGGGCGGTGGTTGGAGTCGCGGGCCTCGGTGGCGACCGGCAGCAGATTGGCGCTGAGTGCGGCCAGCTCCTTGATGCTGCCGGCGTCGCGCAGGCGACCGGTCATGGTTCCCGGACGCGAGATCAGCACCCGCAGGATGTCGCTCTGGGAGAGCATGCCGATCGGCCGGTGCGCCTCGGTGACCAGAAGGTACTTCACGTTGTGGCGCTTGAGCAGCTCCTCGGCCTCCCACAGCGGGGTGTCGGGATCGATCACCCGTGGGGTCTCCCGGGCCGTCTCCAGTACCCCTGCATCGGGTGCCGCCCCTTCGAGAATCGCGGCGCGGGCCAGGCCGGAAAAGCTGACCACCCCCCGGAGCCGGCCGTGCCGGTCGGTGACCGCCAGCGCACCGATCTTGCGCTCCTGCATCAGCAGCAGCGCCTCGCCGAGGGAGGTGTGGGGCGCGCAGGCCGAGACCGGCGATTTCATTACCCGGGTGACCGGTTGCGCCAGCACCCCGGACGAGATGGTACGGTCGGGGCTGCGCTCGCGCAGCCGGGAGGCGATGATCCGGTTGAGCATGTTGAACAGGTCCGGGCGTTCGACCTCCAGGTGTTTCAGCCGCTGCGCCGGGATCAGCAGCACCCGGGAGCGGCGGATCACCTCCGCCAGCGTGGAGTAGTCGTTGTTGTCCAGGTAATTGGCCAGGCCCAGGAACTCACCGGGTGTGACGCGCTCCTGACGCCCGCTGGGGCGGTGCATGATCAGCTCGCCCTCGACCAGCACGAACAGCGTCTGCCGGTATGGGTCGCCGGGGCGAACAAGAGTGTCGCTACCTCGTGAAAGATTTTGGGACATCCCAGTCCCCAAAATCGACTCGCCAACGCGACAGCCGTTACTGCCCCGACCGTCCTGCGCTCATCACGACTCCGTCCCGCACATTGCAGCAAAGCTGCTCGTGCGCAACTCCGTCATGATGACCACAATGACTCTACGGCGTGTCGGATGCGCTATTTGTATGCCCTACGTCACTCCCTATCGGTCGTAACTGCGGCCATACAACCGCGCCTACGCCTATCGGGGACTAACCGCCTTCGCTTCGCTCTCCATGGCGGTTAGCGACAGATGGCTGCCGCCGGGGCAGTCCCGTACTTCGGCCTGTTCGGTGAGCGCCTGGATGGAGGTCTGCGAAACACCGCGAAAGGTGCGGGTCGCGGCCAGGGCCTGTGCAATGTCCGGGGTGGTTGTACTGTGCTTCATCGACTGCTATTTTTTCACCACGCCAACGCGGGTGTTTTCGTCGTGCTCGATATCCTGTTTCTGATCATCACCGGCTCCATCGCCTATCATGCCCTTACGCACCGCAACGCCGATGGCGGCAACGACATCGGGCATATGCTGTTTGGGGCCATCGCCCTGCTGTTTTTCATGCGCGTGCTGCTGGTCGACGTGCTCCGGCTCCTATAGCGTGTGGGCGCGCTGGCGGGCGTCCGCTAACCGCCATGGAGAGCGAAGCGAAGGCGGTTAGTCCCCGATAGGCGTAGGCGCGGTTGTATGGCCGCAGTTACGACCGATAGGGAGTGACGTAGGGCATACAAATAGCGCATTCGACACGCCGTAGAGTCATTGTGGTCATCATGACGGAGTTGCGCACGAGCAGCTTTGCTGCAATGTGCGGGACGGAGTCGTGATGAGCGCAGGACGGTCGGGGCAGTAACGGCTGTCGCGTTGGCGAGTCGATTTTGGGGACTGGGATGTCCCAAAATCTTTCACGAGGTAGCGACACTCTTGCGCTTCCAGATTCCGCAGGCGTCGCTGAGCCGGTGGCAGCGCCAGCTGTCGGCGTATATACCCGGCGCGGTCGGCGATGTCCGGCGGAGGTTCGGGCTGGTTGCGCAGGAAGCGTGTCAGCGGCCCCGGCCCCCGGCTTGCCGCCGGCGCCAGCTCCATGGCCAGCTGATAGTCGGCCAGCGCGCCCGGGTAGTCGCCCATCCGATCCTTCAGTATGCCCCGGTTGGCGTGGCTCACTCCCAGCGTTCGCGCCGTTTCCCCGCCCGCCGTGGCCGCCGGGATGGCCCGGTCATAGAGGGCCAGGGCCTGGCGGTACAGATCCCGGGCCTGGGCTTCCAGCTCCTGCGTTCGTGGCGAGGGCACCCGGTCATGGGCGGCCCACTGCCACTGTGCCCCCAACTGCATCAGGGCCAGGGCCCGGCCGCGCAGGGCGCCGGTATGTCCGGGGTCCATCTCCAGGGCCCGGGCGAATCCGTCCGCCGCCTGCTCCAGGTGACCATCCTCCAGGTAGCGTGCCGCGGCCGCCAACTCCCGCTGCAGGGGGGGTTCGCGGTTCGCCCCGTACAGGCCCCAGCCGGCCCAGGCCAGGGTCATCACCAGGATGGGTGGAAGCAGGCGGGGGAGGAGCCGTTCAGCCATGGGCGGGTGCGTGGAGATTACACATTCCCGTGCCTTGCCTCATGGTGCGGCCCGCCCCGCTTCCGGTAGTGCCCGGACAGGGGAGTGGCGTGGGCAAGGGGCGCGGGGTGTGAATCATCCCGGGCGGTCGAAGTCCAGGTGGATATCGCCGATGTCCTCCTGCAGTGCCTCCACCTCTTTCTGGGGGATGGTGGAGAGCTCCATCTTGTATGCGAGGAACCACATCATGCCGATGCCGAGCAGCCACCAGAGGATCTGCCATGCCCAGATCGAGGGGATGGCGAAGAGCCAGGAAGCGGGCTGATTGGGATCGCCGAAGATCCAGTTGCCGATGACCGCGCCGGGGCCGATGCCGAACAGAAACCAGGCCAGGGCGATAAGCCAGGCGACCGGTATCAGCCGCCGCTTCGCCCGCGGCAGCCGGGCGTGTTCGCCCAGAAACTGGTGGAAGGTCATGCGGTGTTTACGCTCGCCGCGATCCTGGGTGAGGGCGGAGACCAGGATCGCCAGGGTGAGATTGAAGACGATACCCCATCCGGCGGAGTGGATGGTCAGCGGCCAGCGGCCCCAGGGCATGAACTGGGCGCCGATGTTCTCGGTCAGGGTCACGGCGATCAGGGCCGGCCACATCTGGAAGCCATAGGCCACGGCGAGGCCGCCGAGCAGCACCAGGGCATCGTTGGCGGCGCTCGCCACCAGCAGGGCGATGAACACGATCACCACCACGCCGATTCTCCCGAAGGTCTTCTGCTGGACGTGGGTGGCGCGCGGCATCAGGTAGCGCTTGATGATGTCGCGTGTGAGCATGCCGCCGGCGGTGGACATGTAGGCGGCGCCGGTCGATTGCATCGCCGCCAGGGCGCAGACCGAGAGCAGTCCCACCAGCCAGGGCGCGTTTTCCGACATCAGGTAGATCAGTTGCGGGACCAGCATGTCGCTGGTGCTGGGGTGGGCCAGCAGATCGGTGGCCCCGATCTTGTGCAGGCCGTCCAGCATTACCGGATTGACCAGATCCGGGTGGGCGGCGAGAAAGGCGCTGTCCGCGCCGAGGAAGTGGGAGCCGATGCCCTGGATGGCCGCGAACACCATCAGGATCGCCCCGATGCCCGCGGCCGACGCCCACACCTGCTGCGGGGCGAAGGGTTCGGGGCTCTTGTTGCCGAAGGCCCACATGGAGAAGGCGGGGGCCGACTGCACGCCCATCAGCGCGAACATGTAGGTGAGGATCATCACCCCGGTCCAGATGCCGCCGGACGGCTCGCTGTCGCTGCCCAGTCCGGCGCTGTACTGAATAACCCCGGGGATGGCGATGTAGGCGCTATGGCCGTCGGGCGTGGTGGCGCCGAACAGCGCCCTGCCGGTGGTGGGGTCGACCGCCGTGAGCGCGGCGATCCCCCTGCTCAGCTGATCGAAACCGCCGATGGCGCCCATGGTGATGATGCCGATGACGACCATGCCGATGGCGAGCAGGATCGCCTGGGCCGAATCGACGTAGGCCACCGCCCGCAGCCCCCCCGAGGCGACGTAAACGATCACCACCAGCGAGAGCAGCCACATACCCACCTCCACCCCCAGCATGTTGTCGGTGAGCACATTGAACAGAAACCCGGAGGCGCGCAGCTGAACCCCGAGGTAGGGGATGGAGAAGACCAGGGCGACCAGCACCACCAGAATACGAATGGTGTCGGAGCGGAAGTAGTAGGCCATCATCTCGCCGGGGGTAATGAAGCCGAAGCGCTTGCCGAGCATCCACTGGCGTTTCAGAAACAGCACGCCGGTGAAGGGGATGGTGATGGCGTAGAAGGAGGCGTAGGCGTACTGAAAGCCGTCGCTGTAGATCAATCCCGGGTGACCCATGAAGGTCCAGCCGGAGAACGAAGTGGCGGTGGCGGCCAGAATGAACACCCAGAGCGATATCTGGCGTCCGGCGACGAAATAGTCGCTGGCGGTCTTCGCCGACAGGGCGCCCTTGATGCCCCAGAAGACACAATAGGTCCAGTAAAGTGCGACAAACACGAACAGCCAGACAACCTTCGGGTCCATGTGTCGTTGTCCCTCCCCAAGCAGGGTGTGTACTCAAGCGGTAAACGAAAACGGCCGTCCCGATCCGCGCCACATGTGGTGCGGGAGTGGAGTGGACGGCGTCGGCCCCGCGGGTTCGGTGCGGATGCCGAGCGGCTGCGCCGGGAAACCGTGCGGACATCCGCACGGGCTCATCGTATAGGCGACTTCCTATAAGCGAAAAATGTGCCGGAGACAATGTTAATGGATTCATCGGGTTACAGGCGCCAGGGGGGGAGGTTGTTACCCGTTGCGTTACAAAAGGTATCAGGGTGTGTGCGAAGGTAACACCGATGGCGGCGGGGTGTGCGCGGTTGCGCATGCGCATGAAATCACGTCAAATAAACTATTTACACAACCGTGGTTGCCCGAGTCAGATGAATTTCCTACGCCACTTCCACCAGGCACTGGTGGTGCTGTTTGCCCTGCTCAACGGCATGATGCTCTACCTCTTTCTGCTCAACCTCCCCTACGGCCTGGACCTGTTCCTCGCCACCTTTCGCAAGTGGCAGGCGCTCAGCCCACAGGCGGGGTATGCCATGGGGTTCACCGTGGTGCTGATGGGCATGGCGGTGTTCACGCTCCGCCGACTCGATGATCAATGGAAAAACCGACTGCTGTTTTTTCGCTGGAGCGAACCGCACCCCGCGCGCGATGCCTTCCTCTCCACCCGCAGGCAACCGTTCGGGTCGGCCGAGCTGCTCTCGGCCTTCCCGAAGGTAAAAGATGCCGGTTTCGATCCGGGAATTCAGGTGGAGAGCTGGGAGCGGGCCCACCAGCGGCACGCCGCCAACCCCGTGGTACTCAATACCGAGATCCACTGGCGCATGCTGCGCGACCTCTATGTGTTGGGCCTGCTCTTTCTGATCGTCTTCCTGCTGGGATGGCTGGCCAAGGCCGGTATCCCGTTCCAGCTGGTGGCCACCTATGTGTTCCTGTTTGGCGCGCAGGTCCTGTTCCTGCTGCTGGCGGCGCGCCGCCTGGGGTTTCGTCTGGTGGACAATGTGCTGGGGGTCGAGTTGGGGCTGGGAGAGTGAACCGGGCAAGGTGATCGGTCCATTGGGGCGGGCCGGTGGGCGGGCAGCTTGGAACGTACTCGTATCGTACCCACTGCCAGATCCTTCCTTTTTCGCACATAGGAGCATGCCGTGGCCCTGTGTGTTACCCGGACGTCTCCTGCTCCCCGTCCACGCCCGCTAACCGCCATGGAGAGCGAAGCGAAGGCGGTTAGTCCCCGATAGGCGTAGGCGCGGTTGTATGGCCGCAGTTACGACCGATAGGGAGTGACGTAGGGCATACAAATAGCGCATCCGACACGCCGTAGAGTCATTGTGGTCATCATGACGGAGTTGCGCACGAGCAGCTTTGCTGCAATGTGCGGGACGGAGTCGTGATGAGCGCAGGACGGTCGGGGCAGTAACGGCTGTCGCGTTGGCGAGTCGATTTTGGGGACTGGGATGTCCCAAAATCTTTCACGAGGTAGCGACACTCTTGTTGCGGTCTGACGCCGTTCGGTGGGGCGAGTCTGTGTTGGTTGATCATGCGCCTCAGGCGGGGACGTGAGATGCCGAGGATTTCGCACGCCCGGCCCTTGTGCCAGGCCACTGCATCGAGCACCCGGGCCACATGCATGCGCTCCATCTCCTCCAGGCTGCACTGTTGCAGTGGTTTTTCGGTGACATCGTGGTCGTCCGGGGAGGCGGGGTGCTGCTCAAGGCAGAGTGGCGGGGGCAGAAGGTCGCGGGTCAGTGAGTCGCCCTGGGAGAGGGCGATGCTCTTCATCAGGACGTTTTCCAGTTCGCGGATATTTCCGGGCCAGTCGTAGTGCTGCATGCAGTTGATGACGTCTTTTCCGATGTGGCGGATGTTGCGGTGCAGCTCCCGGTTGATGCGCCCGAGCAGGGTCTGGACCAGATCCATGAGATCCTCCTTGCGCTCGCGCAGGGGCGGGAGGTGGATGTTGACCACCTGCAGACGATAGTAGAGGTCGTCGCGGAAGCTTCCCTCTTTTACCTGTTGGGTGAGGTCCATGTTGGTGGCGGTGATGACCCGCGCGTCGGTGGTCTGGGTCTGTTTCGCCCCCAGGGGGGTAAACTCCTTGTACTGCAGCACCCGCAGCAGCTTCGCCTGCATGGCGGGGGAGAGTTCGCTCACTTCGTCGAGGAAGATGGTGCCGCCCCTGGCCAGGGCGAATTTCCCCTCCTGGCGGCCGACCGCACAAGAGTGTCGCTACCTCGTGAAAGATTTTGGGACATCCCAGTCCCCAAAATCGACTCGCCAACGCGACAGCCGTTACTGCCCCGACCGTCCTGCGCTCATCACGACTCCGTCCCGCACATTGCAGCAAAGCTGCTCGTGCGCAACTCCGTCATGATGACCACAATGACTCTACGGCGTGTCGGATGCGCTATTTGTATGCCCTACGTCACTCCCTATCGGTCGTAACTGCGGCCATACAACCGCGCCTACGCCTATCGGGGACTAACCGCCTTCGCTTCGCTCTCCATGGCGGTTAGCGCCGGTAAAGGCCCCTTTTTCGTGGCCGAACATGTCGGATTCGAGCAGGGTTTCAACCAGCGCGGCGCAGTTGACCGCGACGAAGGGGCCGGTGGGGTTCTCCCCCGAGCGGTGGATGGCCCGCGCCACCAGCTCCTTGCCGGTTCCCGATTCGCCGGTGATCAGGACCGTGGCCGGGCCCTTGGCGACCAGGCCGATGGTCTTGAACACCTCTTTCATGGCGCGGCTGCGCCCGACCATGGTCATGGTGTCGCCGGGGTCCACGGGGCTGTCGGTGCTGAGCAGGTTCTGCACCTGGTTGTCGGCGCACAGCAGTTTGTCGATGGCGCCGTCGAGTTCGTCCAGGTCGATGGGTTTGTGGATGTAGTCATCGGCACCTTTCTGCATCGCCTCGATGGTGCTCTCCATGTCGTGAAAGGCGGTGATCATGATGACCCGGGTATCAGGTAGTTGAGCCTTGAACTCTGGCAGTCCCTCCAGGCCGGAGCGCCCGGGCATGCGGATGTCGAGGACGATCAAATCGGGTCGCCCTTGCAGAGCGAGGTCCAGTCCCTGGTCCACGCTGTGGGCGCTCTCCACCTCGTGGCCCTGGCTGCGCAGGTGAAACTGCAGGGTGCGGCAGCTGGCCAGGTCGTCGTCAACGATCAGTATATTGCTCATGATGTCGCTTGCCCTGTGTCGGTTTGTGTTCCGGCCGCTTCCCATGGTCCTCCGACCGGGAGGATCACAGTGATACAGGCGCCGCCAGGTTGGTTGTCACCGATGATGAGTTGGCCCCGGTGTTGGTCGATGATGCGTTTGACGATCGCCAGCCCCAGGCCGGTGCCCTTGGCCCGGGTGGTGTGAAAGGCCTCCAGGATCCGCTCGCGTTCGCCGGGGGGGACGCCGGGACCATTGTCGCGGATCTCGGTGCGGACCGCCGTTCCTTCGGGCCCCAGTTCCAGCATGACATCAATGTCGATGCGGGCATTTTCGGTCTCCTCGACCGCCTGCGCGGCGTTGGAGATCAGGTTGGAGAAGGCCTGGCGCAGTTTGGTCGGATCGCCGTGCAGGGTGGGGACGCCGGGGTGGTAGTTGATGTTGAGTTCGGCCCCGGCCTCCTCCAGTCGACGTCGTGAGAGGCTGACCGCCATTTCGATCACCTTATCGATGGTGATCCAGTCCAGGGTGAGCGCATCGGGCCTGGAGTAGACCAGCAGGTCGGAGAGGATCTCCTCCATGTAGCGGATCTGCTCCAGGGAGATCAGGCGCAGTTCGTCGGCCTCTCTGTTCTCCTCCATTCCCGGTTGCTTGCCGAGGATCTGCAGGGTCATCTTGACCGATGAGAGGGGGTTGCGCAGGTCGTGGGCGATCATGCTGGCCATGCGCCCCATGGCCGCGAGGGTCTCGCTGTGGGCCAGCTCGCGGTTGCGTTCGGCCACCTCCTGCTCCAGGCGTTTGCGTTCGGTGATGTCCTCCTTCACCGCCAGGAAGTGGGTGAGCGATCCCCGGGGGTCGCGGATCGCCGAGATCGAGGCGGCCTCCCAGTAGAGCTCGCCGTTTTTGCGTCGGTTGTGGAATTCACCGCGCCACTCGCCCCCCGCCATGACCGTGTCCCAGAGGTTGCCGTATTCCTGGGTCGAGGTCTCGCCCGACTTCAGAAAACGGGGGTTTTTCCCCAGCACCTCTTCCCGGGTGTAGCCCGAGACTTCGGTGAACTTCGGGTTGACGTAGTCGATGCTGCCCTGGCTGTCGGTGATCATTACGATGCTGGGGCTCTGTTCTACCGCTTGGGAGAGCTTCAGCAGTTCGGTCTCCGAGCGGCGTTTGACGGTGATGTCCTCACCGATGGCGGTGAGCCCGATCACCTGACCGCTGCCGTCGAAGGAGAGGGTGTTGTTCCAGCTGAACAGCCGCTGTTCGCCCTGGCGGGTCCGGACCCGGGTCTCGACCCGGGCGGGAAAGTGCTCCGGCTCGGCCAGCAGGTCCATCAATCCCGCCACCTCGGCCCGCGATTCGTCGCTGGTGAAGCGGCTCAGCCAGTGGTGGGTGATGACCTGGTCACGCTGCCAGCCGGTGATCCTCAGAAAACAGTCGTTGCAGAAGGTGATCGTCCCATCTCGGTCCACTGCGATGGCGGCCAGGTCGATATTCTCCAGGGTGCGGCGGAAGCGCTGCTCGTAGTCGCGTTGCGCCTCGGCCAGGCGGTGGCGGCGGTGGGAGCCCGCGAGCACCCAGGAGCCGAGGGTGATGAACAGAAACATCGCCAGGTAGATGGTGATGTGACTTCGGATGAACAGGGGGAGGGTCGGCGACAGCTGATGGGCGGGGATGTGCGCGATGATCCGCCAGCGGTACGCTCCAGCCTCCTCTCCGGTGTGGTGTTTCGGTTGCCCCGCGCTTGAGGCCCGTAGGGCCACCTCCAGGGGGTAGACGGTGGAGTAGGTGTAGAGCCCCGCGGGGGTCTCGAACTGCCCCTGTTCGCGTCGGTCCATCCGCCCCCAGGCATCGGAGTGGCGGGTGTCGAACCGGTTGTCGTTGCCGAGCATGAAGCCCCACTCCAGCTCCGGGTCAGGGCTGCTCAGCCAGAAGCCGTCGCGGTTGACCAGTTCGATACGGTCGGCGATGTTGGCAGCGGCCCGGATGAAGTTGTCGAGCAGGCGTTCGCCGAGGTAGTTGAGAAGGATGACGCCGCGCTTGTTGCCTGTCTGGTCGAACACCGGGGTGGCGAAGCGCAGCATTGGCTTCAAGGGGGTCTCGATCTCTCCCTCTTCCACATTCAAATCCAGTGGTGAGAGGTAGATGTCACCGCGCTTCTGGGTGAGCGCGTCTTGGAAATAGTAGCGGTTCGCCTTGTCCTGCAACTGTTCGTTGCCCACCGCCCAGGGTGTGCCGTCGTTATAGTTGACCCGTACGCGCTCCATGCCGTCGCTGTCGAGAAAGCGAATCTGATCGTAGAACGCTTCTGTTTGGCGAACACGAAGAATTCGTTGGTGATGCGCCAGCGGTTGGCTGGGCTGTCTTCGTTCAGCAGTCCCTGGGTTTCTATATGTTCGGCCAGAAACAGCAGGTCACGGGTCACCGCGTCCAGATCGGTGACGATCATGCGCTGGGCCAGATCGACGTTGAGCAATTCACTGGCGTTGCGGGTGTTTTTCTTGCTGGTGTAGTCGGAGTAGTAGTGCATCGCCCCGAGAATCATCAGTACCAGGCACAGGGGGAGGTAAATGCCCAGAAAACCCTTGAGCAGGCTGAGACGGCTGAGTGGCGGTGGCGGCTGGGTGGTTGGCATGCCTTGGCGGTGCGGTGGTTCGAAAGATTGGCGAGTGACCCCGCCCCCTATCTTGAGCGCAGGGGGTGTGAAACTCAAGCCGTTTGCCGGGGTGGTGGCGCGCGGTGTTCCACGGGCGGTTGATCTGTACGGCGCTTCCTGTTCCAATGCCGCAGGGGGTATGCACGGCCAGGCGCTCCGCGGATGCATCAGGCCGCGGCCCTTCTCCCGGCGGTCTGGTTCCATGGCGATGGAGTTCCCGGTTGTGGACGCAAATGCAAGATTTTCGATTAAATTTTTCTTACTCGCATGGCTGGTGGGTCTTCCCGTCTCCGGCGTCCTGGCGGCGGTGCAGTGGCAGCCCCGGCTGATGCCCCCGGAGTCGGGTTCCTACCATGGGCCGCTGGAGACGATTCGGCTGCATATTCCCCCCGAGGTGCCGATCGAGGTGCTGCAGCAGCTCGGTCTGGAGGTGGATAACATCGATGTCACGGCGCTGGTGAGCCGTGATGGCGATTACGCTGTCTACACCCCGCAACAGCCCTTGGAGTGGGGGATGCACCGGCTGTTGCTGGTCGAATATACCCAGGATGGAGGCATCCTGGAGCGTGGAAGCTGGGATCTGGAGGTGCGGAAATCGGAGTCTTTCCGCGAGGCGGAGCTGAATATCAGCGCCTCTTTGGAGGCGAGCCGCCGGATCGGCGAGGGCGACCTCGACGCACCCCCCGCGCGGACCCAGGGGAGTGGCTCCATGACCCTGCAGGGGCGTCTTGCGGACGGTTCGTGGCAGGCGGGCATGCAACTGCCCCTGATCTATCCCGAATTATTCATAAAAAAGGGCGCACCTCGTTCAACCAATTGATATAATTGGTATTTCGCCAAAAACGCTTCGGTGAAGCTAAACGAGGTCGCCCCATGTCCAAGTCTACCCAAGAACCGCTGAGATTTCTCCCCGTTGACGGCCTGAGCGTGCGTGGCGATTTTGACGGCGGCGCCTTGTCCTCGGATTTCGGTCCCATGATTCTACGCGGCCTCGACCGCCAAATCGGCTTGACCGAGCGCTTGGCCTGCGCCTTCAACGACCAGCGCCATCCATCCTATCCCGAATTATTCATAAAAAAGGGCGCACCTCGTTCAACCAATTGATATAATTGGTATTTCGCCAAAAACGCTTCGGTGAAGCTAAACGAGGTCGCCCCATGTCCAAGTCTACCCAAGAACCGCTGAGATTTCTCCCCGTTGACGGTCTGAGCGTGCGTGGCGATTTTGACGGCGGCGCCTTGTCCTCGGATTTCGGTCCCATGATTCTACGCGGCCTCGACCGCCAAATCGGCTTGACCGAGCGCTTGGCCTGCGCCTTCAACGACCAGCGCCATCCATCCTATCCCGAATTATTCATAAAAAAGGGCGCACCTCGTTCAACCAATTGATATAATTGGTATTTCGCCAAAAACGCTTCGGTGAAGCTAAACGAGGTCGCCCCATGTCCAAGTCTACCCAAGAACCGCTGAGATTTCTCCCCGTTGACGGTCTGAGCGTGCGTGGCGATTTTGACGGCGGCGCCTTGTCCTCGGATTTCGGTCCCATGATTCTACGCGGCCTCGACCGCCAAATCGGCTTGACCGAGCGCTTGGCCTGCGCCTTCAACGACCAGCGCCATCCATCCTATCCCGAATTATTCATAAAAAAGGGCGCACCTCGTTCAACCAATTGATATAATTGGTATTTCGCCAAAAACGCTTCGGTGAAGCTAAACGAGGTCGCCCCATGTCCAAGTCTACCCAAGAACCGCTGAGATTTCTCCCCGTTGACGGTCTGAGCGTGCGTGGCGATTTTGACGGCGGCGCCTTGTCCTCGGATTTCGGTCCCATGATTCTACGCGGCCTCGACCGCCAAATCGGCTTGACCGAGCGCTTGGCCTGCGCCTTCAACGACCAGCGCCATCCATCCTATATCACTCACAAGCTACACAAGAGTGTCGCTACCTCGTGAAAGATTTTGGGACATCCCAGTCCCCAAAATCGACTCGCCAACGCGACAGCCGTTACTGCCCCGACCGTCCTGCGCTCATCACGACTCCGTCCCGCACATTGCAGCAAAGCTGCTCGTGCGCAACTCCGTCATGATGACCACAATGACTCTACGGCGTGTCGGATGCGCTATTTGTATGCCCTACGTCACTCCCTATCGGTCGTAACTGCGGCCATACAACCGCGCCTACGCCTATCGGGGACTAACCGCCTTCGCTTCGCTCTCCATGGCGGTTAGCGATGGACGCTACAACCCCGAAAAAATGATCGTCGCCCCGCTAACAGTTACCGGCCTGCCTAGTTCTCGGCTAATACCCTAGTCTGGTTGTACGGTATTTGTGGTCACCTAATGGTTTATGAAACATTCGGGCTATAACTCGCAAGCTGCCCGTCGCCTCGATGGCGGCGAATTCCTGTTCGACTGGGAACAAGACTCCCTGACGGCCAGGGCCGGTCATCATCCGGTCAGTCCGGAGAGCCTGATCCTCTCCGGCTTCAATCGCCGGGGCCTGTCGGCCACCTACACTTGGCCGGGCAGCGGCTCCAGCATTACCGGTTTCGCCATGCGCGGAAACCAGGTGAGCGGTTTCGAGGAGGGGCTGGGGCTGGGCGACTCCGACAATCGCATCCACGGGGCGGTGGCCAGTGTCAGGCCGCTGCCGGGCGGTAGCGAAGCGCTGGAGCTGTCGGCGGCCTATTTGAGCGGCGAGGCGCCGGAACTCGGCGCGGGTGTCGCCGGCGATGATGTCTCCACCGGGGGTGATGCCTGGAGCGTCAGCGCCGATGGGCTGCTTCTCGACAACCGCCTGCGTCTGCGCGGAGAGTATGCGCGCAGCGCCTATGACTTCGACGGTGCGGGCGGCGAGGGGGCCGAGCGCGACCATGGCTACTCCCTGCTGGCGAGCTACAGGCCCTGGCTGGACAAGCAGATTGATGGCAGCTACATCGATTGGAACCTTGGGGCCGAGTACAAGCGCCTGGGCACCTTCTTTCGCAGTCCCGCCAACCCCGGGGCGGTGGCCGATCGCCAGGTGGAGCGCCTGTTCAGCGACCTGGTCTGGGGAGAATGGGGCCTGCAGGCGGCCCTCGCCCAGGAGCGTGACAATGTGGAGGGGATCGCCGCCCTGCCGCGCATCCGTACCCGCCACGGGGGGTTCAATCTGAACTACACCCCGGCCCCGGCCTATGATGCGCAGGGTGTGCCGGAGACCGGTTGGCTGGGCCAGCCGAGCTACTCCCTGACCGCCAATCTGCAGACCCAGCGCACCGATGCCGTGGCCGATCCCGATCCCGGCGACTGGCTGGATACCGAGACCCGCGTCCTGGGTTTCAACGCCAATTTCAGCTACAGCGACTGGAGCTGGGGGATCGACCACACCTGGTCGCGGATCCATGATGATTCGCTCGCCTCCGGCGTGCCCACCAGCAATGAGACCCGCAGCGTCTCCACCGGGCTTAACGCCAGTTTCACCCTGTTGCAGGACTACACCGTGTCGCCCCGCATCGCTTGGGACGAGACCCGCTACTACGACCTGGGCTATACCGACAAGGGGTTGTTATGGGGGCTCGGCGTCGATGCCGCCTTCATCCCCGGTGAGTTGAGCGGTCGCTTCAACTACGACGAGAGTCGTGCCCGGCTGAGCGATGGCTCATCGGACAACAAGAGCCGCCATCTCGGGCTAAGCCTCTCCTGGGTGGCGCTGCCCGAGCGGCAGAGCCGCCCGGGGGTGACCTGGGTACTCAGCGGCGACTACAACGACTACACCGATGATCTATCCAGCGCCAACGATACCGATAGTTATCAGCTCTTCCTGAAGCTGTTGATCGGCTGGTCGGCCAGCTACTGAACGCGTTGCGCAGCGGAGTCCCTTCAATGAAACCGATCGATGCCAAATACCCGATCCTGCTGCTTCTGCTGCTCCTGCTGCCGGGGCTGGCACGGGCGGTGGTGAACAGCGTCAGCGTGACCTCCGTCAGCACCAGCCGGGTGGCCTTGGGCCAGCCGGCGACGGCCATCATCCGCTGGGGTGTGAGCGGTAGCGGTCCTGCCGCCACCGGTGCTCCACCGCCGACCATCGTGCGCTCCACCGGGGGCACCTTTCAGGATACCGAGGACGCGCCGGGCATCATCCTCGGCAGCACCCCGGGGACGCTCTCCAGCACGGTCACCGGCAGCTATTCGGTCAGTTTCACCGAGAGCGTGGTGATCCCGGCCAGTGTGATCTACAAGGCGTATAAGAACGGCCTCGCCAGCTTCGTACTCTATCGTCGTTTCAATGATGGTTACGCACCCGGCACCTATGCCCACGCCGCCGCCACCTTCCGTATTACCGGCGGCGCCAACGCCGGATTCAACATCAATCGTCAGGCGCTCTATTTCGATGACGGCTCGCGGCTGCGTCTGCTCTCGCCCGGTCAGCCGTTGAGCGCGCTCAGCGAGCTGCGCTATAGCGGCTCCGGTCTGCTGCGCGGGGTATGGGAACTGGCCACCCCGGAGACCACTGACGGGGAGCCGGTGTACCGGCGCCTGCAGACGGTGCGGCGCGTGCTGGGGGGCGGTGGCCGGGTCCTGCTTCCGAGCCCCGCCCTGGATACCGCGCTGGCGGGTCGCTACCTGGTGCGGTTTCGCATCGAGGAGCCGGTGACCGGCTTCGATGACCTGTTGATCGAATACCATGTGGGGCGGGCCGAACCGCAGCAGGCGCCGCTCGACCTGGAACTCGACACCCCGCGCCATGGCGCCTTCCTGCACCCCGACACCCATTTTCGCTGGCGGCCGGTGGCCGGTGCCAGCGGTTATCGGCTGGAGCTGTTCGAGGGGGAGCGGGACGCGGCGCCGCTGGACGGCCTGATGGCGTGGCAGGACACCCGCCAGGCAGAGCTGGATCCGCGCCGGTTGCGTGCAGCTCCGGTCTCCGGTGCCGCGCTGCCGTCGGGGCAGACCGGAGTGACCCTCTCGGATCTCAGCCGGGGTCACCTGCAACCGGGGCGCGGTTACTGGTGGCGGGTGCTGGCGATCGGAGCCGATGGCCGACTCATCTCCCAGAGCATGGCGCGCAGGTTACATACTCCCGCTAACCGCCATGGAGAGCGAAGCGAAGGCGGTTAGTCCCCGATAGGCGTAGGCGCGGTTGTATGGCCGCAGTTACGACCGATAGGGAGTGACGTAGGGCATACAAATAGCGCATCCGACACGCCGTAGAGTCATTGTGGTCATCATGACGGAGTTGCGCACGAGCAGCTTTGCTGCAATGTGCGGGACGGAGTCGTGATGAGCGCAGGACGGTCGGGGCAGTAACGGCTGTCGCGTTGGCGAGTCGATTTTGGGGACTGGGATGTCCCAAAATCTTTCACGAGGTAGCGACACTCTTGCTGACCTGATGCTCCGTCAGCCCGCATCGCTTACCAGGGGCGCTGAAACATCAAGGTGCGGGTCTCTCTTCGGTCTCTGCTGTCCGGTCTGAATGCTTTCAGATTCCCCACCGCGTCTATCCGCTCTTTGTAACTATAGGAGTGCGCATCTTGCGCGGACACCCGTTGCCTCCCCGGCAGGGTGAGGGGCTGAGGCTGGAGAGCAGAAATGCGGTGATGGCGGCAACGATCACCAGCGCCGACAGGGTCAAAAGGTCGAAAATCATGATGGCACCTTACTGGAAGCCATAGCAGTATTTAATTAATTGCTAATATAGTAGTGATTGGCAGTGAATACAATGCGCATTTCACATGCCATGTGGTTTCGTTGCATTCGCAAGGCCGTTCGTATACAACCAACCAACCCCGAGAACGATGCGGGCCAGTAACCGAAGTGGAAAAGGAGCCGATCCTGCGATGCGGAAATGGGTCTTGTTAGCGTTTTTTTTGTTTTTTCTCCCGGCTGCCGCTGCCCAATCACCGCCTCAGGTGATGGGCTATGGCGTGAAGGGTTGCCGCGATTACGCCGACGCCTATGCCGGACGCGAGGCGGGGGATGAGGTGGGCATCGCCGAGTATCGGCGCTATCAGGACTGGCTTACCGGGATCGTCACCGGGCTCTCTCTGGCGACCGCCACCGATGTGCTGAAGGGGGTCGAGGTCAACAGTGCACTGCGGCGGATCGAGATCTACTGCGACGAGCACCCGGACGAGGATTTTTTTAACGCGGCGATGGACCTGGTCCGTACCCTCAGCGTTCTTGAGTGAGTCCGCCCTCCCGGGGCAGGCCGAACAGGCGTCGGGCGTTGTCGGCGGTGGCGGCGGCGATCACGGCGGGCGGCTCCCCGCGCAACCGGCTCAGGGTGTCGACCAGGATGGCGAGGCGCGCCGGTTCATTGCGCTGCCCGTGGTGGCCGATGTCGGGTTGGTCGGGGGCGTCGCTCTCGATCAGGATGGCCTCCAGCGGTAGTTCACTCACCAGTCGGCGCAGGCGGGTGGCACGGGGGTAGGTCACCGGGCCGCCGAAGCCGAGGGAGAAGCCCAGGTCGAGCAGCCGCCGGGCCTGCTCCGCGCTGCCCGAGAAGCTGTGCAGCACGCCGCGCAGGCCCGGGTGGCGGCGCAGCGCGGCGATCACCTCCTCCAGCGACCGGCGCGCATGGATGATCACCGGCAGGCGGTGCGCGGCGGCGATCTCCAACTGTCCCTCGAACAGGGCCCGCTGGACCGCCTTGTCCGGCTGTTCGATGTAGAAGTCGAGCCCGCACTCCCCGAGCGCCACCGCGGGCTCGTGCCGCAGCCACCGTTCCAGTTCCGCCAGGTCGTCCGGGTGGTGGCAGTCGGTGAACATCGGATGCAGGCCGTAGGCGGGGTGCAGCCCCGGGTGGGTGGCGCAGAGTGCGGCGAGACGTGGCCACCAGGCGCGCTGGATGGCCGGTACGATCTGTGTGGTCACCCCGGCGGCGCGGGCCCGGACGAGGACCGCGTCCCGGTCGTGGTCGAAGCGCGTGTCGTCGAGGTGGCAGTGGGAGTCGATCAGCCGCGTCCGGTCCGAGGCGGGGCGTTGCGTATCGGTCATGGTCTGTTAGGCTATTCCCCCCGCGAGATCGAGAGGGCAGCTCCTGTGAAGATCGTATCTTTCAATACTAATGGAATCCGCGCCCGCCGGCACCAGTTGCAGGCGCTCGTGCAGTGCCATGACCCGGACGTGATGGCCATCCAGGAGACCAAGGTCCAGGACCGGGACTTTCCCGTCGACATGCTCGATGAGCTCGGCTACCGGGCGAGCTTCTTCGGCCAGAAGACCCACTACGGGGTGGCGCTGTTGTCGAGACAGCCACCCCTGGAGCTGCGCAAGGGGTTTCCTGATGATCACGCCGAGGCACAGCGGCGGCTCATCGCGGGTCGCTTCGTGGCCCCTTCCGGGCGTGAGGTGAGCGTCATCAACGGCTATTTCCCCCAGGGCGAGAGCCGGGATCACCCGTTGAAGTTCCCGACCAAGCGGAAGTTTTATGCCGATCTGCTCGCTTACCTGCGCGCCCACCATCATCCGGACCAGGACCTGGTGGTGCTCGGAGACATGAATGTGGCGCCCCTGGATGCCGATATCGGTATCGGCGCGGATAACGCCCGGCGCTGGCTGCGCGGCGGCAAGTGCAGCTTTCTGCCTGAGGAACGGGAGTGGCTGCAGGCCCTGCGGGAGTGGGGGCTGCACGATACCTTCCGCACCCTCCATCCCGATGTGCGGGACCGTTTCAGCTGGTTTGATTACCGCAGCCGCGGTTTCGAGCGCGAGCCCAGGCGCGGGCTGCGCATCGACCTGATCCTGGCCAGCAGTGCGCTCAACCGTCGCTGCACCGGGGCGGGGATCGACTACCACATCCGCTCTATGGATAAGCCCTCGGACCACTGTCCGGTGTGGGCGGAGTTCGACCTGTAAGGGGCGTGCCGGGGTGGGGGATTTCCTGGGGGGGATGTCAGGGGGTGTCGCCTCCGACGTGGGATATATCCCCCCTTGTATTCATCCCACCGGGGTGGTTTATTTATTGGTGTACGGTGCCTGCCGCACAATTGGATAACGCGTGACGGCGCTAAGTATGAATGAGTAGCGGTGTCCCGGCGCACGCGCACGGGGCGCCTTAATGAAGTAAGGGGGAACCATGTTTCTGGTCTGGGACGATGCATTCAACACCGGGGTCGAGGTGATCGACCATCAGCACCGCCGCCTGGTGCAGCTGATCAACGCCCTGTATGGCGCCAAGGTCAACCACGATGCCGGGGGCGTGGCCGACGTGATGGACCAGTTGGTGGAGTACACGGTAGGCCACTTCGCCTACGAGGAGCATCTGCTGGAGCAGCACGACTTCGCAGACCTGGAGGGCCACAAGGCGGGGCACGACCGTTTCCGTGACCGTCTTCACCAGTTTCGTGAACGCATGCTGGCCGGGGAGGACATCGCGGACGAACTGCTCGGGGAGCTGAAACTGTGGTTGACCCGGCATATCCAGAGCGATGACTTCGCCTATGTGAAGACCCTCCCCGCCGACGCCGGTGGCGGAAAGCTGCGCAAGATGTTCAGCCACCTGTTCGATTGAGCGGCGGCGTCTCCCGTCATCGGTTCAGGCCCGCCCCCGGTCGCCGATCCAGCCCCTGATCCTCTTCAGGGCCCAGCCGTGCAGGGGTGTGGCGAAGAGCCACGTCAGCACCAGCGTCCCGAGCGCCAAGGCCCCCACCAGCTCGTCGCTCAGCCAGTGGGCGCCGCTCATCAGGCGCGGGGTGGTGAATAGCACCGCCAGCGCCAGCGCCAGCACACCATAGCCGCGCGGCAGGTAGCGCAGGACGAAACCGGCGAACAGCAGCAGCACCAGCCCGTGGTCGCCGGGGAAGCTGTCGCCAGAGACATCCTTGGTGGGGATCTCCGGCACCAGTTGGCTCAGGCGCAGCGCCTCGGGGTACAGCGCGGTGGCGCTCGGCCGTTCGATGGGGATCGCCTTGCCGATCTGCATGGCGATGACGATGGTCAGGCTCATCATCAGGCCTACGGCAATGAAGTAGCGCAGGCGGCGGCGGTCGTGGATCAGCACGTAGTGGGCGAACAGGGCGAACATCCCGCCCGCCGCCGCCAGGTCGAACCCCCGGTTGTTGGCGATCGCCCACAGGCCCTGCCACCAGCGCCCCTCGGCCAGACTCCGGTTCATGGCCCAGAAGGCGGCCTGATCCAGCCCGTCCCACAGGGCGCGGGTGGGTGGGTAGAGCCAGCTCACGAACAGCAGGGCCGGAAGCAGGGTGCCGAGGCTGAGCGCCAGGGGGCGCCATTGGCTGGTGTCGCGCATGTCGATTACTCCTCGATCAGCGTCGCCCGCAGGGCGCAGCCGTCTTCGGCAAGCCCCTCCAGGCGTATGTTTCGTATGGTGTTGATCAGGTGTGGGGCGCCCTCGCCGAGGCGAACCCGCAGGAAGTTTGGGGTGTAGCCGCTCAGGGTCGGGGCCAACGCGTGGTCGTCGCCCTCGATCAGCACCGGAAATTCATGCCCGATGAAACGTTCCAGTTCCTGGCGTTGGAGGCGCTCACCGAGCCGGTGCAACTGCTCGCTGCGGGCGCGGATCAGCTCCCTGGGCAGGGGGTCGGGGAGGGTGGCGGCACGGGTACCCGGACGCGGTGAGTAGGCGAAGATGTGCAGGTGGGCGAAACCCACCCGCTCCACCAGGGCCAGGGTCTGGCTCCACTCCCGGTCACTCTCGCCGGGGAAACCGACGATGATGTCGGTGGTGAGGGTGAAGTCCGGATCGGTCTCCCGGGCACGCCCCGCCAACGCCTCGAACTGTGCGCTCTTGACCCGTCGGCCCATGCGCCGCAGCACCGTGTCGGCGCCGCTCTGCAGGGGCAGATGGAGGTGCGGCATGAGGCGCGGATCGTTGAACAGCCGCCAGAATCCCGGTGGCAGGTCCCAGGGCTCCAGGGCGCCGAGGCGCAGCCGTGGGATTCGCGTCTGCTCCAGCAGACGTTCGATCAGCGCGCTCAGTGAGCCGCCGTGGTCGCTGCCGTAGCCGCCCAGATGCACGCCGGTGAGCACCGCCTCCTGGATCCCCTGGGCGTGCAGGGCGTTGATCTCATCCACTATCTCGGCGGCGGGGCGGCTGCGCTCCGCGCCCCGCGCCACGGTGACGATGCAGAAGGTGCACTGGTAGCGGCAGCCATCCTGTATCTTGACAAAGGCGCGCTGGCGCCCCCGGGCGAGCAGTGCCGGGGCTCCCGGCATGGTGGCCAGGGCGGGCATGGCGCACAGGTCCAGCTCGCGCTCGGCAATCTCCACCAGGTGCTCCTTGTCGCGGTTGTCCACCACCAGGTCGACGCCGTCGGCCTGGGCGCTCCCGGCGGGGTCCAGGGAGGCGTGGCAGCCGCTCACCACCAGTTTGGCCCGGGGGTTGCGGTGGTGCGCCCGGTGCATCAGCTTGCGCGATTTCTTCACCGCCTCCGAGGTCACGGCGCAGGTGTTGATCACCACCACATCGGCCTCTTCGAGGCGGCGTGCGATCTGGTGGCCCCGGGCCTGGAACTCCCGGCCCCAGCGCTCCGCCTCGGCCTCGTTGAGGCGGCAGCCAAGGGTTGTCAGGTGAATGTGCATCGGGTGAGAACTACCGCCGGGCGGATCGGTTGCAAAGGGGGGGAGTGTACGCCACAGGGGTCGGGCTCGTAAAGTGAGCCCCTGCTGTTCTATGATGTGAAATCAAAGAGTTAATCAGGGGCGGTGTATGGGCATATTGATCGAAAACCCGGTTTGGCTGGTCGTCGGGTCGTTGCTGATCCTGCTGCTGCTCAACGGGCTGTTGTGGTGGTGGCAGGTGCGCCAGGGGCGTCGGGTCCTGCGCGACCAGGAGCGGCTGCTGCGTCAGCTCCTGGCTGAGCAGCAGCAGCGCGGCAGCGAGGCCTCCCATGCGCTGCAGCGGGCCCTGCTGCAGCAGATATCCAGGCTCTACCAGGCCCTGGAACGGCGCTTCGGGGAGATGCGCAAGGGGATGGCCGAGGATGCGGGGAGCCTGCGCGTCGAGCTGATCAGTCGCTTCGACGGGTTGCGCGGGGCGATGGAGCGGGCCCAGGCCGAGGCGCGGCTGGCCCAGCAGGAGGCCCTGGCCCAGGGGCTGGAGGGGATCGGCAGGCAGCTTGCCGAAGGGCTGGGACGCAGCGAACAGGCCCTGGGGGGGCGCATGGAGAGTCTCACCGAGTCCACCGATCAGCGCCTGCGCGAGATCAGCGCCCAGGTGGAGCAGCGCTTGAGCGAGGGCTTCGAGAAGACCACCGAGACCTTCAGTCGGGTACTGGAACACCTGGGGCGAATCGACGAGGCCCAGAAACGCATCACCGAGCTATCCGGAAACGTGGTGAGCCTGCAGCAGGTGCTATCGGATAAGCGTTCGCGCGGCGCCTTCGGTGAGGTGCAGCTGGCCGCCCTGGTGCGCAATCTGCTGCCGGAGCACTCCTTCGCCCTGCAACACGGCCTCGGCAACGGCACCCGGGTGGACTGTATGCTGTTTCTCCCGGAGCCGACCGGCAATGTGGCGGTGGATGCCAAGTTTCCCCTGGAGAGCTATCGTCGGCTCATCGACCGGACCCGGCCGGAGGCGGAGCGGGCCCGGGTGGCGGGGCAGTTTCGCCAGGATATCCGCAAGCACATCGATGATATCGCCGGAAAATACATTATTCCGGGGGAGACGGCGGACGGCGCGGTGATGTTTATCCCCTCCGAGTCGGTGTTCGCCGAGATCCATGCCCATCACCCGGAGCTGGTGGACGAGGCCCACCGGCGGCGGGTCTGGCTGGTCTCGCCCACCACCATGATGGCGATCCTCACCACCGCCCGGGCCGTGCTCAAGGATGCCGCCACCCGGGAGCAGGTGCACCTGATCCAGCGCCATCTGAATCTGCTCTCGAAGGACTTCGGACGCTTCCGCACACGCATGGAGAAGCTCTCACAGCATATCTCCCAGGCCCACCGGGACGTGGAGGCGGTGCATGTCTCGGCGCGCAAGATCAGCGACCGTTTCGGGCATATCGAACGGGTGGAATTGGAGGAGCTGGAGTCACAGGGTGCGCCGCCCGCGTCGGGGTCGGGCGCCGGGGCGGTTGTCGATTCCCCCTTGAACCAGGGGCGACCCGGGGTTCAAGGGGGGTGATTCAGCCGGCCCGCGGCAAAATGGCGCTGCGGCGTGCGGGTTCGCGTCTCAGTTGGACGCCTGCCAGGTGCCGTCGGACTGGCGGCAGGCGGTGCCGTAGACCGTCTCGCTGCGGCCATCGATCACCGCCTGGGTGGTGTACTCCCGGCAGGGGCCGCGGTCGGTGCTGTAGGTGCGGGTCGGGGTGACCTCGTAGTAGTTGCCGGAGTCGGGGTTGCGCCAGCTGGTGGCCTGGTGGGTCGGAGTCGATTCCAGGGCACGGTTGGCATAGGCGCGGTCGTTCTGGTCCATGCTCTTGCCGACGTTGCCGCCGATATAGGCGCCGACCAGGGTGCCGACGATGATGGCGGCGGTGCGGCCATCCCCCTTGCCCACCTGGGTGCCGAGCAGGCCACCGGCCAGGCCGCCGATCACCTGGCCGGAGCCCTCGTTGGTGGTCTGGCAACCGCCCAGGCCGAGGGTGGTGACCAGGAGTGCGGTGAGGATATGTGTTTTCATACTGATTTCCTTTACACAGCGTGTTTGTAATCTCCCAAGTATATCCTCTACCTGTGCTTTTTGCCGAGTACCGGTCGTTGTTTTCAGGTGTCGATCAGCACTGCTCCCAGGGCAGGCCGTGGAACCGCCAGCCGTTGACCGAACTGCGCTGATGCTGGTCGTTGAGTTCACCCTCGAAGCCCTCGTCTATGTGGAAGACACGGGTGAACCCCCCCTCCAGCAGGGCACGGCCCGCCTCGTGCGAGCGTTTGCCCGAGCGGCAGATCAGGATCACCGGGGCACAGCCCTCACCCTCGGTGCAGATCGCCCCGCCCAGCATCAGCTTGCGGATGTCGGTCACGAAGTGGGGATTGACCACCCAGTCCGGTTCATCGATCCAGGCAACGTGCACCGCGCCTTTGGCGTGGCCCACGAACAGATACTCCATGCTGGAGCGGATATCCACCAGGATCGCCCTGGGGTCGTCCGCCAGCATCTGCCACGCCTGCTTGGGGCTCAGTGCGGCGGGTTCGTTTTCACTGCTCACTGCGTTCTCCTCCGATAGCTCGTTATAATGTGTGTGGATACGTTATATCATAAGAATAGCTTATGCGAGACAAGATAATATTTTATGGTTTGCGGGGACTGGCGTCGACACCGCTGATTGCGCGCCAGTGGCTGGGGGCGCTCGTCGGCTGGCTGCTCTATCTCATCCCCAATGAGCAGCGGCGCATCGCCCGCATCAATATCGCCCTCTGTCTGCCCGAATTCTCCGCGCGCGAGCGGCGTAGCTTACTACGCCGCAGCCTGGTGGAAAATGCCCGTATCCTCCTGGAGATGCCAAGCATGTGGATCGGTGATCCCCGGCGCTGGCTGGGGCGCATCGAGCCCGGGGAGGGGGGTGAGCTGGTCGCGCGGGCCCTGGCCAAGGGAGGCGGCCTGATCGCCGCCGGACCCCATCTCGGCAGCTGGGAGCTGGCGCTGCACCATCTGTGCACCCTCGCCCCGGTGACCGCCCTCTACCGCCCGCCGCGCAATCACTCCCTGGATGGGCTGATTCGCGAGGGGCGCTCGCGGATGGGCGCGCGCCTGGCCCCGGCCGCGCCCCAGGGGGTGAAGCGCATCCTCGCCGGGCTCAAGGGGGGCGGGATGTTCGCCCTGCTGTGCGACCAGGAGCCCAAGGCGGCGGGCGGGCAGGGCGGGGTATTCGCCCCGTTCTTCGGCCAGCCGGCCGACTCCATGGTCCTGCTCTGCCGACTGGCGCGCAACACCGGGGCCCCGGTCCTGTTCTGGTATCTGGAGCGGCTGCCCGGCGGGCGGCGTTACCGTATGCACTGGCTCCCCGCGCCGGAGGGGATCGACGACCCGGATATCGAGCGCGCGGTGACAGCCATGAACAGGGGGTTGGAGGCGTGCATCCGCCGTTGTCCCGAGCAGTACAACTGGTCCTACAAACGCTTTTACACCCAGCCCGAGGGGCGGGGTACACCCTATCACCCCGGCCGGGGGGGGTCGGCCTGATGGTCTGGCCCGGCGTCCGCCGAACCTCCGGATAGACGGGGGCAGCCGGTGCGGTGCACGATTTGCTCCACGGCCGGCGGACGGTTTGAAAAATGGGGCTGACCCTGTGCACATGACCCTGTGCCATGGGCTTCGTTTCCGCCCCGAAAACCGGATGCCACGGCATATTGCCTGGCACACCCCGGGTGTATCTGTCATAACCTATAGATTAACGGCAATTTTTATTGATGATCCGGTTCGCCGGGTGGGCGATGGAGGCTAAAGTCTGCCGCCCGGCGGGCCGCTAGAGGAGTAGGTGGGGACTACAGGACCGGCCGGAGATCAGGATGGCTATTTTCGATATCAGGGCG
Source organism: Candidatus Sedimenticola endophacoides (assembly GCA_003062205.1). Lineage (GTDB taxonomy): Bacteria > Pseudomonadota > Gammaproteobacteria > Chromatiales > Chromatiaceae > Sedimenticola_A > Sedimenticola_A endophacoides. Next base: position 32,569 of record PQCP01000088.1, read on the forward strand.
CTGTTTCGATTTGGGCTTCTTTTTATGGTGGCGTTGACGTCCGGGCTCGCTCAGGGCGCCGTGCCCGAGGTCGCGCCCCCCGATGTGCGCGTGCTGATCGATATCTCCGGCAGTATGAAACAGAACGACCCGCGCAACCTGCGCCGCCCCGCCCTGCGGCTGCTGGTGGGGCTGCTGCCTGAGGATGCCAGGGCAGGGGTCTGGACCTTCGGCCAGTACGTCAACATGCAGGTGCCCCTCGGTAAGGTGGACACCGGTTGGAAGGGCCGGGCCCGTGAAGGGGCGTCAAAGATCCACCGCTAACCGCCATGGAGAGCGAAGCGAAGGCGGTTAGTCCCCGATAGGCGTAGGCGCGGTTGTATGGCCGCAGTTACGACCGATAGGGAGTGACGTAGGGCATACAAATAGCGCATTCGACACGCCGTAGAGTCATTGTGGTCATCATGACGGAGTTGCGCACGAGCAGCTTTGCTGCAATGTGCGGGACGGAGTCGTGATGAGCGCAGGACGGTCGGGGCAGTAACGGCTGTCGCGTTGGCGAGTCGATTTTGGGGACTGGGATGTCCCAAAATCTTTCACGAGGTAGCGACACTCTTGTCCCTGGGGCTGTTCACCAACATCGAGGAGGCGATCAAGCGTGCCAGCGAGGATTGGCGGGGGGCGCCGGAGAAGTACCACCGCCACATGATCCTGCTCACCGACGGCATGGTCGATATCTCCAAGCGCAGCGAGCCGAGCCAGGCCTCGCGCGCGCGCATCATCGAGCAGCTTATCCCACGGCTTCAGGGCCTGGGGGCCAGGGTCCACACCATCGCACTGTCCGATAAGGCCGACCACGGGCTGATGCGCCAGCTGGCCACCGCCAGCGGCGGCTGGCATGAGCAGGTGGACAATGCCGAGCAGTTGCAGCGCATCTTTCTGCGCATGTTCGAGAAGGTCGGGCAGCCCGACACCCTGCCATTGAAAGACAACCGTTTCGTGGTCGATGCCAGCATCGAAGAGGTGACCCTGCTGGTATTCCGCGACGAGGGGGCGGCGCCGACCCGCATCGTGCCAGCGGCCGGTGACGCGTTCGATGCCGCCAGTGCGCCCGCCGGGGTGAGCTGGCACCGCGACGAGGGCTACGACCTGCTGACCATTGCCGGGCCCGTCCCGGGCGAGTGGCGTATCGAGGCGGCGGCCGATCCCGACAACCGGGTGATGGTGGTGACCCAGTTGAAGATGCGCACCAGCGATGCCCCCGCCACCCTGGGCGCCGGCGAGCCGCTCCCTTTGCAGATCCGCTTCACCGACCGGGACGAGCTGATCACCGATCAGGGGTTTCTCGATGTGCTGCAGGTGCAGGTGCAGACCTTCGATGCCGACGGCCCGAGCGAGCCGCGTCCGGTCATGGACAATGGCGAGGGGGGCGACGAAAAGGCCGGTGATGCGCTGTTTGGGACCGCCCTGGAGACCGAAATGAGCCCCGGCAAGGTGGAGCTGGTGATTCGTGCCGAGGGCAAGACCTTCGCGCGCGAGCGGCGCCAGTACTTCGAACTGGAGGCGGCGCCTGAGCCGGTGGTGTACGCCACCCTCGACGTCGCGGAGCAGGTGCAGATCGGAAAGCCCGGGATCATGGTCCGGGTGCTGCCCAATGACGAGGTCCTGGCACGCGACGCAGTGGAGGTGAGCGCCACCCTCGAGTCGGACCAGGGAGAGGGGCAGCCGGTGATGTTCCTGCCCGGCATCGACGGCAACCAGGAGGTGTGGATCGACCAGAGCCTCCTCCAGGGCCAGTGGCGCCTCAGTGTCAATCTGCGCGGCCTGGACAAGGCGGGCGAGGCGCTGGATGTTATGCTCGATCCGGTGCCGATCGAGGGGAAATATGTCGAGCCGCCTCCGCCGCCGGAACCTGAACCAGAGCCTGAGCCGGCGGCGCAACCCGAGCCAGCCCCCGAGCCGGAACCGGAGCCCGAGGCCGAGGAGCCGCCGGCCGAGTGGCTGATGGTCTCTCTGGTCTTCGGCGGGGTGAATCTGCTGCTGGTGGTGGTTGGTGGATTGGTGTTCTGGCTCGCCAGGAGGGGTCGGCGTGACGATCTGGTCAGGCTGGTGGACGAGGCTCCGGAGCAAGGGGGGGCGAATGGTTGAACTCGACCGCTAACCGCCATGGAGAGCGAAGCGAAGGCGGTTAGTCCCCGATAGGCGTAGGCGCGGTTGTATGGCCGCAGTTACGACCGATAGGGAGTGACGTAGGGCGTACAAATAGCGCATCCGACACGCCGTAGAGTCATTGTGGTCATCATGACGGAGTTGCGCACGAGCAGCTTTGCTGCAATGTGCGGGACGGAGTCGTGATGAGCGCAGGACGGTCGGGGCAGTAACGGCTGTCGCGTTGGCGAGTCGATTTTGGGGACTGGGATGTCCCAAAATCTTTCACGAGGTAGCGACACTCTTGCTGCTGTTGCTGCTGTTTCTCGGCGAGTTGCTGATTGTCACCAGCGCCGTGTCGGTGTCGATGGTGGTTGCCGCCGTGCTGCGTCGGCGGCGGGACCGGGCTGCGGCGCGGGCGCTGCTCTCCTCCATCAGCGCCGATGAGCAGCGGCGCGGGCTGGAGACCAGGGCCTTTCTCGAAGAGAACCTGGGGATGCAGGGCGAGGCGCTGGAAGAGGCCCTGATCCGGATCGCCCATGGTGAGAAGTACCTCTACCAGGCGGCTATCAATACCTACCTGCGCCGGGATGCCGCGGCCTTTCAGAACCTCAATGTCGACTTCGAGGGCGCGGTCGCCCCCTATCGCCTCCTCAAGGCGCCGGTGCGCACCGTGGAGGTGGCGGGCGAGCCGCAGGAGGGGGCCGCCCCGGCCGCCGCGCCGCCCTCTGTGGAGTCCCACGAACTGAAGATCCTGCGCAAGGAGAATGCGCGCCTGCAGGATGAGCTGCGTGTCACCATGGATACCATGAGCCGAATGCTCAACGAATACGCCTCCATGTTCTCCGGCGGCAGCGGCGAGACCCTGGACAAGGAGAAGATGATCAAGATGTTCCAGTCCGAGCTGGAGGCGCCGGAGGGGTCCGCCATCACCATTGAGACCGACGGCGACCGGTTGCGCGTGGTCAAGAACGAACCGGTGGCTGTGGCGGACGACACGGCGGTGCAACCGGATGAAGCGGAAGATACGGAGACGCCGGACGATCTGGTGGATGTGGATGAGCTGCCACCCGGGGAGGCGGAAGAGGATGACCTGGATCTTACCGATGAAGGGACCATTCAACCCCCGGATGATGAAGATCTGATGCTTGATTCGGGGGAGGAGATCGCGCCTCCTCCGGCCGAAGAGCCGGAGACACCCCCCGAGCGGGATGAGCCCGAGTCCGAGTCCGAGTCCGAGTCCGAGTCCGAGTCCGAGTCCGAGTCCGAGTCCGAGTCCGAGTCCGAGTCCGAGTCCGAGTCCGAGGCGGGAGGTTCCACGGAGGTCCCGGTGCTGCAGGAGGACGCGGTGGTGGACCGCGGCGCCGGGCAGGAGACCCCCGGGGCAGAGGGTGCCGATGCGGAGGATGAGCTGATCGACCTCGACGAGATCGGCGACGATCTGGAGGGGGCGGATGACGATGAACTGATCGATCTCGACGAGGAGGAGCCGGAAAAGCGCTGATGGCGGAGGGCGCCAGTCGTGGCGCATCGGCGTAGCGGACGGTCTGAGATGAGATTGCACAAGAGAATGGTCTTGGGGGCGATGCTCCTGTCGGTGGTGCCCACCCTGATCGCCACGGTGACGCTGGAGTATGTGGCCGGCCGCCACACTCATCAGGCACTGGAGGCGCTCTCCCGTGAGCGGTTGATCTCGATCCGCGATGTCACCAAGGCCCGCATCGAGGATTACCTAGGGGTGATCGCCGATCAGGTGATCAGCTTCTCCAGGGATCGCATGGTGGTGGATGCCGTGCGGGCATTCGGCGCCGGCTTCGCCGCCTATGGCGAGCAGGCGGCGGGGCAGGGCACGGCAGAGGCGGAGCGCGCCCTGCGGGCCTATTATGAAGGCCCCTACCGTGAAGAGTTCGTCCGTCGCAATCCGGGCGCCACGCCTGATCCGGTGGCCTGGGGCAGCGGCTTCGGGGAGCAGACGCTGCTGCTCCAGCAGCGTTACATCAGCGACAATCCAAATCCGCTCGGGCATAAGGATCGGCTGCAAGACCCGGGCGATGACACCACCTATGGACACCAGCATGCCCTCTATCACGCCATCTTCAGGGATTTCCAGCGGCGTTTCGGGTATTACGATATCTTCCTGGTCGAGCCGGAGCGGGGGCACATCGTCTATTCGGTGTTCAAGGAGCTGGATTTCGCCACCTCCCTGAAGGACGGGCCCTTCGCGCAGAGCGCGATCGCCGAGGTGTTTCGCCTCGCCAATCAGGCCACGGATCCCGATTATTACACCCTGACCGACTTTGCCCCCTACTCACCCTCCTATCGGGATCCGGCGAGCTTTATCGCCTCGCCGATCTTTGATGGGGAGGAGCGGGTCGGGGTGTTGATCTTCCAGATGCCCATCGACCGGATCGACGGCATCATGAGTCATCGCGGAGAGTGGCGGAAGATCGGCCTGGGCGAATCGGGCGAGACCTACCTGGTCGGCGCCGACGGGACCCTGCGCAGCAACAGCCGCTTTCTCTCCGAGGACCGCGAGGGCTATCTGCAGGCGATCTCAGCGGCCGGTGTGGCGCCGGAGCGGGTCGCCGCGATCGCCTCCAAGGGGACCGGCATCACCCTGCAGCCGGTGGATAACGAGGGAGTGAGAGAGGCCTTGGCCGGGGAGGCCGGGTTCACCCGCCTGTCCGACTACCGCCGGGTACCGGTCTTCTCCGCCTACGCCCCGGTGGAGGCAGGGGGGCTGCGCTGGGCCATCCTGGCCGACATCAGCGAGGCCGAGGCGCTCGGCATCGCCGATGAGCTGCTCAATAAGATCCGCCTCAGTGCCCTGGTGGTGCTGCTGCTGGTGCTCAGCTGCGCGGTTGTAGCAGGCTACGTACTGGCCTGGGCCGTGGTGCGCCCGATCCTCCGTCTCAGCGGGGTACTCGGTGAGGTGGAGGTGCGCGCCGACCTCACCCGCGCGAGCGGATTGCGGGGGAATGATGAGATCGGCCGTGCCGGGCAGGCCCTGGATGCGATGCTGGAGAAGTTCCGCAAGATGATGGAGCGGGTATCGTGCAACGCCGAGGCGGTGGCGACGACCGCGGATCGCACCGCCCGGATTACCGCCGAGAGCGATCAGGCGATGGTCCGCCAGCAGGAGCAGACCTCCCAGGCGGTGCGGGCGATTACCGAGATGGCGGCCACGGTCAGTGAGATCGCCGACAGCGCCGCCAACTCCAGCCAGATGGTGCTGGAGACCACGCGGCAGGCGCAGACCGGACAGCAGGTGGTTGCCAGGACGGTCGGCGAGATCGAGCAGCTGGCCGCCCGGGTGCTGGAGGCGGCCGGGGTGATCCAGGCGCTGGAGACGAAGAGCGCGGAGATCGGGCGGGTGCTGGAAGTGATTCAGTCCATCGCCGAGCAGACCAACCTACTGGCCCTGAACGCCGCCATCGAGGCGGCCCGGGCCGGGGAGCAGGGTCGTGGTTTCGCGGTGGTGGCCGAGGAGGTGCGCACCCTCGCCAACCGCACCCAGGAATCGACCAGTGAGATACACGCCACCATCGCCAAGCTACAGGAGGGAACCGCGCAGGCGGTAGAGGTGATCGAACAGAGCAATCAGCAGGCCCAGGATGCGGTGCGCAATACCCTGGTCACCGGCGAGGCGCTGGAGGCAATCACCAGGGGCATCGAGCACATCAACGAGATGAGCGGCCACATTGCCGACACCTCTCAGCGGCAGCGCGCCGTCTCCAACGAGATCAGCGAGAACATCACCGGTATCGAGTCGATGACCCGCAACACCGCCGAGGGGATTCGCCAGACCTCGGATATCGCGGGTCAGCTCGCCACCCTGGCTCACGACCTGGAGTCTCTGGTCAGTCAATTCAGGATACGCTGAACGTACCACCTCTCCCCGCGGCGGGACCGGCTCTGATATGCTGCCGGGATGAATCTGATCTTGCTGCAAGAGAGCGATTTCATTGCCGAAGACCGGGTGCGGCTGGAGGGGCGGCGCTGGCGTCACATCACAGAGGTGCACCGGGCCGCTCCCGGTCAGTCACTGCGGGTGGGTCTGCTCGGCGGGGCGATGGGCACGGGGGAGGTAGAGGCGCGGGGAGAGCAGTGGCTTGAGCTGCGGGTGTGGCTCGATACGCCGCCGCCACTGCCTTTGCCGCTGACGCTGGTGATGGCCCTGCCCCGGCCGAAGATGCTCAGGCGCTGTCTCGGCATGGTCGCCGAGATGGGGATTCCGGAACTCTATCTGATCAACAGCGCGCGGGTGGAGAAGAGCTTCTGGCAGAGCCCCTGGCTGGAGCCGCAGCGGCTGATCCACTGTCTGACGCCGGGGCTGGAGCAGGCCCGGGACACCCGCTTGCCCCGGGTTCATCTGCGCCGGCGCTTCCGGCCCTTCGTCGAGGACGAACTGCCCGGACTGCTGGCGCACAGGCGCGGCCTGGTCGCCCACCCCGGGGGGGTGCCCCTGGGGGCGGATACCCTGGGCACGCCGATCAGCGCGCCGTCGCTGCTGTGCATCGGACCGGAAGGGGGGTTCATTCCGTACGAGGTGCAGCGGCTGGTCGAGGCGGGCTGCTCGACCCTGGATCTGGGGGGGCGGATCTACCGGGTGGAAACGGCTCTGCCGCTGCTGATCGGGCGGCTGTTCGTGTGATGGTCCGTCCCCGGCCCGCATAAAAAACCCGCGGCCGGCGAGGGCCGCGGGTTTTCGGTGTCACCGCTTGGAGAGCGGTCAGCCTACCTTGATATCGGCCTTTTCGCTCTCACCCTTGTTGTCCACCCAGGCCAGGCTCATGACATCGCCCTTGGCGCCCTTGAACTTGAACGAGAGGTAGGGGTTCTTGGAGATGCCGCCGCTCCACTGGGCGCTCATCACGTTGGTGCCGTTGACCTCGCAGTTCACCTCCTGGATGTAGTGCGCGGGAATCAGCTCGCCGGTCTTGCTGTCCTTGCGGGTGCCGGTCTCCATGGGGTGGGTCATCAGACACTTGACGGTGACCTCACCGCCCTTCTCTTTGGCCCGTACTTTGATCGATTTCTTCGCCATTGCTCATGTACCTCGAATTCTGTTTTCGTTGCTGCCGGTCGCGTCGCGGGGCTTATCCGCCGCAGCCGCCGACGGTGACCTTGACCTCTTTGCGGGCGCTGTAGAGCTTGCCCCCGGCCTTGACCACGGCGATCACATCACTGGTCTTGCCCATCTTGATGCGTGTGGAGACGAAACCGGTGGCCGCCTCGCCCAGGTTGAAATTGGCAACCAGGGGGGTGGGGTTGTTGGAGGCGACGATGGCGATGGCTTCGATGCCGGTGAGATCGGAAGAGACGGTGATCGGCACCACGGCGCCGTTCTCGGCGATGTCGGGGGCCTTGATATTGACCTCGGCGCTGTCGGTGAGCACGTTGGTGCCGTGCAGGTTGGTCAGGGCCTCTTCGGTCTTCTTCGCCTTGAAGGCGCTTTCCGGCCAGGCGGCGAGCACGGCCTTCGGGGTCAGCAGTCCGGCGCCCACGGCTACACCCAGGGCACTGGCGGCGAGGGAGCCTTTCAGCAAGGTCCGGCGTTTCATATCTATCTGCATCTTGATATCTCCATTTACATCCTGGTGGTTCCTGCCGATGATGAACCACTACTTCGGGTCGATGGTATTCGAAAAGGGGAGTCGCCGCCTTGATACAGGCAGAAGCTCTTGCGCGCCTTGATACGAACTACCTCCAAGTTAAGAACCGGGAGCATACCGGGGGACATCCTGTTGTTATCGCCGTCCGCGGTACGAAACGGCCTGTCCTCTCTTGCGTCGCAGCAATCGCCGCAGCTCCACAGTCACTGCTCTAGCATACCTTAAGGGTTTGCTCCGTGATAGGGGGAAATTCCCGCCGCTCCCTCCTATCGACCCCGTGGGGTCACTTTTGTTCCCGGCTCTTGAGTTCCTCCCGCTCCTGCTTGAACTGCTTCAGACGGGCGGTCAGTCGGGCGCTCTGGTGGTAGGGCAGTTGGCGGTCGCGCAGGGCGATCTCAAGCTGCTGGATGGCCGGTTCAAGGTCACCGGAGTAGTAGTGGTACTCGGCCAGATACTGGTGACCGAGGGCCTTGTCTCCGGTCTCGCCCGCCGCCCGGGCCAGGCGGGCGTGCATCTGGGTCTCCCCGGGGTAGACCGGCAGCTGCTGCTCCAGCAGGGCCAGGGCCTCGCCCGCTGCGCCCGCCTCCAGAAGTGCGTCGGCGAGGTAGAGGGTGAGGGGGTAGTTGCCGGGGTAGAGCCGCATCGCCCGGCGCAGCTGCTCGATCCCTGCCGCGCCCTCGCCGTCGAGGGCCAGCAGCCGGGCGTGGGCGACGATGTAGTGGATCTGCTCGGGGCGTGCGCCCAGCAGTGCCTCCAGCACCGGCCGCGCCTCGGCGTAGCGGCGCTCTTCGATCAGCGCCAGGGCGTGACCGTACTGTTGAGCCTCCCGGTTGCGGTAACGCTTCTCTCTCAGGCTGGAGGCGAAATAGTCGACGGCCTGGCGGGGGTTCTCGATCTGGCGCAGTTTCAGGATCGCCTTCACTAGATGGTATTCGAGACTCTCCGGGCGTTGCCGGTAGGGGTGGTCCTCGGCCCGGCCGAAGGCGTCGGCGATGCGGTCGGTGGTGACCGGGTGGGTACTGAGAAACTCAGGGAGCTTGCCGGAGCGGTAGAGGCGGGTCGCCTTGCCCATGCGGTCGAAAAAGACCGCCATCGCCGAGGGATCGAAGTCGGCGCCGGAGAGGATGGCGATGCCGACGCTGTCGGCCTCCTGCTCGTTACTGCGTGTGAAATTGATCTGGTGCTGGATCTGGGCCGCCTGGGCCCCCTGTGCCACGAACAGGCCCGCCTCGGGGTTGTTGGTGGCGGCGCCGACGACTACGGCGGCCAGGATCATCGCCGCCGTGGGCATGTTCAGGCGGTTGACCGAGTCGAAGGTGCGCGCCAGGTGGTTCTGAGTGACGTGGGCGATTTCGTGGGCCAGCACCGAGGCGAGTTCGCTCTCGGTCTCGGTGGTGGCGATCAGCCCGGTGTAGGTGCCGATGTTGCCGGCCGGACCGGCAAAGGCGTTGATCTGGGGGTCGTCCACCAGAAAAAAGTGGAAGCTGCCCGTGACGTGGGGGCTGCTCTGGATCAGACGGCTGCCGAGGGATTGGATATAGGCGGTGAGCAGGGGATCCTTCTCCACCTTCATGCTCTTGTGGACCGAACGCATGAAGGCCTGGCCTAGGCGTTGCTCCTGGGCCGGGGTGAAGAGACTGCCCGAGGGGTCGCCGATATCCGGCAGGCCGAGGTCAAGCCCCTGTCCGTGGACCAGGGCGGTGACGGTCAGCAGGATGGCCGCGAGCAGGCTCCGTGGGGTGTGTGGCTGGTTTCGTGAGCGGTATTCGGACATGGGCATAGTGACCCGGGTGGTTGTGAAAGGTTCCGCGAACTCCGGTTGGGGCGGGCGCGGTGGTTGGCCATGCAGGGCCGTTGAGCCGCGCCGCTCACCAGGCGATGCCCTGTATCTTCCCGGTTTTCCGGATCCTGGTGCGCGATGCGGCCTACGGTAGCAAATGTGGCGGCCCGGGGGTAGGGGCGCGCCGTGCTGGGGGTTCAGTTGAGCTGGATGCGCTGTCCCCAGGGAACCGGCTGCTTGCCCTTGATCAGCCAGAGTACGGGGTAGCCGGGGGGGGTTGTGGGAAAGGCCCCTTCGCCATCGGTGAAGTAGACCAGCGTGGCCGGGCGCATGCCCTGGCGTTCGATCCAGTCGAACACCGGTATGAAGCTGGTGCCGCCGCCGCCCTGGAGGGCTCCGGGCAGGACGATCTCCTCCCAGGGCTCGTATACCCAGGGGGCGCCATCGGCCAGCGCGGCGTCGCAGGCGAGGAGGGTGACCCGTGCCCGCAGCTGCCCCTTGAGGGCGTTGATCTCGGCGAGAAATTCGCCGAACTCACGCGCCTTGATCGAACCGCTGGTGTCGATGGCAACCACCAGGTCGATCTGGTGGCTGCGCAGGCTGGGCAGGATAAAGTGCCCCTCACGGCGCGAGGGGCGCATGTAGCTGTAGTCGTCCCGGGCGCTGGGTGAGAGGTAGTGGGCCAGCAGGTTGCGCCAGGGGAGTTGGGGCTGGAGCAGGTGGTCGATGATGCGTGCCAGGGAACCGCCGAGCTTGCCCGCCTGCATTGCCTGCTGGGCGGCCCCGGCCATGCGCTGTTGCCACTGGACGCTCAGGGTCTCGCGCTCGTCCGGAGTCAGAGGCTGGGGAGCGGGGGCACCCGCGCCGTCCGTGCGCCCCTGCTCCGGGGGGGTGGACTGGCCGTTTTGGGGCGGTGGCTCCCGGTCTCGCTTCAGATCCTGCCCGCTCCCCCCGGAGCCGCCCCCCTCGCTGTCGCGGTCGTAGGCGTGGGTGTCGAGGGTCTCCTTATCCTTGTGGTCCTCCAGGTAGGGGTAGATCTCCTCCGCCGTCATTTCGCGGAAGGTGTCGAGCATCAGTGACTGGGGCGGGGCCTTGAGTCCGTCTTCCACCAGCAGGGGGTTGATGGCGAAGTCGCAGGCCAGGTCCCAGAGGTGCTTCTGGCGATGCTGGCGGCGGGCAAAGTGCGACAGGGCGCAGTGCAGCGCCTCGTGGGCCAGCATGAACTGGGTCTCGTCCAGGGTCAGGGCGTCGATGTACTCCGGGTTGTAGTAGAACTTGCGCGCATCGGTTGCGGTGGTGCGGCACCACTGCGGGTCCGCCGCCTCCATCGGCAGACGCAGCACCAGGGCGCCGAGGAACGGCTTGTCCAGGATCAGTTTTGTGCGGGCCGCGGCCAGCTTGGTCTCTATGCGCTTCGGGTCCATGGGTGTCTGTCCGGGGCGCGGCTACTCGAACAGCATCACGTCGGAGACCGCCTGAGCCCATTGGGCGAACTGGGGTACATCGAACACGGCGGCGCCGATGGCGCGGTGCATGTCCGAGACCAGCATCACCCCCATCTCGCGCTGCGGGAAGCGTCCCGCATAGTCGAGGATGTGGCCGATCACCTGCGCTGCACCGTCCGTGTCGTGGGCGCGGATGGCGCGTCCGACCAGGGCGGCGGCCACCGCGTACTGAAGGTCGATCTCCTCGGGTACCGCCGCCGCCGCGCCGGTGACGATGGCATCCAGGTCGGGCATCTGGTCGAGACTGTTGACGAAGGCGTGCAGTTCGATGCCGGCGGCGGGGCCGACGCAGGCCTGGAGCGTCCCTTGCAGCAGCCGGGGCGTGTCGGCGAATTTCTGTAGGCCGCGATGGGCGAACTCCCAGGAGCGCGGCGAGGGGAAGGCGACCGGGTTGTGGGCCGGATCGAAATCGAACAGCAGCTCGGGGCGGAAGCGCAGAAAACCGATGATGCGCTCGTCGATGCCGTTGCGGTAGGCCCACATCACCCAGTCGTCGAGATGGGTCTCCACCTCGAAGTGAGAGAAACGGTTGGCCAGGGGCGCGGGCATGCTGTAGGTGACGCCCCGGTCACCCTGTCGGTTGCCGGCGGCGAAGATCGCCCAGCCGTCGGGTACCTGATAGTCACCCAGCTTGCGGTCCAGGATCAGCTGATAGGCGGCGGCGGAGACCGCCGGGGGGGCGGCGTTGATCTCGTCCAGAAACAGGATTCCGGCGGGGCCGTGCCGCGCGTTGTCGGGCAGCAGGGAGGGGATCGCCCACTCCACCCGGCCGTCGACCCGGAACGGAATGCCGCGCAGGTCGCTGGGCTCCATCTGCGAGAGGCGTATATCGATCACCGGCACCTCGTTGGATGCACCGATCTGGGCCACCATCTGGGATTTTCCGACCCCGGGCGGACCCCACAGCATCACCGGGGTGTGGTGGCCATGGCGCGTGCTGGCGAACTCGCGGTCCAAGACGATCATCAATTGGGTTGGGCGCATGGGCTGGTTCCTGCTGTCTGGTTTCGAAACGCGCACGCCGTCTCCGGCGTCGCCTCCTCCGGTTCGGTCACATGAACAGATTGCGGACGATCCGCTGCATCTGTCTGAACACCTCCGGGCCGTCCAGGTCCATCACTTGGTCGATCACCCAGCGGTTCTCCTGGTCGCTGCCCATCACCTGCTGGATCTCGTAGCCGAGGTGGCGGTAGAAGGGGTAGCTGGGGCCCTCGTCGGTGAAGTTCAACTCCGCGTACTCCGCGCCGCGCTGATTGAAGCGCTCCACGAAGCGGCCCCGTTCATCCCCCTCTCCGAGGATCTCCCGGGCGTTGTCCTGAAGGTGCTCCGCCATCTTCAGCACGGCCGCGGTGACCAGGGTGCGGCGCTGCTCGTCGTCGAGCATGCCGCGCACCTGGCGCTCGGCGACCTGTGCCTGGAAGATCAGGTATTCGGCGATTACGTCGAGGCGCTGGCGGTCATCCTGATAGATGAAACGCTCGCCGTGGAGATGGATCGCCTTGTCCAGGGCGATGCGCCATGCGTTGAAGGCGATCGCGCCGCCGATCTCCTCCAGGGAGCGTTCGGCCTCCTCTTTGTGCCATTGGCTTTTGATGCGTAGGGCCATGAATTTACCGTCTCTGCTCTGTGGTTGGGGTATGCTCGGTATGTACTACCGTTCAATTACATAGTATTTTACTCGGATATGGTGGTGCTTTGGAAGAGGGCGGGTGTGGAAATCTCACCCGGATCCGGGATCTCCCGGCGGTCCGTGTGGCGGGCGCTTCCGTAAGCGCCGGATTGTCCTGGGAAAACCCGCTCCGGCCCTCCGTGTCGGGGAGATCCGGCGGGGGGCTGCGCGGGGTTTCCCATTGGTATCGAACAGCCGCCGTCCGCCGCACGGACGGGCGGGGTGTGAACAGGCGTGGTGGTGTCGTGGAAGAGAAACAGCTGACCCTGCTCCGGGAGCAGGTGCAATACAACTGCCATGTCGCGGATGCGCGCCACGGTGGTGATTACGGCCTCTGTACCTATCTGCTGCGGATGCGCGAGTACTATCGCTGGGAGTGCGGGCTGGGCTTTGCCGAGGTTCCGCCCCGCGAGCGGGTGGCGGAGTGGATCGAACGGCGCGAGGCGCTCTGGGATGGGCTGGATGCGGCCGAATTCGCCCCTCTGACACTGGCGGGGGAGCGGTTCGACCCCTTTGACTCCGCCGCGATCAATCACCACCTGGTGCCAGGGGGGCTGGTTTACAGCGGAGGGCTGGGCAGCGCCGGCAAGCCCCACTTCTTCCTGGGCCGGCTGGAGCGGCAAGAGGTGCTGGGTGGGCACACGCTGTTCGTCTCGGGGCGCGAGCTGGCCCGCGATCTCGCCGCCCCGCCGGCCATGACCCTGGAGGGGGATATCTTCGTGCGGCGCGAGTCGTTGCGGCGCATGCTCTGGGAGAAGCTGGAGAGCTGGCGTTGGCAGCGCCCCGACAACGCCCTGGGGCGCGCCTTCTCCAGCTACGCCTTCGACAGCGATACCGAGGCGGCACTGGATGCGATGGCGGAGAATGAGATCGATCTGTTGATCCTGCACGAGCAGGGGGAGTGCGCCGCCGGCGGCTACCTCGGCGACCGGCAGTGGCAGGCGATGCTCAGCGACTTCGCCTTCACCCCCGCGGAGTTGGTGGCGCGCGCGGTGCGCGATCATCTGGCCGATTGCCTCTCGACCCTGCCGGCGCTGCTACGCCGCGATCCCGCCTCTCTGCACTTCTACATCGGCAGCCTCGCGGGAATGCGCAAGGAGCTGTTTCCCGGCCTGCAGGCCGCCTACCGCCTGTGGCATGAGCGGGGCGATGCCAGCGCGCTGGCCTGCCTGGCGCAGGAGGGTGGGGCGCACTGGCGCCGGCTCGCCGAGCGGATCATGGCCCTGCACGGTGCGCATGGCGCCGCAGCCGCCGGGCAGGTGATGCGGCTGGCTGAGGCGGGGCACCTGTAAGCCGCAGCGCTCTCTGCGATAGTGTCCTGGCCAGATCGCCCGGGTTACGAAACCCTGTTATCGGGGAGCTGCCTTCTGTTTGGTCCCGCTGCGTGTACGACCTGATCGGTCGTCCCATCCGTGAGGTTTCCCCCGTCCGGAGTGACCTCGTGCCTCGACGAGTATGGGCGAATGGTGGGTGTTGAATTTGACACTGCGGCGAGTGGAATGGGTAAACCGTGTAATAGGATCGACCGTGCCCGCAGCTGCTATGTCAGTGTGTGGGTGACCATGATTGCTGTTGGATCCTTCAAAGGGTGGATGTCCATGTCTTTACAGTTGGATCCTTCAAAGGGTGGATGTCCATGTCTTTGATGATGTCTTTGATGTCTTTGTTGGCGATCAATAGCCGGTAACCAACCGGCTGTTGCCCCAATCCAGCAAAAAAGGGTTACCAATTTCTTGGTAACCCTTTGATTAGATTGGTGGGCGGTACTGGGATTGAACCAGTGACCCCTGCCGTGTGAAGGCAGTGCTCTCCCGCTGAGCTAACCGCCCGGATGCGCCGTTTCAGGTGTGTCCACACCCCTCTCGGTCATTCCGAGCGGGTGATTTTACAGCAGGGCGGCGGCGGTGGCTACTGTTGATGACGGGAATATTGTTCTCTGGTTGCGCGGTGTGGGGGATGATTCCGCTTTTTCGAAATCGGCCTATAATCCAGCGTCGTCTCTTCTCACCCTGGAAGGCGCTGCCGCCGTGTCCCTCAAGAAGCCTGAACACTTTCTGATCCTGCTCGCCGCGGCGGGGTCTTTCGCCTTCTCCGCCTGGCATACCCTGCTCAACAACTTCGCCATCGAGGCGGCGGGGTTCGGGGGGATCGAGATCGGTATCTTGCAGAGTCTGCGCGAGGTGCCCGGTTTTCTCGCCTTTACCACGGTGTTCGTCCTGCTGCTGATACGCGAGCAGAGTTTCGCCCTGATCTCCATCGCCCTGCTTGGGCTGGGGGTTGTGCTGACCGGGCTGTTGCCCAGCGAGTACGGGCTCTATTTCACCACCGTGCTGATGTCGGTGGGGTTCCACTACTACTTTACCTTGCAGCAGTCACTGACCATGCAGTGGGTGGATAAGTCGCGTTCGCCCCTGGTGATGGGACGGCAGATGTCGGCCAAGTCGATCGCTTCGATCCTGGTGTTCGCCGGTATCTGGGTGGGCATGGAGTTGTTTGATCTGGGTTACGTATGGCTTTATGCGGTGGCCGGCTGTGGCGCCCTGCTGGTGGCGCTGGCCGCCTGGTGGTGGTTTCCCCGCTTCGCCCATGAGACCCCCCAGCACAAGCACCTGGTGCTGCGTCGGCGCTATTGGCTCTATTACGCGCTGGTCTTCATGAGCGGGGCGCGGCGGCAGATTTTCGTGGTTTTCGCCGGTTTTCTGATGGTGCAGAAGTTCGGCTACAGCGCCTCGGATATTGCATTGCTGTTTTTGATCAACCACGCCATTAATACGCCACTGGCCCCGCGCATCGGGCGGCTGATCAGCCATTGGGGGGAGCGGCGGGTGCTGACCCTGGAGTATCTCGGTCTGATCGTGATCTTCCGCTAACCGCCATGGAGAGCGAAGCGAAGGCGGTTAGTCCCCGATAGGCGTAGGCGCGGTTGTATGGCCGCAGTTACGACCGATAGGGAGTGACGTAGGGCATACAAATAGCGCATCCGACACGCCGTAGAGTCATTGTGGTCATCATGACGGAGTTGCGCACGAGCAGCTTTGCTGCAATGTGCGGGACGGAGTCGTGATGAGCGCAGGACGGTCGGGGCAGTAACGGCTGTCGCGTTGGCGAGTCGATTTTGGGGACTGGGATGTCCCAAAATCTTTCACGAGGTAGCGACACTCTTGCACGAGGTAGCGACACTCTTGGTAGAGGGGGCGCCCCAGGCGCGCTGCCATGTGTTGAATGAAGCGGGTCTTGCCGCAACCGGTGGGGCCCTTGATCATCACCGGAAGCTGATGGCGCCAGGCGTGGTCGAACAGCTCGACTTCACGCCCCTGTGGCTTATAGAAGGGGAGTTCATTGCCCGTGGCGGGCCGTTTGGCCGGGATCGGTTCCATGGTTATGCTCCGCTCGAAAGGTAGAAGGCGACGCTGATCAGCGCCCCCGGAATCGCCAGCCAGAGGATGACCGCCCAGCGCCAGAGGCCGCGCACGCCGCGCAGGCCCATGAACCAGTCGCCCACCAGCTGCCCCTTGAGCAGGGCGAGCAGCAGCACTCCCAGGGCCACCGGCAGGCCGGTTATTCCGGTCTTGCCGATCAGCCAGGTGAGCAGTGTCAGCAGCAGCATGACGAGGTAGACCAGGGTGCAGGGGCGGGGCATCGGACGGTGTTCGCTTCGGGGATTCATCGCATCACATAGACCAGCGGAAACAGGATCAGCCACACCAGGTCCACCATGTGCCAGTAGCTGCCGCCGGTCTCGACACCGGTGTGCTCATCGGCGCTGTAGGCCCCCTGGCGTGTCTTCACCGCCACGGCGGCGAGAATCACCATGCCCAGGATGACGTGCATGAAATGGAAGAAGGTGAGCGAGATGTAGAACATGTAAAAGGTGTTGGTGCTGAGGTTGATGCCCATGCCGAAGTGGTGGGCGTACTCGGCGCTCTTGATGGCCAGGAACACCCCGCCCATGGCGCAGGCGGCCCACAGCCAGCTCTCGCACCCCTCCCGGTTGTCCTCGCGGATCGCCGCCAGGGCGCGCACCACGAAGTAGCTGGAGGTGATCAGGGCGATGGTGTTGAGCATCGCCGAGGTGGGGTCGAGGCTCTGCTGGAATTCATTGAACAGCTCGACGTTGTTCATGCGGGTGAAGGCGTAGGCCGCGAAGAAGATGGCGAAGACGCTCAACTCCGCGAGGATGAAGATCCAGATGGCGAGATCGCCGGGGGGGTAGCGTCTGTCGGGTTGCCTGCTGTTCATGAACCTGTGTGCGATTCCGGGTGCCTTCGATGCCGCAGTATGCGGGCCACGCCGTGGCGCATCCTTGACTTGGATTAAGTATCGTTCGCGCCTGTCGTTGCCGGACGGTCACGGAATGGATGGCGGCATCGCGGTAAAAAAAAAGCGGCACTGCACCGGAGAGCAGGCCGCCAAATTGGGGGTTTTATTCAGCCTCTTCATGGCGGCAGGCGCGCCCGGCGCCTGCCGCATGGAGGACGCCTTATTCCGCCGTGGGCTCGACGCTGGCTTCAGGCTCGTCATTGCCGACGAAGAAGCTGGCGATGTAGACCACCAGACCGATCAGGAAGATCACACCGGTCAGCTCACGCAGCCAGTAGAACAGGGCGATCTTGTCCTGCACCACCATGAACGGCATGGCGGTGTCGCTGAAGCGCTGCAGATAGACCTGCAGGATGCCGGCGGCGGTCAGGAACAGGGTGATGAAGACGATGGATACGGTCATCAGCCAGAACGACCACATCTCCAGCACCTGGGAGCGGTTGCTGTTGGCCGCCTGGCGGCCGCGCAGTATCGGCATCGCGTAGGAGATGATGGTCAGCACGATCATCACGTAGGCCCCGTAGAAGGCCATGTGGCCGTGGGCGGCGGTGATCTGGGTGCCGTGGGTGTAGAAGTTCACCGGAGAGAGGGTGTGCAGGAAGCCCCACACGCCGGCGCCGAGGAACGCCATGGTGGCGGTGCCCAGGGCCCACAGTACCGCGGCCTTGTTGGGGTGGTTGCGGCGGCGCTTGTTGACCATATTGAAGGCGAATACCGTCATCATGAAGAAGGGGATCGGCTCCATGGCGGAGAAGATCGAGCCCCACCACTGCCAGTACTCGGGGGTACCGATCCAGTAGTAGTGGTGACCGGTACCGATGATGCCTGTGATCAGGGTCATGGCGATGATCACGTAGAGCCACTTCTCGATCACCTCGCGGTCGACGCCGGTGGTCTTGATCAGGACGAAGGCCAGGATCGAGCCCAGGATCAGCTCCCAGACGCCCTCGACCCACAGATGCACGACCCACCACCAGAAGAACTTGTCCAGGACCACGTTGGCCGGGTTGTAGAAGGCGAACAGGAACAGCACGGCGAGACCGGCCAGGCCGATCAGCAGCACCAGGTTGACCACGGTCTTGCGGCCCTTGAGGATGGTCATGCCGATGTTGTAGAGGAACGCCAGGGCGACCACCACGATGCCGATCTTGGTGATGGTCGGCTGCTCCAGGAACTCACGTCCCATGGTCGGCATCAATGAGTTGGCCGTCATCTGGGCGAGACCGGAGTAGGGGACCAGCAGGTAGCCGAGCACGGTGAGTGCGCCGGCGACCAGGAAGATCCAGAACATCAGCTTGGCCAGCAGCGGGCTCTCCAGCTCGCGTTCGGCCTCTTCCGGCACCAGGTAGTAGGCAGCGCCCATGAAGCCGAACAGCAACCAGACGATGAGCAGGTTGGTGTGGGTCATGCGTGCCACGTTGAAGGGGATCTCGGGGAACATGAAGTCGCCCATGAGGTACTGCAGGCCGATGATCAGGCCAAACAGGATCTGCCCCACGAACAGCCCGATGGCTGCGATGAAGTAGAGCTTGGCTACGGATTGTGATTGGTATTGCATGTCGTTGTTCTCCCCTCAATCAACCCTGGATGTTCGGTGGCCAGTTGGCGGTGTTGATTTCAGATACATATTTCAGGAATTCCGCGATGGCCTGCAGCTCCTCGTCGGAGAAGTTGAACTGCGGCATGCTGCGGCGGCCCGGGATACCGTCCTTGGGGCGGCTCTTGATGAAACCGATGATGCCCGCTTCGCCGCCCAGGCGGTGGTAGGCGTTGCCCAGCTCAGGCGCGAAGTAGGCCCCCTCGCCCAGCAGGGTGTGGCAGCCGATGCAGTTGTTCTCTTCCCAAAGTATCTTGCCCTGGGCAACCGTTTCGGTCAGGTTCTGACGATTGTCCCGTTCCGGCAGCGCCGAGACGCTGTCGAATGAGAGTGCGAGGAAAAGCAATAAAAAGAACGTAACTATTCAGCTCATTTTGCCATGATTAGCCACATCAGGCTTTATCCAATTCCATGAAGTCTGGATTCTTGCCTTGAAAAAGCAATGCCAATGCTTCTGTGGCTGAGACGCCCTGCTTACGGCAAGTTGACAGGTAGCTGCGAACTCGACAGAAGATCTTCGCTCCCTCCATGGATCGGAAGCAACCAGATATTTTCAAGACCAACGTGACTAAAACATAGCGGAGATTCACACAGGACACATTTATTCAAGAGTGTCGCTACCTCGTGAAAGATTTTGGGACATCCCAGTCCCCAAAATCGACTCGCCAACGCGACAGCCGTTACTGCCCCGACCGTCCTGCGCTCATCACGACTCCGTCCCGCACATTGCAGCAAAGCTGCTCGTGCGCAACTCCGTCATGATGACCACAATGACTCTACGGCGTGTCGGATGCGCTATTTGTATGCCCTACGTCACTCCCTATCGGTCGTAACTGCGGCCATACAACCGCGCCTACGCCTATCGGGGACTAACCGCCTTCGCTTCGCTCTCCATGGCGGTTAGCGATGGACGCTACAACCCCGAAAAAATGATCGTCGCCCCGCTAACAGTTACCGGCCTGCCTAGTTCTCGGCTAATACCCTAGTCTGGTTGTACGGTATTTGTGGTCACCTAATGGTTTATGAAACATTCGGGTTAGGTGATGTACGCTGTCATGAGGCGACTAAAAAAATGATGCTGCCCCGCGGGCACACTGCCAATAAAAATCTTTCAGCGAGCCTAATATCAGCGCCTGGAGTGTGAATAACGATGGTCTGAGATTTGTTGCTAAGACTGGAAGATTTTCGCAAAAAACCTGTCAAGCACTTTTTTCGATTTTGTATGGTGAATAGTTACAAAAGGGAAAGGCTTCGTACAGCCACTGTCGCCACATGCGCACTGGCACATCGACGTGTCGTATCTGAATCTGTCTGGGACTTTCTATTACCTGTGCAGTATCCTGGACGGTTACAGCCGCTACATTGTGCACCATGAGATCCGGGAGCAGATGACCGAGCAGGATCAAGAGTGTCGCTACCTCGTGAAAGATTTTGGGACATCCCAGTCCCCAAAATCGACTCGCCAACGCGACAGCCGTTACTGCCCCGACCGTCCTGCGCTCATCACGACTCCGTCCCGCACATTGCAGCAAAGCTGCTCGTGCGCAACTCCGTCATGATGACCACAATGACTCTACGGCGTGTCGGATGCGCTATTTGTATGCCCTACGTCACTCCCTATCGGTCGTAACTGCGGCCATACAACCGCGCCTACGCCTATCGGGGACTAACCGCCTTCGCTTCGCTCTCCATGGCGGTTAGCGATGGACGCTACAACCCCGAAAAAATGATCGTCGCCCCGCTAACAGTTACCGGCCTGCCTAGTTCTCGGCTAATACCCTAGTCTGGTTGTACGGTATTTGTGGTCACCTAATGGTTTATGAAACATTCGGGTTAGAACAGAATTTTAGGTGATGTACGCTGTCATGAGGCGACTAAAAAAATGATGCTGCCCCGCGGGCACACTGCCAATAAAAATCTTTCAGCGAGCCTAATATCAGCGCCTGGAGTGTGAATAACGATGGTCTGAGATTTGTTGCTAAGACTGGAAGATTTTCGCAAAAAACCTGTCAAGCACTTTTTTCGATTTTGTATGGTGAATAGTTACAAAAGAACAACGTTCCACCGTAAAAGATGTTACGTGCCATGGCCTTTGTGAAAGCCTGAGACATGGTTCGTCCCTCCAGACTGAGTTTTTGTGGTGCTGCCATTCTCCTTTTTCCCCTTTCACGATCCTTGATATTGGTCAAGGCGGGTTGCGGGGGGTGGGCGTCCAATTGTCAACATCGGAAAAGTCGGCTGATGGCTGGGGTGGTTGCATGATCAACGGGAAGGTGCACAAGGATGATCTGCGGCAAGGGGTGTTGTTTGGCGGCTTGAGCGAGGCACAGCTCGATCGCGTGGTTCGGCATGCGGTGCGCGTTCGCCTGGAGGAGGGCGAGTCGCTGTTCGAACAGGAGGAGTCGGCCACCCGCTTCTACCTGATGCTGACCGGGCAGATCAAGCTCTATCGCCTGTCGCCCTCGGGCAACGAGAAGGTGATCGAGGTGGTCACCCCAGGCGGCACCTTCGCCGAGGCGCTGATGTTTCTGGAGCGCCCCTTCTATCCGGTCGGCGCCCAGGCCCTGCAGGCGGCCGAGGTGATCGGGATCGACGCCAGCGACTTCGCCAGCATGCTCCGGGATTCGGTCGATACCTGCTTCGTGCTGCTCGGCGACATGAGCCAGCGGCTGCGCGGGCTGCTCAACGAGATCGATGACCTCAGCCTCTATAGCGCCACCTGCCGGGTGGCCGCCTATCTGGTGCAGCAGACGCACAACGGCGACAACGCCTTTCAGCTGGCGATACCAAAGCACGTGATGGCGTCGCGCCTGTCGGTCAAGCCGGAGACGCTGTCGCGCATCATCAAGCACTTCACCAGCACCGGGATCATCTCGGTCACCGGCAGCCATGTGGTGATCCATGATAACGAGGCGCTGCGCACGGCGGCCGACGCCTGCTCGCTGGAGCAGGGTGTGCTCCACTCCACCTTCTACCCCTGTCGCGTCGACTCCGCGTCGGCCTGAGGCCCCTGAGGGCGGGCGTGTCCGCAGGATGCGTCACAGTTTTCCAACGATAGATCCGGGGCGATGGACGGGGGTCGCGTGGCGCGCGATGCGGGTTACAAGAGTGTCGCTACCTCGTGAAAGATTTTGGGACATCCCAGTCCCCAAAATCGACTCGCCAACGCGACAGCCGTTACTGCCCCGACCGTCCTGCGCTCATCACGACTCCGTCCCGCACATTGCAGAAAAGCTGCTCGTGCGCAACTCCGTCATGATGACCACAATCACTCTACGGCGTATCGGATGCGCTATTTGTATGCCCTACGTCACTCCCTATCGGTCGTAACTGCGGCCATACAACCGCACCTACGCCTATCGGGGACTAACCGCCTTCGCTTCGCTCTCCATGGCGGTTAGCGGGGATAGTTGCCCCAACAGTGGCTCGATAGGCTCCCGGTTTTCCCCAACCACAGGAGTCCGAGATGCCCTCATCACACCCTGCCGACGGCTGGGCGCAGTTGCGCTTTGCCATCATTGGCCCCCTCTTGGCCGCGCCCCCGGAGAAGGGGGAGCTGGCCACCGCCCTCAAGGAGCTGGCCGAACGCCACTGGCGCCACCCGCTCCATGGGCATGCCGTGACCTTCAGCGTGCCGACCCTGGAGCGCTGGTACTATCGTGCACGCGGCTCTGACGACCCGGTCGCCGCCTTGCGTCCCCGCCGACGCGGCGATGCCGGCCGCTCCCGCACCCTGGCCCCGGCCCACATCGATGCACTTCGCGCCCAGTACCGCGAGCACTCCGGCTGGACCATCCAACTGCACTACGACAACCTGGTGGCCTTGGCCGCGCAGGATGCGATCTATGCCGACGTCCCCTCCTACGGCACGGTGCGCCGTTTTTTCCGCAGCCAAGAGTGTCGCTACCTCGTGAAAGATTTTGGGACATCCCAGTCCCCAAAATCGACTCGCCAACGCGACAGCCGTTACTGCCCCGACCGTCCTGCGCTCATCACGACTCCGTCCCGCACATTGCAGCAAAGCTGCTCGTGCGCAACTCCGTCATGATGACCACAATGACTCTACGGCGTGTCGGATGCGCTATTTGTATGCCCTACGTCACTCCCTATCGGTCGTAACTGCGGCCATACAACCGCGCCTACGCCTATCGGGGACTAACCGCCTTCGCTTCGCTCTCCATGGCGGTTAGCGGGGATAGTTGCCCCAACAGTGGCTCGATAGGCTCCCGGTTTTCCCCAACCACAGGAGTCCGAGATGCCCTCATCACACCCTGCCGACGGCTGGGCGCAGTTGCGCTTTGCCATCATTGGCCCCCTCTTGGCCGCGCCCCCGGAGAAGGGGGAGCTGGCCACCGCCCTCAAGGAGCTGGCCGAACGCCACTGGCGCCACCCGCTCCATGGGCATGCCGTGACCTTCAGCGTGCCGACCCTGGAGCGCTGGTACTATCGTGCACGCGGCTCTGACGACCCGGTCGCCGCCTTGCGTCCCCGCCGACGCGGCGATGCCGGCCGCTCCCGCACCCTGGCCCCGGCCCACATCGATGCACTTCGCGCCCAGTACCGCGAGCACTCCGGCTGGACCATCCAACTGCACTACGACAACCTGGTGGCCTTGGCCGCGCAGGATGCGATCTATGCCGACGTCCCCTCCTACGGCACGGTGCGCCGTTTTTTCCGCAGCCAAGAGTGTCGCTACCTCGTGAAAGATTTTGGGACATCCCAGTCCCCAAAATCGACTCGCCAACGCGACAGCCGTTACTGCCCCGACCGTCCTGCGCTCATCACGACTCCGTCCCGCACATTGCAGCAAAGCTGCTCGTGCGCAACTCCGTCATGATGACCACAATGACTCTACGGCGTGTCGGATGCGCTATTTGTATGCCCTACGTCACTCCCTATCGGTCGTAACTGCGGCCATACAACCGCGCCTACGCCTATCGGGGACTAACCGCCTTCGCTTCGCTCTCCATGGCGGTTAGCGGGGATAGTTGCCCCAACAGTGGCTCGATAGGCTCCCGGTTTTCCCCAACCACAGGAGTCCGAGATGCCCTCATCACACCCTGCCGACGGCTGGGCGCAGTTGCGCTTTGCCATCATTGGCCCCCTCTTGGCCGCGCCCCCGGAGAAGGGGGAGCTGGCCACCGCCCTCAAGGAGCTGGCCGAACGCCACTGGCGCCACCCGCTCCATGGGCATGCCGTGACCTTCAGCGTGCCGACCCTGGAGCGCTGGTACTATCGTGCACGCGGCTCTGACGACCCGGTCGCCGCCTTGCGTCCCCGCCGACGCGGCGATGCCGGCCGCTCCCGCACCCTGGCCCCGGCCCACATCGATGCACTTCGCGCCCAGTACCGCGAGCACTCCGGCTGGACCATCCAACTGCACTACGACAACCTGGTGGCCTTGGCCGCGCAGGATGCGATCTATGCCGACGTCCCCTCCTACGGCACGGTGCGCCGTTTTTTCCGCAGCCAAGAGTGTCGCTACCTCGTGAAAGATTTTGGGACATCCCAGTCCCCAAAATCGACTCGCCAACGCGAC
Source organism: Candidatus Sedimenticola endophacoides (assembly GCA_003062205.1). Lineage (GTDB taxonomy): Bacteria > Pseudomonadota > Gammaproteobacteria > Chromatiales > Chromatiaceae > Sedimenticola_A > Sedimenticola_A endophacoides. Next base: position 56,721 of record PQCP01000088.1, read on the forward strand.
AGCCGTTACTGCCCCGACCGTCCTGCGCTCATCACGACTCCGTCCCGCACATTGCAGCAAAGCTGCTCGTGCGCAACTCCGTCATGATGACCACAATGACTCTACGGCGTGTCGGATGCGCTATTTGTATGCCCTACGTCACTCCCTATCGGTCGTAACTGCGGCCATACAACCGCGCCTACGCCTATCGGGGACTAACCGCCTTCGCTTCGCTCTCCATGGCGGTTAGCGGGGATAGTTGCCCCAACAGTGGCTCGATAGGCTCCCGGTTTTCCCCAACCACAGGAGTCCGAGATGCCCTCATCACACCCTGCCGACGGCTGGGCGCAGTTGCGCTTTGCCATCATTGGCCCCCTCTTGGCCGCGCCCCCGGAGAAGGGGGAGCTGGCCACCGCCCTCAAGGAGCTGGCCGAACGCCACTGGCGCCACCCGCTCCATGGGCATGCCGTGACCTTCAGCGTGCCGACCCTGGAGCGCTGGTACTATCGTGCACGCGGCTCTGACGACCCGGTCGCCGCCTTGCGTCCCCGCCGACGCGGCGATGCCGGCCGCTCCCGCACCCTGGCCCCGGCCCACATCGATGCACTTCGCGCCCAGTACCGCGAGCACTCCGGCTGGACCATCCAACTGCACTACGACAACCTGGTGGCCTTGGCCGCGCAGGATGCGATCTATGCCGACGTCCCCTCCTACGGCACGGTGCGCCGTTTTTTCCGCAGCCAGGGCTGGAGCCGCCGCCGTCCACCCAAGCGCAACACACCCGGCGCCCAGCAGGCCGAGCACCGCCTGGAAAAACGTGAGGTGCGCAGCTACGAGGTCGAGTACGTCCGCTAACCGCCATGGAGAGCGAAGCGAAGGCGGTTAGTCCCCGATAGGCGTAGGCGCGGTTGTATGGCCGCAGTTACGACCGATAGGGAGTGACGTAGGGCATACAAATAGCGCATCCGACACGCCGTAGAGTCATTGTGGTCATCATGACGGAGTTGCGCACGAGCAGCTTTGCTGCAATGTGCGGGACGGAGTCGTGATGAGCGCAGGACGGTCGGGGCAGTAACGGCTGTCGCGTTGGCGAGTCGATTTTGGGGACTGGGATGTCCCAAAATCTTTCACGAGGTAGCGACACTCTTCCATGCCCTTTGGCATGCAGACTTCCACCATGGATCGCGCCGGGTCCTGAGCGCAAGCGGCGCCTGGGCGACTCCCTTATTGCTCGGCATCATCGACGACCGCTCCCGCGTCGTCTGCCATCTGCAATGGTATCTATCGGAGACCGCCCAGACCCTGGTCCATGGACTCTCCCAGGCGCTGCAAAAGCACGGCCTGCCACGTGCCCTGATGACCGACAACGGCGCCGCCATGCAGGCCGAGGAGTTCCAGCAGGGACTGAATGCCCTGGGTATCCTGCACGAACCGACGCTGCCCTACAGCCCCTATCAGAATGCCAAGCAGGAGAGCTTCTGGGCGACCCTGGAGGGACGCCTGATGGCGCAACTGGAGGGAGTGACCGATCTACGTCTGGCGCAACTCAACGAGCTGACCCAGGCTTGGCTGGAGCAGGAGTACCACCGCAGCGTGCACAAGGAGCTGGACGCCACCCCAATGCGTCGTTATCTGGACGAGCGCTCGGTGGGGCGGCCCGCCCCCGACAGCGCCAGCTTGCGCGGCGCCTTCCGCCGCATCGAAGACCGGCGCCTGCG